>CAJONG010000001.1 GCA_905235845.1 uncultured Lachnospiraceae bacterium
ATTGAATATGCCGATGTGGCTCAATTATCTTTTGGCAGATTGCTCGAAGAGCCATCTGAGGCAGAGCAGAGCTGATTACAAATCAGCTGCCTAAGATAAAAGAGATATATGAGGTTATATTGAACAATTAAATATGCCGATGTGGCTCAATTGGCAGAGCAGCTGATTTGTAATCAGCAGGTTATCGGTTCGAGTCCGATCATCGGCTTAAGATATAGTCTTATGACTATATTATATGGGCGGATTCCCGAGTGGCCAAAGGGGACAGACTGTAAATCTGCTGCAAATTGCTTCGGTGGTTCGAATCCACCTCCGCCCATAACTTACTGACGCGGGGTGGAGCAGTCTGGAAGCTCGTCGGGCTCATAACCCGAAGGTCATAGGTTCAAATCCTATCCCCGCTACTTTGAAAGAATGCGAGCGACGTTTCGTAAGACGCAAAAAGCCCATCATCCAGGTCTTCGACCTGTCTGATGACCGTTTGTCGCCAAGGCTCCAAACGTCAGTCTAAGCACTTAGCTGCTTATGACCGCAAGCGCTCAACGCAGCAAAGCACTTATCTTGATTTTTGCTTTGGCTCGTTATTCGCCCAGATAGCTCAGTTGGTAGAGCAGAGGACTGAAAATCCTCGTGTCACTGGTTCGATTCCGGTTCTGGGCACTAAAAAAGCTTCAAATACTGATGATTTCAGCATTTGAAGCTTTTTATATTCATTTTGAATAATGATTCCATCCGGTATTGATACAATAACCTTAGATGATGACCCTGTTTTATCATCTACGACCACCGGGAGTTAGGGCTGTGTCATATTCAGTGAGATAAGGTATGCGCTCTCTGACTATTTCGATCAGATCAAAATTTACATCATATGAAACGATCTCTTCATCATCATCAGAGCCTTCTGCAAGAACATCACCGATGGGTGAGATTATTTTTGTGTGACCACAAGCGCCCTCCCCGACATTGTTGATACCTACTATAAATACGGTGTTATCCAAGGCTCTTGCGGGAAGTTGTATATCCCATCTGTTTCTGGCCGGTTTACTCCATACCGAAGGAACAAATATGATCTCGGCTCCGTCCAGTGCTAAAAGTCTTGCCGGTTCCGGGAATTCTATGTCATAGCAGATAAGAACTCCGATGCGGCCTACCGTAGTGTTGATAGCAGTGTATTCTCTTTTTCCATGTGTAAAATAATCCTGTTCTCTGCCCCAGAGGAATGATTTTTGATACTCAAATATGATTTTGCCGTTACTTTCAATCACATAGAGTCCAATATACAGATCATCATCAATAATTTGGGGAAGAGGAAGAATAGTTACAACTCCGAGTTCTTTGGAAAGAGATGAGAATTTATCCAATATCCAATCATTTTCTTTGACAGCTGCCAGAAAATCAAAAGTTTCAAGATAATATCCACAAGTCCACATCTCGGGGAATGCTATGAGCTCAGCCCCTTCAGAGGCGGCTTTTTTATACATTTCTATACCACGTTCCACATTACTGTTGATCTCAGTGGGAACAGAGTGAATCTGTATCAACGCTATTTTCATTAAGATGTCTCCTTAACTGATTTTTTACAATACACTGGACAGGAACTGGCGAGTACGTTCCTGCTTGGGATGAGCAAATATTTCCTTAGGGTTCCCTTCCTCTACAATGAACCCTTCTTCCATGAAAATTAAATGATCAGACACTTCACGTGCAAACCCCATTTCATGAGTAACAACTACCATAGTCATTCCTTCACTTGCCAAAGTCTGCATAACCTGAAGAACCTCACCCACGAGTTCCGGATCCAATGCGGATGTCGGCTCATCAAAGAGAAGAACCTTCGGATTCATGGCAAGTGCTCTTGCGATGGCGACACGTTGCTGTTGACCACCGGAAAGATTCCTTGGCATTTCATTTTTTTTACTTTCCAACCCGACTTTTCTTAACAGAGCCATTGCTTCTTCCTCAATCTCTGCTTTATTGCCCATTTTGAGTTTAACCGGTGCTAGCATAATATTCTCAAGGACTGTCTTATGCGGAAAAAGATTAAACCGTTGAAAGACCATACCTATCTCTTTATGGAGTTGCCGTACATCGTATCCTTCATCGGTCACGATATCTCCGTTATATACTATTACTCCGTGGTTGGGACGCTCTAATAGATTGATACATCTCAAAAATGTACTTTTTCCCGAACCGGAGGGACCGATTATACTGATAACTTCTCCTTTATGTATCACAACATTTATATCTTTGAGCACCTCAAGATCTCCAAATGACTTGGAAAGATGAGTAATATTAAGTACCGTGTCAGCCATTATTTCATCCTTTCTTCCATTTTCTTAAGCAGGAAAGACAGTCCGTTACACAGAACCAGATAGACCAAAGCGAGAGCCGTATATGTTTCCACAGTTCTGAAGGTTGTGGTTACCGCTCTCGATGCCTGATGTGTCATTTCTGCGACGCCTATAGCTGTTAATAGAGAGGTATCCTTTATACTTATAATGAACTGATTGCCTAGTCCCGGCAGCATAATTTTAAGTGCCTGCGGAAAAATAATACTGGTGTTTATCTGCATCCTACTTAAGCCTAAGCAGATACCGGCTTCGTTTTGTCCGATATCTATCGACAGGATTGCTCCTCTGACTATTTCCGAAATATATGCTCCGGAATTCAGACCAATAGCCAGAATGCCGGCAGTCATGGAATTAAGTTCAAAATGCAGCATGGTAGGAATAGCAAAATATATATACAATGCCTGCACCATAAGGGGAGTTCCCCGGATGAGTCCGACATACAGCGTTGATATTTTGTAAGCTATGCCGTGCTTTCCACTTCCGGCAACACCTGCTATAAGACCGATGATAAATCCGGACATAATTCCAAGAGCAGCTATTATCAGAGTATTTTTTAATCCATTCAGTATGGTAGGTATTACTTTTATAGCAAAAGACCATTGAATATCCATACAGAGATGTCTCCTTTCAATTCAACTGCCAAATAAACACAGGTCGGGTTTTGACACCCGACCTGCATAAACCTTAGTTGGTGCCAAACCATTTATCATAAATGGTGTCATAAGTTCCGTCTGCCTTAAACTTTGCTAAAGCGGCATCAAAGTATTCCTTGTTAGTTGATCCGTCAGGGAAGAGTATGCCGTACTGACATGCATCTTCCAGATCACCGACGACCTTACAGCCGCAATCGGGATTTGTCTTAACGAAATAAAGCATATTGGGTGCATCGAACACTGTAGCATCAGCTGCCCCTCTCTGTACCTCGAGGTATGCCTCATCAATGGTTGCAAATGTTACGACCTTTGCTTCAGGGTAGTGTTCTTCTACGTAGGAAAGGGAAGCAGTACCTTCCTTGATAGCAAGAGTCTTATCTGTCAGATCATCAAAACTATCGATAGTACTGTCCTCTTTAACAAGGATCTGGATGCCTGCATCATAGTACGGATTCGAGAAATCCATAACTTCTTCTCTTTCATCCGTCATGGTGATACCTGCTATTCCCACATCCAGTTTATTTGTCTGTACACTCATAAGCATGGCAGTGAAGTCCATGGGAGTAAGAGTATAATCGAATCCAAGATACTCGCTCATCGCGGAAATAAGATCCATATCAAATCCCGTATATACATCATTTTCATCGGGGAATTCGAAGGGAACAAAACTTACATCCGTTCCTATGGTAAGTGTAGTACCGGCAAGAGATCCTTCATACTTATCCACTTCGTCAGCCGATTCCTCGGTGGTCTCTTCAGAAGCGGCAACTGAAGTTTCTGCTGTTACAGCCTTTTCGGATGGCTCCTCAGGTGCAGGTGTCGTTGCTATCTTTTCCTGTGCGCCACATCCGATTACAGTCGCAGCAAAAGTAAAACTCAACATCATTGCAATTAGGTTTCTTGTGATTTTTTTCTTCATATTGTTTCTCCTCTCTAACATCCTTGGCTTCATGACTGAACAGAAAGAGCGCAGAACATGGAGTTCTGCGCTCTTGCAGCCATCTGTTGGTTTAGATGTTGTAAAGAGTATATTACGGAGAAAATATTTTGTCAATAGCAAAATGGAATAAAAATTTCAAAATAGATCAGATTGTCGATTTAGAAAATGTCATACTTTTTATAGAAACCATCCAATTCCTCTATTCGCTTTTCCAAATGAATATTTCCCTTTCTTCCTATTTCTGCAAGTATCGCATTTATGATCGACAATGGGGCAACAAAGGAGTCCAAATAGGAAGGCATGGAAGTATCTGCCAGAAGATAAACATCTGAGAACTGTATAAGAGGAGATACCTGTGAATCGGTTATTGCGATCGTATTGGCGCCTTTTTCTTTTGCATATTGAAAGAGTTCTACAGTTCCTTTTGTATATCTGTAGAAAGTTATTCCTATCACTACGTCGTCTTTAGTAGCGGAACAGAGTAAGTCTGATTTACATCCCATATCCGAGATCAATTCGACATTTCCCAAAGCCATATTGAGATAGTACTGAAAAAAAGATCCCAGGGAAGCTGTACTTCTGGATGCGATAATGTAAATTTTAGATGCCTTGGTTAATCGGTTGCATATGTCAAAAAAAGCGGACATATCCAGATCGGCAAGAGTCTTCTCTATACGGCGCATTTCATCCTGAAGCATTTGGGCAATACCGGCTCCACGTCCTTCATATGCCTTATACGATTCTCTGAGTCGGTTGGTGATACTATCCTTAGTGCTCAGTTCATATCTCAATGCCGACTTAAACTCCGGATAACCTTCATAACCGAGCTTGGTACAGAATCGGATTATGGTCGCCTCACCGGCACCGGTACGCTCGGATAGTTCTTTGATACTCATATAAGAAGTATCAGTCAGATTTTTTAGAACGAAATTTGCAATCACTCTGTGTGTTTTGCTCATTGAATCGTATTTTTCGGAAATAATCTCGCTAATCATAGTATGCTCCTGTAATCAACCATATATGGATGATTTATTATAACACAACCTGTAACAATAATGATTATATCATAAACGAAACGAATACTCCACAAAGATTAAAATGAAATTATTATTGACATAACATTTTTTCGGAAATATAATTTACAAAAAAAAGGAGGGCTGAGATATGAATACATATTCCCTGATAAAAGAGTATGAGGAGGCAAATCCCGGATCAAAAAGAGCATGGAAAAAGGCTTGTAACCACATCCCCGGCGGAATATCGGCCAATGTAAAATTTTTTGAACCGTTTCCGCTTTTTATGAAAGCCGGGCATGGTGCTTATCTGACAGATGTGGATGATCATAAGTATGTAGATTATGTATTGTCTTATGGTCCGCTAATTTTAGGGCACGAAAGACCGGAGATTAAGGAAACCTTGAACAAATATCTATCAGAACATGGAACAATGTTATATGGAACCCCACATGAAGGAGAAGATGAATTTGCAGAACTTATTAAGAATTATTATCCATCTTTGGAATCAATAAGATATACAAATTCCGGAACAGAGGCGACACTTCTGTCAATAAGGACTGCATTTGCATTCACCGGAAAATACAAGATTGCTAAATTTGAGGGACATTACCATGGAGGATATAATGAGGTTCTTGTAAGTATCAATCCGGATATAAGCAAAGCAGGAGATGAGAAAGAGCCGATTGGACTTCCGGAATCAGCCGGGATTTCGGAGGGAATGTTGGAAAACACAATCCTTTTGCCATTCAATGATATAGAATCATGCCGTACTATTCTTACTAAGCATAAGCATGAAGTTGCCGGTGTAATAATGGAGCCTATGTTCGGCGGAACAATACCTGCCACTAAAGAATTTATGAAGGAACTAAGACAATTGACGACAGAACTGGGCATGCTCCTTATCTTTGATGAGGTAAAAACCGGGTTCAGAGTGGGTATGACCGGCGCACAGGGATATTATGGGATTAAGCCAGATCTGACTACCTTAGGTAAGGTGATAGGCGCCGGATTCCCGGTGGGAATACTGGGAGGTCGAAAGGATATCATGGATATCGCATCTCCCAATGGATCCGACATACTGGATAGCGGAAATAAGAAGAATAACGCTGCGGATATTCTCTATCACAGCGGCACATATAATGGTCATCCTCTTATACTGGCACTCGGAACGGAGACAATCCGTATTCTGAAAAGCGAGTTAGATCCGTTGATCAAACGAACCGAAAGCCTCAAGGATGGAATAAAGAAAATATTCAGTGAACATGGGATCAAAATAGTTACGACCGGAATAGGCGCTATGTTCAACATATGGATAACAGAATTGGATGAGATAAAAAACTATAGAGATTTAACTAAGTCGGATTTTAATCTGAGGAAGAAAATAGATTATGCACTTCTGCTAAATGGGATCTACAATAAACCGTGCAACAGATATAATCTTAGCACGGCACATACGGATAGTGTCATTGATGAGACTTTGTCAGCATTTGAGCGTGCATTTGATAAGATCTGAAAGGAGAGAATATGTATAACTACGCTGTTGCGATAAACAGGCAGTTCGGAAGTCTGGGAAGGCCTATAGCAAAAGAATTGGCTAAACTGTTAAAAATTGAATACTACGACAGAGACATTGTTGATAAAGTGGCGAAGGAGACCGATCTGCCGGTTTCAGTAGTCAGTTCTGAAGAGGAAAGTGCAAAAACCGGTTTTTTTAACATGAAGTTTCCGCTCGGAAAAGGAACAAATGAGACACAGGATAAGATATTTGAGGTTCAACGTAAGATCATCACGCATATTGCGGATCGTGAGAGCTGTATAGTAGTTGGAAGATGTTCGGATTATGTATTACGCAATCATCCACATCTTATCAGGATATTTATATATGCCCCTTATGATATCAGATTAGAAAACTGCGTTGATAATCTTCACATGAGCCCGGAGAGTGCACGAAAGATGATACAGGAAGTTGATCAGGCCAGAGATGCTTATCATATGCGATATGCAAGGTACCTTCCTTCAGATATCGCGCATAATGAACTTATGATCGATTCAAGTTTTCTCGGAGTGAATGGGACTGCGGCTTATCTTTATGAGCTGATAAAGGCAAAGACAAAGTGACAGGGCAGTAGTTGTCCGTTTTGGAGAAAGGGTGTTGTTGATCCAACATCCTTTCTTTTTTTACATTTTTTTTGAAAAAATCTATTGACTTTCCACCCGGTGGAAGGTCTAATTTTATCATATCGGATGGCCAATCGATGTAGTAAGAGGTACTGTATGAAGATCAATCAGGTTGAAGAGCTGGTGGGAATCACCAAGAAGAATATCAGGTTCTATGAAGATCAGGGGTTACTTAATCCCGACAGGAATCCTGAGAACGGTTACAGAGATTATTCATTAAAGGATGTAGACTGTCTTCTTAAGATCAAATTATTAAGGAAGATAGATGTCCCGATCGAAGAGATACGGAAACTGGAAGAAGGTAAGCTTTCTTTCAGCGAGTGTATGACAGCGCAATCACAGAGATTAGCAGTTAAACGTGACAATACGGATCTGATGATCGGGTTGTGTGACAGACTGAATAATGAAGTAACCGAATATGATAAGATCGATGCATCTTCGTACTTAGATGAACTTAAGGATCTTGAGAAAGGAGGTGCGGTATTCATGGATCTTACTAAGAATGATATCAGTAAGAAGACAATGACGGGAGCGGTTATTGCCGCAGTATTCTTTATTGCACTTATGATGCTTATGATAGTAGCAGTGGTAATAGGTTCGACCAATGACCCTATTCCTAAGCCGCTATTGATCTTTATCATTGCAATTCCGTCAGTACTGGCACTTTTAACATTAATGGCATTAATTCAGAGGATCGGTGAGATAAAGAAAGGAGAGGCATATGAAGCTCGTAAGTATTGAATCTATTCCGGGACAGGACTTTGAAGTACTCGGGATCGTAAAAGGAACGATCGTTAATTCCAAGAATGTCGGTCGAGACATTATGGCGGGACTTAAGACCATAGTCGGAGGTGAGATAGTCGGCTATACCGAGATGTTAAATGAAGCAAGACAGATAGCGACTAAGAGAATGGTGGATGAAGCAGAGGCTCTTGGTGCAGATGCCATAGTCGGAGTCAGATACGGTTCTTCTGCCGTTATGCAGTCTGCGGCCGAGATCATAGCATTCGGAACCGCTGTTAAGTTCGTAAATAAGTAGAGGGAAAAAATGGAGTTGTCACAATACAGAGTTCCGTGGACCAACATTGCAGCAATAATAGTATCATTGCTTTTAAGCATTGGGATACCCATGCTTTTGGGTTTATTCTGGGAGAATAAGAAGGATGCAAGACTATCCTCCGCATTAAAAGGAGCCGGAACATTCGTTGCATTTGCGCTCATACTTGAATCCATAGTCCATAATATCGTTATAAAGGTCATGGGACAGGATGCTTTTATGGAACTTCCTTTTTATGCGATATACGGTGGCCTTGCTGCAGGTCTGTTTGAAGAAGTCGGAAGATACATAGTCATGCGCCTGTTTATGAAGAAAAAGCTCGATAAAACAGAGGCGATCATGTTCGGAATAGGTCACGGCGGAGTGGAGAGTATACTTATTGTCGGATTAACCTGCGTGTCCAATGTGGTAGTATTGATAATGTTGAATATAGGACAGGGTGATCTTTTGCTTAAGGGTGCTGACCCCTCTGTGCAGACTCAGTTGGTCGAGCAACTTTCACCGCTCTGGCTCTCGGGACCGGAAACCTTCCTATGGATGGGAGTTGAGAGGGTAGCTGCGATAGCTTTTCATATATGTGCTTCATACCTCGTATACCGTGCTGTTAAGGATAAGAAGATTGCTTTATGTATTCTTGCAGTGATCTTACATGCGCTATTGGATGGGGTGTTCGTTACTATACAGAGATTATCCGGCTCGATGGTATTGGCAGAGGGCTTTATCTATGTATTTGCGCTGATATTTGCCTTAGCTACTATAGGTGTATATCGAAGAGAATAGGTATTGCGCGATCTCTCCACCAATATGAATACTATTACTTTTTGTAAGTAATACCGGCAGAGGGCAGATCAGTTGATCTGCCCAATTTTTGCCTGAATAAGTACTACGACAAGGTATTCTATCGTGGCATATATCATTGACAGGATAGCTACCGCAAGATTAGGACCGAGTGTCTCAAGGGTGTCCAGATTGCCCAGTATAACTACGATAGTTATGAAGAATACAATCACACCGCTTGGGACAGAGACATGTCTTAAGATATTAAGAATGCCGGCAAGGTCCCTGTTCTTTGCGTAATTCTGATATAAATGCTCCTATTCGTTCCTGATTCATAATGTCTTCTCCTTGTACGCCCCGGCAGGCAGCTTACGGAATTCCGATTGGTTAAGATATCTTATACCCATATTCTATTCGTAGAGCCCGTAGAATACAACCCACATATCGTAGAGCCCACAGAATAGAACAGCAGACGCAGACCACGGCAGATTAGGGTAAATGACAATGATTGACATATCCGATATAATATAGAAGACCGAATTCTACGGAAGGTATATCGAAGGAGAATGAGAGCTGAAGGAGATGAATCAATGAGCAAGATCAGTTTCAAGGCCGGTAATATGCTTTATCCGCTTCCGGCTGTGATGGTAAGCTGTGGGAGAGAGGGAGAAAAGCCCAATATCATCACATTGGCGTGGGTCGGCACCATATGTTCCGATCCTGCGATGGTATCGATATCCGTAAGGCCTTCCAGGTATTCATATGACATAATTAAGAGTACCAAAGAATTTGTCATCAATCTTGTGACAGAGGAGCTGACACCTGCCTGTGATTATGCCGGAGTCAGATCGGGTCGGGATGTGGATAAATTTAAAAAGCTTAACCTCACGCCGTATATATCTGAATACATGGCGACCCCGGCCATAGAGGAGAGCCCTGTGAACATATATTGTAAGGTCGATGAGATCAAACATCTCGGAAGCCATGATATGTTCATAGCTACAGTGGTCGGAGTAACGGTGGATGATAAGTATATGGATGAAAACGGTTCATTCAGGTTAGATAATGCCGGACTCATGGCATACTCGCACGGCGAGTATTTCGGACTCGGAGATAAGCTTGGCAGCTTCGGATACACTGTAAAAAAGTAAAAGCCGTACGTGCATCGGCCTATTTCAAAAAATGCCGAAAGCAACCGAAAAAACGGTATTTGCAACTGCCGGTTGACAGATTGAAAAGCACTCTTTATGGAATGCAACCGGAAAAAATAGTATTGTCAGATTGTTCGAACAAGACAACAGACAAAGTGTTTGAAGAAGCTGACATCATTCTATCGATAAATGAGGCGGATGTAAAGTTTCGGAAAGGAATAAAAATGATCTTAGCAGACAAGATAATCAATGAGAGAAAGAAAAACGGATGGTCACAGGAGGAGCTGGCAGACATGTTGGACGTGTCCAGACAGTCGGTATCTAAATGGGAAAGTGCACAGAGCGTGCCGGATCTTCAGAAGATCCTTAAGATGGCTGAGGTATTCGGCGTAAGTACCGATTACTTATTAAAAGATGAAATGGAGCCGGAAACAAACGGGATCACTCCTTATTATGAAAAGAGCGACAGTTATTCTCCATTAAGAAAGGTAACAATGGAAGAAGCTTCAGAGTATATCTCATTAAGAAAAGAGATCCTTCCAAAGGTCGGTCTAGGTGTATTCTTATGTATTACCTGCCCAGTGGTACTTATCCTTCTTGCAGGACTTCAGAGTGCAAATATCTTAGGTATAGGAGAGAATGTGACCGTAGCTATAGGCCTTCTGGTATTGTTCGCACAGATCGGAACAGCTGTATGGATCTTCATATCCAAGGGCGGAATGCTCGGCAAATATGATTTTTTGGAAAATGAAGCTTTTGATACGGAATACGGTGTTGACGGTATGGCCAGAGAGAGAATGGCCTCATCAGAACCTTATAACAGACGAGCACTTACTACGGGTGTCCTGCTCTGCGTTCTCGGTTGTGTACCGCTTGTCATCGCAAGCGTACTTGGGGCTCCGAGCGTAGTGATCGTTGGAATGGTAGATCTGCTTCTGCTTGCGGTTGGATGCGCTGTATATATGTTCATCTCGATATGTGGAGTGCATAGCTCATATAAAATACTTCTGCAGACAGATGATTATACATATGAGAATAAGAAGAAGAATAAGAAGTTTGAGCCGCTTTCAAGGATATACTGGCTCGCTATAGTTGTTATTTTCCTGGCTGTCAGCTTTATCACGGGACGTTGGGATCTCACATGGATCATCTGGGCGGTATCGGGTGTACTCTTTGCCTTGATCCGTGTTATCGGTGAATCACTCATCAATACCAAGGATTGATCTGAGAATAACTGAATATTATCTGTATTTAGGAAGAGTGCTGAAGATTTTTTCAGCACTCTTTTCAAGATTCAAAAATATAATTGTCTCTTTGCGGTTGTATATAAGCATATCTTGGTTTATACTATGTTTATACATATTGTCTGCAAGGAGGATCAAAATATGCAACAAGTACAAGTGAAAAGCTGGGGAAACAGCCAAGGCATAATTTTATCTAAAGATATTCTGAAATCTGCCAGCATAGAATTAGGAGATTATTTGGATGTAGATACAAATAGCGGAAGTATTACGCTAAGGAAACCTTTCAGACATAAGACTTTGGAGGAGAGAATAGCAGAAAGTGGTGTTCCGTTGACGCTTTCTAAAGAATTGGATTATGGGGAGCCGGTAGGAAGAGAAATATGGTAAACAGACTTAATCAAGGAACGATCATAAAAGCAAGTGGAATTAGTTTCCCGCTTTTGATTGTAAGCAAGAATACAATTAATGTTCTTAATCAAGGCGTTATTACGTGCCCCATTGTTATAGACGAAGTGGAAAATGCCCTGCATCTTAGGGTAGAAAACGAGGAAATCTCTGGTTTGATTCTATGTGAACACTTAAGATTGATTGATTTATCAGAAAGAAGTTATAGTGTGATCAGTGAACTCCCACTTTCAGAAATAATCAATGTCACTGATGCTATCCAAAGCATATTTGATTATATTTAATTAAATATATCATTAGTCGGGGTTGTCTAAAAGATATTTACTTGAGATGGAATAAATACGGGGCGGTCAATTGCCGCCCCGTATCTGTATCAGTGTGACTATAAGATATTCGATAAATGAATAGATGATCGACAATATGGCCACCGCCAGATTGGGACCTAGTGCCGTCAGATCTCCGAGATTTGCTATTATCAACACAACGGTGATAAAAGTCACTATGACTCCGTTCGGAAGGGCGACCTTCCTTAACACTTCCAATACCGAAGTCCGGTCTCTTTTTCCCGAAACAAATACACATCCGAATGACATCAGGGCCAGAATTATCAGCGTCGGCAGATCCAGGTAGAACAGGAATCCGCTCAGCACATTCCCAGGGCCGTATCCGAATGCGATCATTATAAAGAATGCTGCGACAAGCAATACTATCCCGATAACGGTAGCCATGATATTTCCACGTTTATTATTCTCATTTTCGTTCATAAGTGTCATGATATTTTCCTCCGCTTTTTTGGAATAAGTCTCATCGGAGAGTCTCTCACCGCTTATCAGCTCATTCATGGTTATGCCAAGCGAAGTACACAGAGATTCCATATATGTCATATCGGGAATGCCGCGGCATGTCTCCCATTTGGATATGGTCTTATCGGAAACACCGATCTTGTCCGCAAGTTCCTTCTGGGTCAGCCCCTGTTCCTTACGAAGTTCTGATATAAATACTCCGATCCTATCCTGATTCATAATGCAATCTCCTTTGTACGCCCTGGCAGGCTTCTTACGGAATTCCGAAAATAAGATATCTTATGATCATATTCTATTCGTAGAGTCCGTAGAATACAACCTACAATGCGTAGAATTAAACAGATAACGACCAATCACTCGGATAGAATCAGAGACTTAAAGAAGAGGGTAGTCAGTTGGTGACAAATTGTCACCAACTGAAAATGAGGTCGACGAAGAATGGAAAACGATATAATACTGATGTAGCAAATACAGAGCAATCAAAACCTGTTCACAGTATTAGAGGGCGATCTGTATAAGATCGCCCTCTGTTTGTATTCAATGATATTACACTGAAGAAAAATGCCTTAATTCTTAGCTTCTTACAAGTGCATACATGACATTTGCAGACGTTGCCTCAGGAAGATTTATAAGGATATTGCCGGAATCAGCAGGATTGGCGGCATTGATTATGTTATTGAATATCTTGTATGATCCGCCTTCATATATCGCGATGACAGAGTATTTTGCTCCGTTTACTCTGAAATTGCCGGGAATACCTATCCACATATAACCGGCAGAACCGGTGGTAGAGGGTACGAACTTACCATCAACCATATTTCCGTAATTAACGTTAAGGCAGGGTCCGACGGTTAACTTATATGTAGATGCCACAAGATTGGCAACACCTATAGCATTCTTGCTCTTATTCTTATCTGTATCTGCTACACGTACATAAGAATTCTTATCGGAAGCAGTCGGCTGAACGGCTACACCATTAACATTTCTTGCATAGAAGAATCCGTTAACAGAAGACTTGTTATTGCCGACAGTCTTATTTTCTGTGGAATTTCCTTCTTTAATAAAATCTTCATATGCCGCCTCTATCTCCTGCTGTCTGATCTCTTCTGCCGAAGGACCTTGAGACTCAAGATTTGAAGGCTCTGAGGAAGAAGAAGATGATGATGAGCCGTCAGATATAGTAAGGGTAAAGACACCGGTTGCAGTAGTTTCGTCATTCATATTATACGTAACTGTAAATGTGAAGGATCCTGCTTCCCTTGCAGTACCTGTAAATGAGATGTTGGTGGTTGTAGGATATCCAATTACTTCATCTGGCATATGTGACTCTCCGGAAGAAGTTGTCCAGTTATATCCTCCAACGGGACTCATATCTTTAAATGTTCCGGTTGTCGATACGGTTGCCGAAATATTAACCGTATCCCCTTTGTTAACAGTTGCACTGCTTGGCGATACCGTTATAGTAGCCGCTTGCGCCTTGATACCAAAATTCCACATGGTGATCAAAGCAATAAGTGTTGTTGCAAATGCAAAAACAATCTTTCTTACATTAGTAAGCCTTTCGTCATTATTCTGCATAAAATGCACCTCCATATCTAAGAAAATCAAATATTTCTGCACATGTAGGCTACCACCAAACAACTTACTTCGCATACGTCATGTTTCTGCCATGACAGTTTCCGCTCTATATTTTGTGCTATACTGTACCTATGAGACACAAGATGATATTCTATACAATATTCTTTTCACTTTTCCTTTTTGCCTATCTCATGACAATAGGATTCTGCGACCAGCAGATGTCTGTTCTGGTAACACCGGTTTCCGGTCTGATAAAGCATTATCTTCCCAGTATTACCAGAGCTATAGGATTCTTTAGTTTCTACTTTGTACGACGCCAGATCCCTTCTGAGAAAGGCCGACAGATAGTAATCCTGTTTGTTAATACATTACTTTTAATCTCCGTCCTGCTTATGTTGTCGGGAAATCCCACTGTTACAGTCGTGGCCGTTTTTTCACTGCAATTCTCTATAGGACACATCAGCGGCCTGATATACTATATAATATCGATCATATTGACCGGCAGCTTCCACAAAGGAGCAATTATAGGTATAGCCTGCGCTTGTTCATTACTGCTTCAATACATGTGCAAAGGCATCATGGAATCACTTCCGACCGCTTTCGCAATTGCGGTACTTTTCATTGTGATATCATATGTCTCCATTCGACCTTTGGACGACATTATATTGGAGAATCCGCTACCCTATGCCAGACAATCTGAGAAATGGAACAAAACTATCAAAAAGCAGTTGTTTCTCTCCTGCGCCATTGGCCTGATAGTCTGTATCTTTACTATAAGGACAGATATATCTTTCATATCTGCTCAACAGGCGGGAACTATCAATATCTACAGTTATCCCAGACTCTTCCTGATCCCGGGTTATCTATTAATGGGTTTTCTGTCAGATGTTAAGAGACATAAAATGTTCCCTATAGTTATGTTCAGCGGCCTTCTGACCACATCCATCTTTGTGATGATGCCCTTTATCACTATGGATATGAACATCCTTCTGTGTATCTACTACCTGTTTGTATCCATATATATTTATTCAATCACTTATTCCTTTATGACTCTGGCTCCGCGAACATCACGACCCGAATTATTTGCCGGATTTGGCCGTTTCTATACAGAAATTTTGGACCTTATTCTGTATATGTTCTACACATTATTACACAATAAGATTGGCGACTTATCTCCACTTATATCCTATGGACTATATCTTGCTCTGCTTGCCTTGTTATACATCATTATTACTTTTTGCGAATATGATCCGGATATAGCATACGAGGGTAAGACAAGTGAAGAGAAAGAAAAATATACGACAACTGAATCCTCTGCTGCCGAAGACGATAACCCGTCCATAACGGACCCTGATAATATTGAGGGATTCTTAAATGAATATCCCTTCACTCCCAGAGAACGCGAAGTGGCAAGGATACTTATCCAAACAGATATGCCAATGAAAGCAATTGCCGTAACGCTGGGAATATCTGAGCGGTCGACATACCGTTTCTCCAATTCGATTTACTTAAAGACCGAGGCTGTCGACAGGATCGGCCTGGTCAAGAAGTACTCTTCTTATTTCATCTCTTCGGGAAAAATCTCTTAATATTGCGTATATGGCTTATAATATGATATAAAAGATATATACCACAGGGGAAGAGGAGCATACTTATGACAATGGAGATATATTACTATACTGCTCTGTTCTTAATATCTGTCGTACTGACCATCGTATATGCGGCGATGTGGCATAAGCACTTCAGTGTGCACTATACGTTGGTCTTTACGATAATACCCATCGCCCTGTTGGGCTATCTTAAGCTTGCGGAGGCACAGAGTCTTGAAGCAGCCGTTTTTTCCCTTAAGATATCGTATCTGGGAGGCTGTTATCTCCTGCTTTTTGTTCTGTTAAGTGTACTGAACCTGTGTAATATCTCATACAGGAAGACCTTCTCGATCGCACTGATAGTCATCATGACGCTGATATATCTGTCCGTGTTAAGCATCGGGATATTCCCATTTTTCTATAGGTCCGTATCATATGTGGATAACGGCGGATACGTCCGGCTTGTGAAGGAATACGGTCCCATACATACTGCCTTCATCGTCATGCTGCTTCTGCTGCTTATCCTTAATATGTTCGCCATAATATACAGCTATCGTAATAAGAAGGATGTGTCCGACACGACTATCGTGCTGCTATTCATTGTGGTGGTTATATCTGTCATGTCATATTTTATCAGCAAGAGCTTCTTAAACGGGCTTGAGCTCACGCCGCTTACATATATCTTCGACCAGATATTGTTCCTGATAATAGCTCACAGGATATGCATGTATGATATCACGGATTCTGCCATCGATTCCATTGTGCAGACCGGAGATACGGGCATCATCTCTCTTGACTTTAAGTACAGATATCTGGGCAGCAATAAGACAGCGATGAATATCATTCCTGAGCTGTATAATATCAAGATAGATACCCCTATTGAAAAAGAAGAAGCTCTTAAGAATCTGTTGATCCCGTGGATCGAGACCTTCGTGGCGGACGAAAGTGACGACAAGTTCTATCTAAGGAAGGGTGACAGAACTTATATAGCCGATATCAATTACCTCTATAACGGTGATAAGAAGAGAGGATATCAGTTCCTCTTAACTGATGATACCAAGAATCAGGAGTACATAGCACTTATTAATAATTACAATGCCGATCTTAAGAGAGAGGTGGATCTTAAGACGGCACATATCAAGGAGATGAGTGACAGGCTGATCCTTGATATGGCGATAATGGTAGAAAGCCGCGACAATTCCACGGGAGGTCATATCAGACGAACAGCGGATTGTGTGCGCCTTATTGTGGATGAGATCAAGAAGGATAACAGATTCGGGATGTCGGATGAATTCTACAGTGATGTGATCAAGGCTGCTCCCATGCACGATCTGGGCAAGATAGCCGTAGATGATGCGATACTTAGAAAGCCCGGCAGATTCACAGACGAGGAATTCGAGAAGATGAAGAAGCATGCTGCCGAGGGTGCGAGGATAGTCCATGAAGTACTGAAGGATACGGATGATGCCTACTTCCATCAGATAGCGGAGAATGTCGCACACTATCACCATGAGAGGTGGGACGGCTCAGGCTATCCTGAAGGTCTTAAGGGAGACGACATACCCCTTGAAGCAAGGATAATGGCTATAGCCGACGTATATGACGCACTTGTCAGTAAGAGAGTATACAAGGACAGAATGTCCTTTGAACAGGCGGACAGCATAATCATGGAGAGTATGGGCAGGCACTTTGACAAGAGGCTGGAGCCTTACTATGTAGCAGCCAGGTCCGAACTTGAGAAGTACTATACAGGGCTTGGGGAAGAATAGATTAAGACACGAAAGAGACTGACAGGTTCTTACAAGTGCTCGTTGGAGATTAGTGTGAAAAATATGACCGATATCATATTTTTCACACAGCGATGTTGTGCAAGAGAGTTGATCTCAACTCTCAGCCCAAATCGCCTTATCGCATCGGCGAATTGAAGATTCGCCTCGCGAGCCTCGCACAAGCATCAAAGATGCTATGGCTCGGCATGGAAGATTAATATGACAGAGAATAAAGCAACCGTTCCGACAGAGAAAAAGGGATTTTGGACACTCAGATATACATTGCTTAATGCCGCATACTTCGTGGCGTTCTGTACGATACACGCTTATGCGGCCGTGTATCTTCTTGCTAACGGCTTCTCCAACACGGAGGTCGGTATACTGCTTGCCGCAGCCAATATAGTATCAGCTATCTTCCAACCGATAATAGCCGGAGTGATAGACCGTCCGGGACCTCTTACCAACAGGAGCTTCATCCTTATATCGGTCGCAGTTATCTTCGCCGGTTCAATGATACTGTGGCTCATTCCGTGCGGGAAGGCAGCGATATTCATAATCTATGCGGTAATATATATGATCCAGTTCGCTTATCAGCCCGTGATGACTGCCTTATGCTTCGAGTATCAGAAGGCAGGCTGTGATATATACTATGGGCTTGCAAGAGGCCTGGGCTCCGCAAGCTTCGCCGTGACTGCGGCAATAATCGGTGGCATAGTAGAGCGTAACGGTGAGACGGTACTGTTATATGTCAATATCGTCACCATGCTAATATCTGCTCTGCTAATAATAACATTCGTACTTCCGTGTAATGGAAAAGACGATAAAACTGACACTTCTGTCACAAAGCATGAAGCAAAGGACGGGGTTATCCATAACAGCCTTTCATCCTTTGCCGGGGCTTACCCCGCATTCATGGTATTCCTCATAGGAACCATATGCTTTTTCTTTGCTCACAATATGATCAACGACTTCATGATACAGATAATCAGGAATCTCGGCGGCGGAGAGACAGAGCTTGGGTATGCGAATTTCCTTCAGGCTATCCTAGAGCTGCCTGTAATGGCTCTTATAGGCTTTATTCTTAAGAAGATATCCGCTGATAATCTGTTAATACTCTCGGGGTTTGCCTTTTTTATCAAGATACTGATACTTGTATTCACGGTCAATATGGCGATGATGTATCTAAGCCAGTCTTTCCAGCTTTTTGCTTATGCCGTATTCATACCTGCCGCAGCCTACTATGTGAACAGCACAATGAATGAATACGATCAGGTGAAGGGTCAGGCCTATGTCACCAGTGCCATCACCATAGGAGGAGTATTCTCCAATCTGATAAGCGGAGTGATACTTGACCATGCCGGAATAAAGGTCATGCTGATAACAGGCACTGTAGTCTGCGCTGTCGGCGTGATAATAGGAACCTATGCCATGAAGAGATTACCGCATAAAAAGGGGCAATAGTTATAGTACTTATAACGGAGGAGCATAATGAATACATATCGGAATTACATCTTCGATTTATACGGAACGCTTCTGGACATTCATACCGACGAACAGAGTAAGGAACTGTGGAAGATCATGCGTGATTTCTACAATGTCTACGGCTGTGAATGGAAGCAGAAGACACTTAAGGATGCCTTCTTCTTATATGATGCGGGAGAGAGGCAGAGACTTACTGTTCTTACAGGGGTGAAGAGACCTGAGATTAAGATCGAGAGCGTATTTGCAAGACTCTTATTCGAAGGCGGCGAACATCATTCCTGCTCTCTTACTATCGCAGGCTCCGATATAGATACTCTGCGTAAGCAGTACAAGACAGATATCGATGGAGTGTTATCAAGGGTAGCCGACAGTGAATGGGCCGCAGCCGCAGCCAACCTTTTTAGGACTGCATCAAGGGAATATGTCCGTCCTTATCAGAATACGATGGATACACTTAAGGCACTTAAGGATAAGGGCTGTAGGCTATATCTTCTATCCAATGCCCAGAAGATATTCACAATGCCCGAGATAGAGGCGTTCGGCTTGCAGGATATCCTTGATAAGATATATATATCCTCGGACTATGGTCTGATGAAGCCTGAGAAGGCTTTTCTTGATAAGCTTATGTCAGAAGAGGGACTTAATGCCAAGGAGACCGTTATGGTCGGCAATGAGATTGAAAGCGATGTCTCTATTGCTATTAAATGCGGGATTCACAGTATATGTCTTAATACCTTCGGTCTTAAGAAAAAGGAACTGTCTAAGCGTATCGATGCCATCCTTAAGGCGGAGAATGCTCCTGACGAACTATCCCCTGCGGTCATCCGTTCGGGTGATATAGGAGAACTGGTTAAAGTGTGACATTATAAATTATCTGGGAGTGGTAGATTAGTATGAAAAAATTCATCTCATGGAATGTGAACGGCCTTAGGGCTTGCAGGGAAAAAGGTTTTGAACAGGTATTCAGGGACCTTGATGCGGATATATTCTGCTTACAGGAGACTAAGCTTCAGGAAGGACAGATAGATATTGCCTTCGATGGGTATCATGACTACTGGAATTACGCTGAGAAGAAGGGATACTCAGGTACGGCTGTTTTTGCCAAAGAAGAGCCTCTCAATGTGACGTACGGGATAGGAGTAGATATCCATGACCATGAGGGAAGAGTCATAACCCTGGAGTATCCGGACTATTACTTTATCACGGTCTATGTGCCGAACTCTCAGGATGAGCTTAAGAGACTTGATTACAGGATGCAGTTTGAGGATGATTTCCTTGCGTATGTTAAGGGTTTGGAGAAGAAGAAGCCCGTCATCTGGTGCGGAGACCTCAATGTAGCACATAGGGAGATAGACCTCAAGAATCCCAAGACTAACCATCACAATGCGGGCTTTACGGATGAAGAGAGAGGCAAGTTCCAGAATATAATAGACAGTGGCTTCATAGACACCTTCCGTCATTTCTATCCCGATAAGGAGCAGATATACTCATGGTGGAGCTACCGCTTCCATGCAAGGGAGAAGAATTCGGGCTGGCGTATAGATTACTTTATCACATCGGGCTCGCTTGCTGATAAGCTTAAGGATGCGAAGATACATACGGATATCTTCGGCTCGGATCACTGTCCCGTGGAGCTTGATATAGAGCTCTGAACGGACATTGGTGGTTGACATAACATATGAATCAATAGAAGGACGTGACAGAGCTTTCATGGGTACGATAAGTGAGAATCTGACACAACTGTATAATTCGGATGAATACCCCATGCATATGCCGGGTCATAAGAGGCAGCCTACAGGACAGGAGCAGCTCGATGCCGTTCACGCCATCGATATCACGGAGATAGAGGGCTATGACAATCTCTATGATGCTCATGGTATTTTGCGTGATGCTATGGATTATGCAGGCAGGCTCTATGACTGTCCGCATACCTACTATCTGGTGAACGGCTCTACAGGTGGGATACTCATAGCCATACATACTGTGGCTGCGATGTACGGAGAGCGGCAATGCACCACGGCAGATGAACACTGCAATATTAAGAATGTATCCTTGGATAAAAGGGACCGTATCTTAGTCGCATCAGGCTGTCACAGGTCTGTATGGGCAGGGGCTAAGCTTGCGCACCTTAAGACAGATATCATAGATACGGAGTATATAGATATTCGGTGTTCGCCGGATGTATATACAGAGAGTACAGATGCATCATGTGACGGAGATAAGAGCAGTAAGGCGACAGTGTGCATACACGCGGGAATATCTCCTGCATCTTTGGAAAAGAAGCTTAATGATGCTGAGGTGACAGGCGAAAGATACGCGGCAGTAGTCATCACATCACCTACCTATGAGGGGATCATATCGGATATAGAAGTCATATCGGATACCTGCCACAGATATGATACCGTACTAATAGTGGACGAGGCTCATGGAGCGCATCTTGACTTAAGCGACGCATATCCCGGAGGAGCATTAAGATACGGAGCGGATATAGTCATACACAGCACGCATAAGACAATGGCCGCCATGACACAGACAGCGCTGCTTCATGCACAGGGCTCTTTGGTTGACATAACTACACTTGAAAAATATTGGACGATGCTTCAGACAAGCTCTCCGTCCTATGTGCTGATGGCGAGTATAGACAATGCCCTGCATCATATCACGGAGAATCAGGATATGGTCAGGAAGCATCTGGGTATGGTGAGGAATGCGATAAATGTATTGAAAGGACAGGCCGACATTGGAATTATGTCAACCGATCCCAATATAGACGCAGAAGCTGGCAGAGGTCTCAAGGTATTAAAAATCCTAACTCCCGATGATATATTAGACAGGGATTATATCGTGGCGCTTGATCCGTGCAAGATAGTCGTATTCACCGGCAAAAGCGGTATAGACGGGTATACTCTGCAGAGGATACTGCTTGATGAATACCACATACAGATTGAGCTGGCAACAGATGACTATATCCTCGGCATCACTACATATATGGATACGGAGGAAGGACTAAGGCGTTTAACGGATGCCTTGCTTTTGATTGACAGAGGACTTGCAGACGGCGCCTACAGAGAGTATACAGAGGCTCCGGATTTGCCCCATAAAGAACATTCGGAAGACAAAACCCATCTATACGCACCGTGTGTTTATGGAATGTAAGTAAGGGCCGAATTATTTTGAAAGAAAACTGGGAAATGAACTTATGGAGGTAGTCTATTGATAAAGTATGTGAAATTATCTGCAAATGAATTGGATACTTTTATTCAGATGCGCATAAGACAGCTCCGAGAGGAAGGTGCAACTGAGGACATTGATCTGGTTCCGGCGCTTCAGGATTATTACAATCGGCACATGTCTGACGGTACATTTGTTTCCTGGCTGGCAATAGATGGAGGTCAAATTGTCGGAACAAGCGGTATATCATTTGTGGAAAAACCGCCATATTTTGGGTGTCCGAGTGGAAAGATGGGGCTTCTGTCAAGTATGTTCACGAATCCCGAGTATCGCCGTAAGGGAATTGCCAGGGAACTGCTTTCCAGAGTGGTTGAAGAGGCAAGAGCCTATGGCTGCGGAACTGTCCAGATAACGGCATCGGACATGGGAGTTCTTCTTTATACGGATTTTGGTTTCGTGAAGAACGGGAATTTTATGCAGTATAAATTATAGGAGCAAGCAGATGGATTATGCGATAAAGAAAGTAACAATAGATGATTATGATGCTATATTCGAGCTGTGGAATGCAACAGAGCAGAGCCGCAGGGCGATCATACATCATCTGTGTGTGCATCCTGACTACCGGCGCATGGGCATAGCAGGCCATCTGAATTACCGTAATAAAAGTCTGAACGATCAGATTCCTGCAGGAGAGTAAACTATGATAATAGAACACATTGCTATGTATGTGAACGATCTTGAAGCAGCGAGGGATTTTTTTGTGAAGTATCTGGGTGGTCGTTCCAATGACGGGTATCATAATAAGATTACGGATTTTCGCTCTTTCTTTATCAGCTTTGACGATGGTGCCAGGTTGGAGATAATGACAAAACCGGAATTGCAGGATCATAATAAGCCTTTGAACAGAACAGGGTATGCTCACATTGCTTTTTCAGTAGGAAGCAGGGAAAAGGTGGATGAGCTTACTAAGCAGCTTAATACTGATGGTTATGAAGTTGTAAGCGGTCCCCGTACTACAGGGGATGGATACTATGAAGCCTGCATTGTAGTGATTGAGGGTAATCAGATTGAGATAACGATATGATACTCGGGTTCTTAATGTTCCGACAAGCCGTCTATTTGAGTTCCGATAATAGCGTGTCATCCCCTTTTTCTTTCATATCTTTTCATTCCGTAAAAAGCACGGCTCTTATCATGGCGTGTCCATACAGCCGTAAAGACGCTTGTCAGCATTCTCCCATAATGTTATTATAAGGTCGGTGGAAATATCATAAGGATATGTTCATGTCTTAGAGATGAGAACACGGCAGGATATGATATTACGACATTACGGAGTCAGATTATAACCATGAGCAGGATATTCTGTCTGATGGGCAAGAGCGCCTCGGGCAAAGATACAATATACAGGCAGTTGCTTCTGTCTGAAGAGCTTAAGCTTAAGAAGATAGTTCCTTATACCACACGTCCCATCAGGGAGCATGAGAAGGACGGAGTCCAGTACTTCTTCGTTACGGAGGAGAGACTTAGAGAGCTTAAGGCAGAAGGCAAGGTCATAGAATGCAGATCTTATGATACCATACACGGAGTATGGTATTATTTTACCGTGGCAGATGATCAGGTGGATCTTGATAGGGATGATTACCTTATCATAGGAACACCGGAATCTTATATATCTACTAAGGAGTACTACGGTGAAGACAGAGTTGTGCCGATATATATAGAGTTGGATGACGGAGTGAGATTGCAGAGAGCTCTTAACAGGGAGAACGGACAGATAACTCCGAGATACGAGGAGATGTGTCGCAGATTCCTTGCGGATGCTGAGGATTTCAGCGAGAAGAAGCTTGATGAAGCCGGTATTACCAACAGATTCAATAATGATGATCTGACACAGTGCATCACGGATATAGTGGCATTTATTGAGTCAGAGAAGAGGAGATGAGTTCTGAACCGTCAGAGCTTATATCCGATAGAGACAAGAGAGACCGCCTATGGATATTAAGGTGAATAACTTAACACCGGTGCAGCAGGTCGAGACGCCCAAGGAGACCACCCAGGCAGACGGAAGCTTTAAGTTCATGCTCGCCAGCCGGATAGGTGAGTCCGAGCTGCAGGAGAGACTTGCCTCCATGATGGAGGAGATCACCATGCAGGGAGATAAGCTTGCCAAGCACAGAGATATCAAGGACATGCGCAGGTACAGATCGCTTATCAAGGACTTTATGAATGAAGTGATCACAAGGTCCCATGAATTTTCCAGAGAGAATTTCTTAGACAGGCGCGGAAGGCACAGAGTATATGGTATAATCAGACTTGTAGATCAGAATCTTGATGAGCTGGCCAAAGAGCTTATGAAGGATGAGAAGGACAATATAGCGATCCTTGGCAAGATAGGAGAGATAAGGGGACTTCTGCTTGATATATTCACATGATCCGTGATAGGGTGATGTTGTGTCGCAGGTAACGACAACGGAGGTTTACAGATGGCTAAGTTTACAGATATAATCGGACAGAATATGATCGTGGACTACCTTAAGAACGTGGTGGAGAATGATCAGGTATCCCATGCTTATATAATATGCGGTGAGAGATACTGCGGTAAGGAATTCATCGCGAATGTCTTCGCCATGGCACTTCTGTGTGAGGAAGAGGGCGTGGAGCCGTGTAACGAATGTCACTCATGTAAGCAGGCATTGACCAAGAATAATCCGGATATAATCTATCTGACACATGAGAAGCCCAATGTGATCTCGGTAGACGATATCAGGGAACAGGTCAGTGGAACCGTATCGGTGAAGCCGTATGCAGCCAAGCGTAAGGTATATATCATAAGCGAGGCTGAGAAGATGAATAATAACGCTCAGAATGCGCTCCTTAAGACGCTTGAGGAACCGCCGGAGTATGCGGTGCTTATACTCCTTACGGATAATCTGGGCGCTCTCCTTCCTACTATACAGAGCAGATGTGTGGTTCTTAACATGAAGCCCGCAGATGACAGGCTGGTCAAGAAGTTCTTAATGGAGGAGGAAGGGATTCCCGATTACAGGGCTGAGATATGTGCGGCTTTTGCAAGGGGCAATATAGGTAAAGCCAAGATACTTGCCCGCTCCGAGGAGTTCGATAAGATCAAGACGGATGCCATAGCCATGCTTAAGCATATCCACGAGATGGATATAAGCGAGCTTTCCCAGACCATCAAGCAGATGAATGAGTACAAGCTTGAGATAAGCGATTTCCTTGATATACTGGCGGTGTGGTACAGGGATGCGCTTCTCTTTAAGGCGACCAATGATGCCAATCATCTGATATTCAGGGATGAATTCCAGAATATCAAGCGTACAGCGTCAAGAAGTACTTATGAGGGAATAGAGAATATCCTTAAGGCACTTGACAGTGCCAAGAAGAGAATAGCAGCCAATGTTAATTTTGATCTGACGATGGAGCTGCTGCTGCTGTCGATTAAGGAGAACAGCGATAATTAATCTTTGTGGTTTATAGATCCGACAGGATGTCGGGACGCAGAATACCAAGACCGGCATACACAGCACCGGAGGCGTAGTATTCTGCATAGGAGGTAGATAGATGAAAAAGATAATAGGCGTAAGATTCCGTACTGCGGGTAAGATATATTTCTTTGACCCCAAGGATTATGAGATTAAAAGGGGCGATCATGTGATAGTCGAGACAGCCAGAGGTGTGGAATACGGCACCGTGGTCGGCGATCCAAGAGAAGTCCCCGACGATCAGGTGGTGCAACCGCTTAAGGAAGTGATAAGGATAGCCACTGCCAAGGATGATGAGCAGGAGGCAAGGAATAAGGAGAAAGAGAAGGAAGCCTTTAAGATATGCCTTGAGAAGATAGCCAATCGCGGGCTTGAGATGAAGCTTATCGATGCGGAATATACTTTTGATAATAATAAGGTACTGTTCTATTTCACGGCAGACGGAAGAGTAGACTTCAGGGAGCTTGTCAAGGACCTGGCAAGCGTGTTCAAGACAAGGATAGAGTTAAGGCAGATAGGTGTCAGGGATGAGACCAAGATACGCGGCGGAATAGGTATATGCGGAAGGCCTCTGTGCTGTCACACTCACCTTTCCGATTTCATACCGGTATCCATCAAGATGGCCAAGGAACAGAACCTGTCACTTAATCCCACCAAGATATCGGGAGTGTGCGGACGACTCATGTGCTGCCTTAAGCATGAAGAGGATACATATGAGGAGATCAATAAGAGACTTCCCGGAATAGGAGATTATGTGACGACTCCGGATGGACTTAAGGGTGAGGTATCGAGTGTCAACGTCTTAAGAGAGTTAGTGAAGGTGATCGTGGAAGACGGAGACGAGAAGGAGATACATGAGTACAGGGCAGAAGAGCTTAAGTTCAAGAAGCGGCACCGCAAGGAGAAGCAGCTTACCAAAGAAGAATTAAGAGAGCTTAAGGAGCTTGAGAAGCAGGATAAAACACAGGGTCTTGACGATGATTAAGAGCAGAATGCCGGATAAGTACAGGGGAGCAGAGGATGCTCCCCTGCTTTTGGGTTATGGATACGGACGACTAGGTTGAAGGTGCATTAAGCAGGTGATTATCATGGAAGTGAGCATTAAAGACAACGAAAGAATTGACGACCTGCAGTATAAGGGACTCAGACTGATACAGGACCCGGGGCTTTTCTGCTTCGGTATCGATGCGGTGCTGCTTGCCAATTATGCCAAGGCTGCGGCAGGAGATACTGTAGTGGATCTGTGTACCGGCAATGGGGTGATTCCCATACTCATGTCCGGTAAAACAAGTGCTTCTAAGCTTATCGGCGCAGAGATACAGGAACAGAGCGTCGACCTTGCATCAAGGAGCGTCAGGCTCAACAGCTTACAGGATAAGGTAGAGATACTTAATGAAGATATACGCAGGCTACCGGATACCATACCCAAGGGAAGTGTGGATGTGGTGACCTGTAATCCGCCATATATGATCGAAAGTCACGGTCTGCACAATGAAGCAGACAGCAAGACAATAGCAAGGCATGAGATCATGTGCACTCTTGAGGATGTGGTATCTGTTGCAGCCGCTTTGCTTAAGACCGGCGGCATGTTCTATATGATACACAGACCCTTCAGGTTAGCGGAGATAATGGTCATGCTTAACAGATATAAGCTTGAGCCGAAGAGGATGAGACTGGTATACCCTTATGTAGACAAGGAGCCGAGTATGGTACTTATAGAAGCCAAAAGGGACGCAAAATCGAGGATAACTGTGGAGAAGCCGCTCATAGTATATGAGAAGCCGGGGGTATATACCGCAGAGCTTCTTGACTTCTACGGCAGGGAAGATTAAGCAGGAAGAAGCCGCCTCGGAGGAGTAGTGTGAAAATTATGATTGATATCATATTTTTCACACAGCGACTTGGGCTCGGCATGAGGAATAATATGAAGAATTCAACCGGAACACTGTATATATGTGCCACACCCATAGGTAATCTTAAGGATATATCCGAGCGTGTGACAGAGACCTTAAGAAGCGTTGACCTGATAGCCGCTGAGGATACCCGTAACAGTATTAAGCTGCTCAATGCTTTCGATATAGATACGCCTATGACGAGCTATCACGAATATAATCGTCTGGAAAAAGGCAGGGCTCTGATAGATAAGCTTAAGAGCGGAATGGACATAGCCCTCATAACGGACGCCGGAACCCCTGCTATCTCCGATCCCGGAGAGCTTCTGGTGGCAATGTGCCATGAGAATGACATTCCCGTCACATCGCTTCCCGGACCGGCGGCACTTATCACAGCGCTGACGGTATCGGGTCTTCCTACCAGAAGATTTTGCTTTGAAGCCTTCCTGCCCTCGGATAAAAAGGAGAGGAAGAGGATACTTAATGAGCTTAGGGATGAGACAAGAACCATCATCATATATGAAGCGCCGCATCATCTTACAGGAACGCTTAAGGAGCTTAGGGAAGCGCTTGGAGACAGAAGGATCACTCTATGCAGGGAGCTTACCAAGAAGTTCGAAGAGATCATTCCCACCACCATGGATAAGGCGATAGAGCGCTATACGGACAGCGAACCGAGAGGGGAGTATGTTCTTGTCATCGAAGGTATAAGCTATAAGGAAGCGGATATGCAGCAGACTCTTAAGTATGCCGATATGTCCGTGGAGGAGCATATGAATATGTATATATCGGAGGGGATGGATGAAAAGCAGGCCATGAAAGCTGTTGCATCTGACAGGGGTATATCCAGAAGAGAGGTGTATCAGGCTGTTCTTGATTATAAGAACGCTTAAAAACGCATAATAACACAAAAATGCAGAAAAAAGTTTTAAAATCAAGGGTTTGGTGGTAAAATAGTGCTTGTTATTATCATTAACAGGTTCAGAAAGTATTATTAAGGAGTGATGATTATGAAAAAGATTATTGCAGTTATAGCAGCATTTTGTATGACGGCTGCACTTGCGGCATGCGGAAGCAAGCCGATCCCCAATACCGTATTCTCGGCAGACGACCTTCCGGGAAAGTCAATAGGCGTACAGCTTGGTACGACAGGTGATATATATGCCAGTGATTACGAGGCTGAGGGTTCGGTGATCGAGAGATACAGCAAGGGTGCGGATGCGATACAGGCACTTAAGCAGGGCAAGATAGACTGTGTGATAATAGACGAGCAGCCTGCCAAGGCTTTTGTGGCTAAGAATGATGATCTTACGATCCTTGACGAGGAATTCGCACTTGAGGAATATGCTATCTGCCTTTCCAAGGACAATAAGGAGCTTACAGATAAGATCAATAAGGCACTTGATGAGCTTAAGTCTGATGGAACCATTGACAGCATCATAGCTAACTACATAGGAGATGATACCAAGGGTAAGAGTCCTTATGTATCACCCGAGGGAACGGACAGAAGCAACGGAACGCTTACAATGGCTACCAATGCGGCTTTTGAACCCTATGAGTTCTATTCCAATCAGCAGATAGTCGGCATCGATGCCGAAATGGCACAGGCAGTATGCGATAAGCTTGGATATGAACTTAAGATAGAGGATATGGAGTTCGATGCCATAATCAATGCGGTAACGAGCGGTAAGGCCGACATGGGCGTAGCGGGAATGACTGTTACGGATGAGAGACTGCTAAGCGTTGATTTCTCTACTCCGTATACCACAGCCACCCAGGTCATAGTCGTACGTAAATAACAGGTAGTAACCGATGGATGATTTCAAGCTTAAGTTCTACACCAATTTCATAGCGGAAGAGCGATGGAGATACATTACAGATGGTCTTAGCACCACCTTTATCGTCACCATATGTGCGGCTGTGCTTGGTGTGGCACTGGGCTTTTTTGTGGCGGTGATACGCTCCACGGCAGACAGAAAAGGTAACAGAAAAGGACCTGTCCTTAGCGTTGCCGATACACTGTGCAGGATATATCTGACGGTTATCCGTGGTACACCCACCATGATACAGCTTCTTATAATGTATTACATAGTATTCACCAGTCCCAATGTCAGTAAGAGATTCGTGGCTATACTTGCATTCGGGATCAATTCCGGAGCTTATGTGGCCGAGATAGTCAGATCCGGGATAATGTCGGTGGATAACGGTCAGTTGGAGGCCGGGAGAAGTCTGGGGCTGTCTTATATACAGACCATGATACACATTATCCTGCCTCAGGCGTTCCGTAATATACTGCCGGCGCTGGCGAATGAATTCATAACTCTGTTAAAAGAGACATCCATATGCGGATACATCGCCTTAACCGATATCACTCACGGAGCCAATGTCATACGTTCGCAGACCTATGAACCCCTGATGCCGTTACTTGCGGCAGCACTTATTTATCTTATTCTGGTATCGCTGCTTTCAATGGGTGTAACCAGGCTGGAGAGGAAACTGTCTTGTTAAATATACTATCACCTTCTATTCTTGCAGCAGATTTCTGCCACTTGGAACAGGATATTAAGGCCGCAGAGGCCGGAGGAGCGAAGTGGCTCCATATAGATGTAATGGATGGAATGTTCGTACCGTCCATAAGCTTTGGCATGTGTGTACAGGAAAGTATACGAAAGTGTACGGATATGTATTTTGATACACACCTTATGATCGAAGAGCCGATAAGGTATGTGAAGGAATTTGCAAGGCTTGGAAGTAACGGTATTACAGTCCATCTGGAGGCATGTGAGGATGTTGACGCTACCTTAGATGCCATAAGGGAGGCGGGATGCAGACCGGGGCTTACCATTAATCCGGGCACACCGACAGAGAGTATAGAGCCCTATCTGGATAAGACTGATATGATACTGCTTATGAGTGTGGAACCGGGCAGTGGCGGTCAGGCATATATTCCGGAATCCACAGACAGGATCAAAAGGGTAAAAAAGATGATCGATGCCACCGGTCGGGATATATATCTTGAGGTAGACGGGGGTATAAGATTGAGCAATGTAAGAGAGGTACTGTCCGCCGGAGTTAATGTGGTCGTTGCCGGCAGCGCAGTCTTCAGGGGAGATATAACCGCGAATGTGGCGGATTTTATGAAGATACTTAGTTAAGAAGCATAATATTACGGAAGTATGGTGATGATATGGCAGAAAAATATTATTTGACAACAGCAATAGCATATACATCGGGTAAGCCCCATATAGGTAATTCCTATGAGATCGTGATGGCAGATGCCATAGCAAGACATAAGAGGCAGCAGGGCTATGAAGTCTTCTTTCAGACCGGTACTGATGAGCACGGTCAGAAGATCGAGGAGAAGGCCGCTGCAAAAGGTGTAAGCCCCAAGGAGTTTGTTGATGAAGTAGCGGGCATCATAAAGGGTATATGTGACAGACTCAATATCTCATATGATAAGTTCATCCGTACCACTGATACGGATCATGAGAGGCAGGTTCAGAAGATCTTTAAGAAGCTGTATGAGCAGGGTGATATCTATAAGGGCTCATACGAAGGAATGTACTGTACGCCCTGTGAATCCTTCTGGACGGAGTCACAGCTTAAGGACGGCAAGTGTCCGGACTGCGGCAGAGAAGTGCGTCCTGCCAAGGAAGAGGCATACTTTTTCAAGATGAGTAAGTATGCGGACAGGCTGATAGAGCATATCAACTCACATCCGGAATTCATACAGCCGGTATCCCGTAAGAACGAGATGATGAATAATTTCCTCCTTCCGGGACTGCAGGATCTCTGTGTATCGAGGACCTCATTCAAATGGGGGATTCCCGTTGATTTCGATGATAAACACGTTGTGTATGTATGGCTGGATGCACTTACCAACTATATCACGGGAATCGGATATGATGCTGAAGGTGCAAGTACAGAGCAGTATAAGAAGCTTTGGCCTGCCGACCTTCATCTTATAGGTAAGGATATAATCAGATTCCATACCATATACTGGCCCATATTCCTCATGGCACTGGGTGAACCCCTTCCTAAGAGAGTATTCGGACATCCGTGGCTTCTACAAGGCGGAGAGAAGATGAGCAAGTCAAGAGGTAATGTCATATATGCCGATGATCTTATCGATCTGTTCGGAGTGGATGCGGTAAGGTATTTTGTGCTTCATGAGATGCCTTATGATAATGACGGGACCATTACGTGGGAGCTTGTGGTGGAGAGATTCAATTCAGAGCTTGCCAATGTTCTGGGTAATCTTGTGAACAGGACCATCTCCATGACCAATAAGTACTTCGGAGGAGAGGTCGTAAGTACGGGCGTCACAGAGCCTGTGGATGATGACCTTAAGGCGGTAGTTACCGCGACAAGGGATAAGGTGAGCGGTCGTATGGAGGAGCTTAAGGTAGCGGATGCCATAAGCGAAGTCTTCACCCTTTTCAGGAGATGTAATAAGTACATAGATGAGACGGAGCCATGGGTGCTTGCCAAGGATGAAGCAGCTAAAAGCAGGCTGTCTGAGGTAATGTATAATCTCACGGATTCCATAGTGACGGGCGCATGCCTTCTTAAGCCCTATATGCCCGAGACCGCAGAGAAGATATTAAAGCAGCTTAACTGCAGTGAGAGGAGTTATGAAGACCTTAATAAGTCAGGACTCTATCCTAATGGTAACAAGGTAACAGATAAGCCGGAGATACTTTTCGCAAGGCTTGATCTTAACGAGATACAGACTAAGGTTGAGGCTATAAGAGAGGCACAGAGGGCCGAATACGCAAGGGAGAACGGTCTTGATACGGGGGATGCGGCATCCGGTGAAGATACAGAGGATATCGTGGATACAGATATCAAGCCGGAGATCACATATGAAGACTTTGCTAAGCTTCAGCTCAGGATAGGTAAGATCATTAAGTGCGAAGAGGTTCCCAAGTCCAAGAAGCTTCTGTGCTCACAGGTCATGATAGGTTCAGAGGTTAAGCAGATACTGTCAGGGATCAAGCAGTACTACAGCCCGGAGGAGATGGTAGGGAAAAAGGTGCTCGTACTGTCGAATCTTAAGCCTGCAACACTTGCCGGAATGATATCTGAGGGAATGCTTCTGTGTGCGGAGGATGATAAGGGCAATGTCGTTCTGTTAAGTCCCGAGAAGGATATGCCGGCAGGTTGTGAGGTTAGCTGACATACAATAGCGTGAGGGTTTATCATATATGGACAGAATGGATTTTTATTATGACTCAAGAGATAATGAAAGCAGAATACACGCAGTAAAATGGACACCGGACACGCCACCTGTGGGCATATTGGTACTTGTTCACGGTATGTCTGAGACGATAGACAGATATGAACCTTTTGCCGGATTCATGTGTGATAAGGGTTATGTCGTAGCCGGTAATGAGCATCTGGGTCATGGTCTGTCGAAGAGTCAGGGACCTAACGGATACTTCTGCAAGAGAGATCCTGCCACGGTTGTTGTCAGGGATGTTCACAGACTTAAGAAGATGATACAGATGGAGTATCCGGGTATTCCGATCTTCATATTTGGTCACAGTATGGGTTCTCTGATCGCAAGGAGCTATCTTACGAGATACGGTACGGGAATAGACGGAGTCATATTATCGGGTACACTCATGATGTCCAGAGCAGCGATCGGGTTCGCGGGATTGATGTGCGATGTATTAAAGCTTTTTCAGGGGAGCAAGCATCCAAGCGTATTCCTGAATTCGCTTGCTTTCGGTTCATACTGCAAGAGGATTAAGGAACCGCGGACTCCCTTTGACTGGCTTACAAGGGATAATGAGATAATAGATGCGTATATGGCTGATCCGAATTGCGGATTCCTTTTTACTCTTAATGGTTTTTCTACTCTGAAGGAATTGCTGGGAAGACAGTATGACAGTAAGCTCCTTAAGAAGATCCCGAAGGAACTTCCGGTGTATTTTGTATACGGAAGTGAAGACCCCTGTGGGGAGTATGGTGTAGCGGTAAGGAAAGTCATCTCGCAGTATAAGGAGCTCGGGATCAAGGATGTAAGTGAGAAATGCTACGAGGGTGACAGGCATGAGATCCTGAATGAATTGGACAGAGATACCGTTATGAATGATATCTATGAGTGGATCAAAGAACATACAAAGAACTGATATATGGAAGAAGTGAGCATACGGGAAGCCAAATTAACAGAGTGGGATGAAGTGATGGAGCTTGCCTTCAGGGTCTTTCTTAAGTATGAGGCCAAGGAGTACGGACGTGAGGGAACCGAAGCATTCGCAGTCTTTGTCACCGACAATATGTTGAAAAAGGCTTTTGAGAACGGTCATTACAAGGTATTCGTAGCTACATTGAAAGATAAGATCATCGGAATGCTCGGACTTCGTAACGGGAATCATGTTTCACTTCTTTTTGTTGACGGGGATTATCACAAAAGGGGAATAGGGAGAGAGCTTCTTAAGTATACGGAGAGGTATCTTAGAGAACACACATCTTTTAGCCGCGTGACAGTGAATGCGGCACCTTATGCAAGACAATTCTATTACAGATGCGGCTTCAAAGACTGCGGAGAAAAGACCTGTAAAGACGGAATCGTGTATATTCCCATGGAAAAAACAAAAATAATGTGAAAATATGTCGTCAGTTGTGGTATAATGAACCCGTGTATGTTATTAAGGGGAAGATTTTTCAGATAATTGCACGATTTTGTTGCATCGATAGTACAAAAGTACTATAATATGTTCGAGGTACATAGATGTTCAGTCCGGATAGTCCGTTGATATCCGCATTAAGTAAGCTGGCGGATCTGATAATCATCAATCTTTTGTTTATAGTATGCTCCATTCCTATATTCACGATCGGGGCTTCGTGGACGGCTATGTACTATGTGACGGTTAAGATGGCTAAGAATGAAGAGTCATATGTCACCAAGGATTTTTTTAAGTCCTTTAAGCTTAATTTCAGGCAGGCAACCTGTATCTGGCTTATCAATCTGATCGTTCTGTCTGTTATGGGGATGGATGTGATCATCGTAGCCAGAGGGATCATAGGTAAGCTGCCGCAGCCGCTTGTGATATTGATGATAGTAATGGGTGTCTTTGTCATTGCCGTCATGATGTATGTATATCCTGTATTGTCACATTTTGAGAATACAGTGAAGAACACCATTAAGAATTCCTTTTTACTTGTAATAAGTAATTTTCCGTATACACTTATGTTCTTAGCTGTTACGGCGATAGTTGTAGGACTGGCTTTTACGGATATAGGGATTAAGATATTGCCGGTATATATCTTGTTGGGAATATCGGGACCGGCATACATATGCAGTATGGGTTGGAAAAGAATATTCGCAAAATTGGATCCTGTACCGGATCCGGTAGGGGAGAGCGATGGGAAGCAAGAAGAAGAAACAGAATCAGAACAACAGTAAGAGCATACTTGCACAGTGGGGTTTTCCTGTAGCGGTACTGGTAGTGATCATTATCTTTCTCATAAGCAACTTCACTATTAACAGTGAGGAAAGTGCGGAGGAGACGATCAAGAAACAGACCACGACCGAGATCGAGGGATATGCGGCGGCACTTAAGAGCAGATTCGACAGCATTTCCGGTCTGGCTCAGGGAGCGGCGGCAGTCATAGGGTCGGATAGTCTGACTGACCCGAGTAAGACCAAAGAACTTACAGACAGGTTATGCAGCATTACTTCGGAAGTATATATGGTCATTATAACGAACCCGGAGGGCGAGGGCTATGCCAGCGGATTAGGTGAAGTTGATCTGTCATCCGCTGACTACTTCAATAACGGGAGTAATATCGTCAACTATTATACGGATGATAATGGTCTGAGTGATAATGACGCTTTTGTTGTATCCGTTCCCATCAAGAGAGAGGGTAATAAGATTGGTGAGATATACATGCTCATGGACCCCAAGGCTTTGATAGGCATACTTCCTGAGAATAACTTCGGAGGAAGCCTTGGTTACGCATTGATCACAGCCAATGGCGATATAGTATATACGACAGGTTCGGCAAGCACCTTCTCCGGTGGAGATAATCTCTTCACCAATCTGCAGGGTGCAACGGTCTCTGGACTTACCGTTCCGCAGATCAAGCTGCGTGCCGAGAAGCAGAATAAGATGATGTTCTCCGCGACCAAGGGTACTGAGAGCAAGTCTGTAGTCATCGCCCCCATCTCTGTGGAGGGATGGCAGCTAATGACCCTCATCAATCAGAAGTATGTGGATAACATAGTCGGCAACGAGATGAAGAATGCGCGTAAGATGATAATCAATCTTGCGATAGCGATAGGTATATTCCTCTTATTCCTTGTAGCCAATGCCATTATCAATAAGATCAAATACGGCGAGCAGAGTAAGGATCTTGCGGATAAGGCCGATACGGATCTGCTTACGGAACTTAACAACAAGATCGCCACGGAGCGCAAGATACAGGAGTGGATGACAGAGAATCCCGAAGTTCAGAGCCTTATGTTCCTCTTCGACATAGATAACTTTAAGAAGATCAACGATACTATGGGACATGCCTTCGGTGATGAAGTACTAAGAACCCTGGGACATCAGCTTCGCAATGAGTTCCGTGTCACCGATATAATCGGAAGACTCGGCGGTGATGAGTTCGTTCTCTTTCTTAAGGGGATCAAGAGTGATGATCAGCTTCACAGAGAGGGTGAGCGTATCACGAAGTTCTTCCACGATTTCAGAGCCGGTGATTATGTGAAGTATTCCGCTACAGCAAGTATCGGAGGTGTAGTTGTTCCCAGAGATGCGACTAACTTCCAGGATGCATATAAGGCTGCGGATGCCGCCCTGTATGAAGCCAAGAGAAGAGGTAAGAATCAGCTCGTATTCTACAGCAAGGATATTGCAGGTATGGAGAGTATCCGTGTGAGCGATGATGTTGAGCCTATAGCAGACTACAGAGAGAGCCTTAAGAATAAGTAATAGGTGATATTTGATCATATAGTAAGTGCATTTTGGGCAATCTGCTAAAAATCAGACGATTTTTTTAGCAGGTTGCCTATTCAGTTACATAGCAAAACAATATATACTGTATCTTAGTGACAGATAAGTGTCCGTAAGAAATATTACAAGATTTATTAGGAGGTTTTCTAAAAATGGCAAGTTTATCACTTAAGAACATTTGCAAGAAGTATCCTAACGGATTTGAGGCTGTTAAGGATTTTAGCCTTGAGATCGCTGACAAGGAATTCATCATCTTCGTTGGACCTTCAGGTTGCGGTAAGTCTACCACACTTCGTATGATAGCAGGACTTGAGGATATCACATCAGGTGAGCTCAAGATCGGTGACAGAGTAGTTAATGATGTTGAGCCTAAGGACAGAGATATCGCAATGGTATTCCAGAACTACGCTCTGTATCCTCATATGACAGTATATGATAACATGGCTTTCGGACTTAAGCTTAGAAAGGTTCCGAAGGATGAGATAGACAAGCAGGTTAAGGAAGCAGCAAGAATCCTCGACCTCTCAGCATTACTTGATCGTAAGCCCAAGGCTTTGTCAGGTGGTCAGAGACAGAGAGTTGCCATGGGTCGTGCAATCGTGCGTAACCCTAAGGTCTTCCTCATGGACGAGCCTCTTTCAAACCTCGATGCCAAGCTTCGTGTACAGATGAGAATTGAGATCGCCAAGCTTCATCAGAGACTTGATGCTACGATCATCTACGTTACACATGACCAGACAGAGGCTATGACACTTGGTACAAGGATCGTTGTTATGAAGGATGGTGTCATCCAGCAGGTTGATACTCCTCAGAACCTCTACGACAAGCCTCAGAACCTCTTCGTTGCAGGCTTCATGGGATCACCTCAGATGAACTTCCTCGATGCTAAGGTTGAGGTTAAGGGTGAGAATGTTAATCTGCTCTTCGCAGGACAGACACTTCCTCTTCCTCCCGCTAAGGCTAAGAAGCTTATCGAGGGCGGCTATGATGGCAAGACCGTTACATTCGGTATCAGACCTGAGGATGTATACGATTCGGAGATGTTCATCGAGACAGCTAAGTGCACATTCGAGTCAACAGTTAAGGTTTACGAGCTCCTTGGTGCAGAGGTTTATCTGTACTTCGATCTTGAGGAGTTCCCTATCACAGCAAGAGTTAATCCTCGTACAACAGCCCGTCCCGGCGACAAGGTTAAGCTTGCATTTGATGTTGAGAAGGTACATATATTCGATAAGGAGACAGAGCAGGTTATCACCAACTAGTCTTCACGTATACAGAATATGTAATTACAAGGAGCGCTGCTTATGCAGCGCTCCTTTTTTGTACAGTTGACAGTTCAACAAAGCAACGATAGAATTGTTAACATAAGTGGTAATCGGTTTTATTATGAGGAAAAAATATGATATCCAACGTAATAATACAAAAAACAATGGAAGAGCTTGCATCTGTTACGGGTGCAGAATACAGACTGTACGATGATACATTCAGTTTGATCATGAGTACAAAAGAACCTAAGGCGGATGAGACAGAGATAGTCCGCTCCTTTTTTGAATCGGATGCCGACTCGCAGACAATATCCGAAGAATGTTATCTTAAGGTCATGGATGATGACGAATGTGCATACGTGCTTGTATGCAGCTCTGTATCTGATGCATATATGATGGGTAAGGTAGCAGTATGTCAGCTTAGGAATCTTATCATAGCATATAAGGACAGAACAGATAAGAACAGCTTCTATCAGAATCTGTTGCTTGATAATATGCTGCTTGTGGATATACACAATAAGGCGGTCAAGCTTCACCTTGAGAATGATGTAAGAAGGGTGGTCTATATAGTAGAGACTGTCAATGACCGTGATAATATAGCCATGGAGCTTATGAAAAGTCTGTATGTGGAGAATGCGGGCAATCAGGTCATATCTGTGGATGAGCAGAGTGTGATACTTATCAAGGATATAGAGAAGGATGCGTCCAGGGAGGATATTAAGGAGGTAGCCAATGGAATAGTGGACACCTTCAATACAGAGGCGATGATCAATGTAAGGGTATCATATGGCTTACCGGTATGCGAGCTTAAGGACATCTCCAAATCATATAAGGAAGCAAGGATGGCTCTTGATGTGGGCAGCATATTCTATAGCGGTCTTGAGGTGCTTGATTATGAGACCTTAGGTATAGGAAGGCTCATATATCAGCTTCCGCTAAGCCTCTGTGAGATGTTCGTCCATGAGGTGTTCGGTGATTCAATGCCAAAGGAGCTGGATGAAGAGACGCTTTCCACTGTATATAAGTTCTTCGAGAATAATCTGAATATATCCGAGACTTCGAGACAGCTCTATATACATCGTAATACGCTTGTATACAGGATGGAGAAGCTAAAAGAAGCCATTGGACTTGATATGAGGGTTTTCGAGGACGCGCTGACCTTCAAGATAGCCATGATGGTGGTAGACTATGTGAATTATCTGCACAGTAGGACATAATATATCAAAAGTATGGCTTTTATTATATTGAGTGCAGGAGGAATACATTAGATGGATTTAACTTAGAGTATAGATAATTGCAAGTTTCATTATTCAGAGTTACAAGGCAGTATGGTATAATATACATACCGGTTTAAATGTTAATGATTATATGGAGGTCTAAAATGGAAGGTTATATCGCACTAATTATTCTCATACTTCTGATAATCGGACTCATCAGATGTATCTGTATCGTACCGCAGGCCAATGCATGGGTAGTGGAATTCTTAGGTCAGTATAAGGCCACATGGGAAGCAGGACTTCACATCAAGATCCCGTTCTTCTACAAGGTGGTGAAGAAGGTATCACTTAAGGAGCAGGTGGCGGATTTTGAACCGCAGCCCGTTATCACCAAGGATAATGTCACGATGATGGTTGACTCAGTCGTATTCTTCGAGGTATTCAATGCCAAGATGTTCTCATATGGTGTGGAGAGACCCATAGCAGCCATTGAGAATCTGTCTGCTACAACACTTCGTAATATAATCGGTTCGATGACTCTTGATGAGACACTCACAAGTCGCGATTCCATCAATGGTCAGATAACGTCCATACTTGACAATGCAACGGATAAATGGGGTATCAAGGTCAATCGTGTTGAGGTTAAGAACATTCAGCCTCCGAAATCCATTCAGGATGCCATGGAGAAGCAGATGAGAGCCGAGCGAGAGAAGAGAGAGGCTATACTTACGGCAGAAGGTAAGAAGCAGTCAGCCATCACTCTTGCGGAAGGTGAGAAGGAAGCAGCAATCCTTCGTGCGGATGCTGTCAAGGAACAGCGTATCCGTGAGGCGGAAGGTGAGGCTCAGGCTCTTCTTGCAGTGCAGCGTGCACAGGCCGAGTCTATAAGACTTATCAATGAGGCCAATCCTTCAGGTCAGTACCTTAAGCTTAAGCAGTATGAGGCAGCAGCCGAGATGGCTAACGGTCAGGCCACGAAGATCGTGGTTCCGTCTGACATAGCCAACCTTGCAGGTACGGTAGGAGTACTTGCCGAGGTAGCCAAGAGCGGCCAGAGTACTAAGACAGTAACAGAATAGTCAGATATTGAATTATATGATACATGATCATAAGGAGACACAGGCGAGTTCGTGTTTCCTTATGGTTTTTATGGGCAGTTTGTTATGAACATTTACGGCTTTGACAAAACATCTTTACTTAATTACCCGGAGCATGTAGCGGCCACGGTATTTACCGGTGGTTGTAATTTGCGCTGCCCGTATTGTCATAACAGCGAGCTGGTATTTAATCCGCCGGCTGATATGAGGATACCGGAGGAAGAGGTGCTTGCTCATCTTAAGAAGCGAAGCAATGTACTTACGGGACTGTGTATTACCGGAGGAGAGCCGACATTGCAGCCTGACTTACGGGACTTTATCGTAAAGGTGAGGCAACTCGGGTATAAGATCAAGTTAGATACCAACGGACTTAAGCCGGACACCCTTAAAGTACTTCTTGATGAAGGTCTTCTTGACTATGTGGCGATGGATATCAAGGCCGGAAGAGATAATTACGGTCGCGCCGCGGGAGTTGATATAGATATTGATAAGATCAGTGAATCGGTTCATATTCTGCTTAAGTCAGATATAGAGTTCGAACTTCGAACAACTGTTGTAAAAGGCATACATACCGAAGAAGACTTTACGGATATCAAGAGCTGGCTTTCAGAGATCTTAGGTGAATCCGGCACCGGCAGCAGGATAACCCGCTACTTTCTCCAGTCCTATGTCTACCGTGATACGGTACTTGATCCTGACGGCAATTACGAATCTTTTTCTAAGGAAGAGCTGGAACGATTCGCACATATACTGTCTCCCATAGCAGATGAAGTGGCATTGAGGGGGATAGAATAAGCTTAATTTGCAAAATTTACATTATTAGCTTAAAATTTATTGCAAAATTTACATTTTTGCCACAAAACCCGTTGAATAATTTGCATTTTAAGAAATCGGGCGGGAATTCTCGGCTATTTATAGCCGAGATGAAAGCCCGTTATTTTGTTGTATCGGCTATACTATATGTATCTCGAAGAATCTCGAAGAATTATCAACAGTTCAACTTGATTTTCAAAAAGAATAAATCTACAATATGAAAAAGTATGGTCAGAACTTCCTGAAAAGGAAAAATTACAAATGTATAGTGATGAAGAGAAGTTCATGCGCGAGGCCATAAGGCAGGCGCAGAAAGCCGCGGCCTTGGGCGAAGTACCCATAGGCTGCGTAATTGAATACGAAGGTAAGATAATCGGTCGCGGCTATAACAGGCGTAAGATCGACAGGAATACCTTATCCCATGCCGAGCTTAACGCCATCCGCAAGGCATCAAAGAAGATGGGGGACTGGCGCCTGGAAGAGTGTACGATGTATGTGACTCTTGAGCCCTGTCAGATGTGTTCGGGTGCCATAGTCCAGGCGAGGATTCCAAGGCTTGTCATAGGCTGTATGAATCCCAAGGCGGGATGCGCAGGCTCGATCTTAAACCTTTTGCAGGTTCCGGAATTCAACCATCGGGTTGACATAACATATGGAGTGCTGGAAGAAGAGTGCTCTGCGATGCTTACCGATTTCTTCAAAGACCTGCGGCTGCGGCTTAAGACAGAATACTATCGATCATAGAAAAATCACACCAAAATGAAAAAATAAGTGTCACTAAAAGCGGATATGTGATAGTATAATATTGCTTGGATCCCGTGTGGAAGGGAGCTTATAGCTTCCCTCTGAGGGCCCGGGTCTTACGCAATGAGACTCTACGAATCTGGTCAGGGCAGGAATGCAGCAGCCATAAGAAGAAATTCTCATGTGCCGTGAGGGTGCCTGGGCAGGCTTGGAGGTACAGTACTATATGTTGCCTTACATACGGGATTTAACTTTACCTACATGATATGGGACAGTTCATTTGCTACGAAATTGGAGGTTAGGTATGAAATACACGTTTGATTGGAAGGAATATGCGCGAATAGCAAGAGCCATGGTATCAGAGGGCTGTGTGTTGCTTAAGAATGACAAGGGAGCCCTGCCGATCAAGTCGGGCGAGAAGGTGGCGGTATTCGGACGCATACAGTTTAATTATATTAAGAGCGGTACAGGCTCCGGAGGAATGGTCAATGCTCCTTATGTGGTATCGATCCTTGATGCACTTAAGGAAGAGAAGGATATTACCATAGATGAAGAGCTTCTTAAGATATATGAGAACTGGGTCAGTGAGAATCCCTTTGATAAGGGTGAAGGCTGGGCCAAGGAGCCGTGGAGTCAGCTTGAGATGACGGTATCCGATGATGTGGCATCGTCAGCGGCTTCCCGTTCAGATATCGCTGTTGTCATCATAGGCAGAAGTGCAGGAGAGGACAGGGACAGCTCGGCAGATAAGGGCGCATATAATCTGTCCGATGAAGAAGAACAGATGCTCTCTGCTGTCACCAAGGCTTTTAATAGAGTGGCGGTCATCCTTAATGTAGGCAGCATCATCGATATGAAATGGGTGGATAAGTATGAGCCGCAGGCTGTGATGTATGTATGGCAGGGTGGTATGGAAGGCGGTCATGGAATAGCCGATGTCCTTATGGGAAGAGTGTGTCCGTCGGGAAGACTCTCGGATACGATAGCCTATGATATAAAGGATTATCCCTCTACCAAGAATTTCGGAGCGGAGGATAAGAATCACTATGAAGAGGATATATATGTAGGCTACAGATATTTTGAATCTATTGCAAAGGATAAGGTAATGTATCCTTTCGGATTCGGTCTGTCTTATACGACCTTTAATATGGAGTCAAGTATGAGTCAGGGAGAGGATTCCATCCGTGTGTCAACGACCGTGACCAATACAGGTGAGGTTGCAGGCAAGGAAGTGGTACAGGTATACTACGAGGCACCGCAGGGTAAGTTAGGCAAGCCTCTTAGAAGTCTTATAAGGTTCGGCAAGACGGATGTACTTGTTCCCGGAGCATCTGAGACAGTTACACTTGACTTTGCGATGGCAGATATGGCAAGCTTCGATGACAGCGGCATCACGGGGCATAGGGACTGTTATGTGCTTGAGGCCGGTGAATACATTATATACGCAGGTACTGATGTGCGTAATGCGGAGCTTATAGGAAGCTTCACATTAGGTGACACTGTTGTCATAAGTGAATGTGAGGAGGCGTGCTCACCCATAGAGGAGCTTAAGAGGATGCACCTTAAGATCACTGATGATGGCAATAAGATGGAGTATGAGTCTGTTTCCTTAAGAAGCTATGACTTAAGAGACAGGATCATAGACAGACGGCCCGAGGACAGGGAATGTACCGGTGATAAGGGTTATAAGTACATAGATATGATGAGGGGCGAGGTATCCATGGAGGATTATCTCGACCAGTTAACAGATCTTGACCTGATACATATGTCACGCGGTGAGGGAATGTGTTCGCCGAAGGTTACTCCCGGTGTGGCATCATGCTTCGGAGGCGTGACGGATAAGCTTAATAAGGACTATGGTATGCCTATAGCAGCCTGTTCCGACGGTCCATCCGGAATCCGTATGGATTGCGGGACAGAGGCATTCTCGCTGCCTAACGCCACCTTGCAGGCATGTTCATTCAATTTATCTCTCATAGAGAGACTCTATGAATATGAAGGCAAGGAACTTAGGAAAAATAAGATAGACTCACTCTTAGGACCGGGACTCAATATTCATCGTAACCCTATTAACGGACGTAACTTCGAGTACTATTCCGAAGATCCCTATCTGACAGGAGCATGTGCGGTAGCGGAGCTTAAGGGTCTGCATAAGTATGAAGTGACGGGAACCTGCAAGCATTTTGCCACCAACAATCAGGAATTCAAGAGGCACTTCGTGGATGCAGTGATCTCCGTAAGGGCTCTAAGAGAGATATATCTGAAGGCCTTTGAGATGGCTGTGAAGGAAGGAGGGGCTTTCCTTATCATGACCACATACGGGCCGCTCAACGGTATCTATACGGCAAGTAATTATGACCTTGATACGACGATACTAAGAGACGAATGGGGATTTAACGGTGCGGTCATGACTGACTGGTGGGCCAAGATGGGACCTGCCGGAAGCGCACTTAAGCATACGGACCCCAAGATGAAGGAGCTGCTTGAAGAAGAGGCTACGATCAAGAATACCACAGCCATGATAAGTGCGCAGAATGATCTGTATAAGGTTACTGCGGATTCGGAAGGCAATGCCAATCTGGATAATGCCGAGGATGGTCTTAAGAAGGGACTGATCACAAGAGGCGAGCTTCTGCGTAATGCTGCCAATATATGTAATGCACTTAAGAAGCTGGCAGTAAGCAGAAGGCTGGTAGACGGAGAGGATGAGATAGAGGTTAAGAATGCCCCCAAGGGAGCGGATAAGAATACTTATTATATGCCGTATACGGAGACAGACGGTAAGGAGACGCTTCTTGATACCACGGGTCTTCACACGGAAGGCGGCTCCAATAATATCTACACCCTTCATATCAATACACAGGGAATATATGATTTGGTATTCAGACTTAAGTCCGATGCCGGCGAGCTCTCACAGACTACAATGACCGTATCTGAGAATAATATGATCCGCGGTGCCATAACCGTAAGCGGAACTCAGGGTGAATGGGTAGAGCGAAAGGTCGAGATAGATGCAAGCTATCAGACGGATAATTATCTGGCGATATATTTTGCCCAGACCGGAATAGATATAGACAGCATAAGGTTCGTTCTTAAGAAGAAGCTGGATATGGGTGATAAGAGAGATGTGGATTTCTTATAGGATTTGTTGCCCGGCAGCAGATTACGCTTGGAGCATGGATAACATAATTTAAAGATCAGGTATTGACAGGTCGCTTTGACGGGAGTATATTAAGTGTACTAGATGTTCTAGTACACTTAATTTTTGCCAAAATCACGGGCTACCGGACTTATAAGCCGGAGACTACCGAACTGACAGCCTGGAGACTAAAGGTTCGCTATGGCAGAGAATGACAGAATACAAAGGGAAGGAGACGCGGAAGATGCTTATTAACATCGATTATCAGGACAAAAGACCGATATATGAGCAGATAACCGAGAAGCTTCAGAATCTGATAGTGAAGGGCGTGCTTGCGGAGAATGACAAGATACCGTCAGTGCGTAACATGGCGATAGAGCTGTCCATCAATCCCAACACCATACAGAGAGCATATCAGGAGCTGGAACGGGCAGGCTATATATATACGGTAAAGGGCAGAGGCAATTTCGTTTCGCCAAGTGAGAGTTGGAAGAAGGATAAGCTTGGCGAAGCAATGAAAGATTTTGAAGAGAAAGTGACAGAGCTTATCCATCTGGGTGTATCCGGCGATGAGATGCACAGACATATAGACGATGTGGTCAAGAAGGAGGGGACGAATAATGATTGAGATACAGGGATTAAGCAAGAGATTCGATGATTTCTACGCTATTAACGGGATCTCGGCAACGATCGAGGAAGGTCATGTATTTGGGTTAGTTGGAACGAACGGAGCCGGTAAGAGCACTCTGCTTCGTATGATAGCGGGTGTACTTAAGCCTACCGACGGACAGGTAACTGTGGACGGAAGGCAGGTGTACGAGGCTCCGGAGGTTAAGAAGGACATCTTCTATATATCGGATGAGCAGTATTACTTCGCCAATTCCACACCCGAAGATATGAAGAATTACTATAAGGGTATGTATGAAAAATTCGACGAATCCAGATTTAACGACCTCTTAGGCAAATTCGGACTCGGGACTAACCGTAGGATCAATACATTCTCCAAGGGCATGAAGAAGCAGCTTTCGGTCATATTGGGAGTATGTGCCAATACGAAATATCTTCTCTGTGACGAGACCTTCGACGGTCTTGACCCTGTGATGAGACAGGCCGTCAAGAAGATATTCATAGCGGAGCTTGAAGACAGAGCCATGACCCCTATAATAGCTTCTCATAACCTAAGAGAGCTTGAGGATATATGTGATCATGTGGGGCTCCTTCATCAGGGAGGTATTCTCTTCTCTAAGGATCTGGATGAGATGAAGCTTGGTATCCACAGACTTCAGTGTGTATTCGGATCGGATGAGGATAAAGACAGCTTTCTGTCGGGGCTTAATATCATGAGCCATGAAGAGAGAGGCTCGCTTCATACGGTGACGGTTCGTGGGACAAGGGAGGAACTTGAAGAGGCATTATCTAAGACGCATACTGTTTTTGCGGAAGTATTGCCATTATCTCTTGAGGAGATATTCATAAGTGAGACGGAGGTGGTAGGATATGACATCAAGAACATTATCGCTTAATCTATTCAAGGGCGAGTGTAAGCGCAGGTTATGGCTGTACGCTCTTACGCTTGTTGTATTCATAGCCCTTCAGCCGGGCGCATTGCTCATGGATATAGACAGATGGCTGATGTGGGGAATCAGACCGGCCATGATGATCGCCAATATCAAGGGCACGGTTGCCATATCTTATATAGGTATTTTATTCATGATACTTGCTGTGATATACGCGACGGTATGTTACGGTTATATATTCTCAAGATCAAGGGTGGATATGTATCACAGCCTGCCCATGAACAGGAACGAGCTTTTTGTCGTGAACTATCTGTCGGGGCTCCTGCCATTCATGGCGATAGAGCTTATGGTGAGTCTGCTTCAGATGTGTGTGGTCCTGATCAAGGGACTTGGAGGTCACGGCATAGGTAATGTGATATTCTCTACATACATCTACTCCGTATTCTTATTCATGCTTGCATACAGTATCACGATTTTGGCTTTGTCACTGTGCGGTAATCCGGTAATAGGACTTATGCTAAGCGGCGCTGTAATGTTAGGCTACGAGTTCACGGAGATGATCATAAGCTGGTACAGTAACTTTTGTTTCCAGACCCACAGCTATATATCTTCAGAGGATTATCCGTTGTGGAAGCTTGTATTGTCACCAAGTAGTTTCGAGAACAGACTCGGTAATACAATAGGTGATACTCCTGTAAGGTTCATGGTGCTTATAGCGGTGACAGTGATATATACATTGCTTGCGGCTTTCCTATATAGGATCAGACCCTCCGAGAGTGCCGGCAAGGCGGTATGCTATAAGATACTTCAGCCGATCATCAGAATGCCTCTCGTGGTGATAGCGGCACTGAGCGGCGGTATATATCTGGTGTTCGTATCGGGCGATGTGATGACGGCAGGCTGGTACTGGATGCTTTTTGCCTTCGCCGGGATACTGACACATGTGGTAGCTGAGATAGTTTTACAGCTTGACTTTAAGAAGGCTATTAGGCACTGGCAGCAGCTTATCATATCTCTTGCGGTAGCTGCGGTCATAGCATGCTTCTTCCTGTATGACATCGGAGGATATGACAGATATATCCCTAAGGATAATAAGGTTTCCAGTGCAGCCATAGCACTTAGTGATATAGATATGGATATAAGCAGCTTCGAATTCACGGGAAGAGGAGCCGGCGAAGATATCGAATATATAGACAGGACCGCTTATATCCTTAGGGAGATGAAGTCTGAGAACAATACGGCTATCAGACAACTGGCATCCCTTGGGGTGGCAAGCATCGATCCGGAGAGGTCCGTGTTCAAACGTATAGAGAAGCAGCGTAGACAGGAGATGACTTATGACGGAGTATATTACAGTCAGAAGATATCGTCGGAATCCTCAGAGGATAACAGGAAGTTAAGCTATACCATAAGATATGATCTCACCAATGGCAGAACGGTATACCGTACCTATGCGGCCAGTCTGTCAGAGGCCTACGCGCCTGCGGAAGCTATATATGACAGTGCGGAGTATAAGGAAGCATCATATCAGATAGATGAGATGATAGGAAAGGGATTATTCGACAAAGTTACTCTTACGGACAGCTTCTATGATGAGGTATTCAAGCTCAGTGGTGATGATATAGATACATTCCTTACGGAGCTTGATAAGGATATGAAGTCGATGACTCTTAAGAGGATAGTGGATGAATATCCTATATATCAGGTCACGGGTATAATGAAAGACTCTGAGATGATGGGATATTACAATGATATGCTCTACGGATATTATATATATCCGGATTATACGAACACCATCGCATTCTTAAAAAGCAGGGGGGCTAATGTCGATACCGTACAGAGGCTTGCCCCGGATAGGATAGATCATGTCGAGATAACTGATTACAGCAGAGCCAATGATCCGGTGATACTCTATGAAGATATTGATGCCAAGGCTTCGCAACAGTTCGTGGAACCGGTTAAGGTAATGTACAATGAAGATGAGGATAAGGCTATCATTAAGGAGATCAATGATATAGCCGTATATGATCACTTCTGCTATGTCAACAGCATATTCAAGCCCTACGAAGAGAACCTGGATATCAACATCTTCTATCAGACAGACAATGGCTTCCTAAATTCAGTCTATGTAAGGATACCTAAGGGTAAGCTGCCGGAAAAGGTACGGGATGATATAGAGAAAGCCTACGAGGAAGGCGATTATGCCAATAACGGCGAAATCTATGCAACATCTACTATCATAGATTAAGGATAGCTGATACAGAAGAAAAAGGATAGATTCGAATAAAAGGATCGATCCGGATATGGATAATAAAAGCCGCAGGTTATGGCTTAACCTGCGGCTTTACTTATCAGAGCTTATCCGGTTCGGGGTAATCCACACCGAAGGTATCCACCGTAATGGTTGCGATCATCTGCTCCTCTATAGGTCTGTCATTATAGTCTGTTGCAGTCTCTGCTATCTTATTGACATTCTCCATGCCCTCTGTCACCTTGCCGAATGCGGCGTAATCGCCGTCAAGATGAGGACTGTTCTTATGCATTATGAAAAACTGTGAGCCTGCGCTGTCTGGGAACATGGAACGGGCCATGGATAATACGCCCTCTGTATGCTTAAGATTATTCTCAAAGCCGTTACTGCTGAATTCGCCCTTGATAGAATAACCGGGGCCTCCCATACCTGTGCCTTCAGGACATCCGCCCTGTATCATGAAGCCTTTTATGACCCTGTGGAAGATAAGCCCGTTATAGAAGCCCTTATTGATAAGGCTTATGAAATTATACACGGACTGGGGCGCGATATCGGGGTAGAGCTCTGCCTTGATGACATCGCCGTTTTTCATTGTAATGGTTACTATCGGATTAGTGTTCATTGATTATTCCTCCGTTAATATTACTGTCTCCGTTCCTAATCTTACCATAACTTGTAATAACTCGCCATATCATAAGGCGCATTATTGTGGTAGAATAATAGGGCTTGGTAAAAAGCAATGATCAAGAACAAAGCGGAGCCAACGCTCCGGAATGGAGACTAATATGAATAAGAAGGATGTACTTGAATTAAAGAAAAGATATAAAAAGGAATCCTGCACCATAAGACGCATGGCAGGCTGTTATGTGGATGCCAACAGACATAAGGTGCTTAAGCTTAATGAGGATTTCCTCAATATGAAGGAGGAGGAATTCTTCAAATTCATGGAGATAGCCAAGAAGACTCTCACAGGCACGATAGGCAATAATATACTTGAGCTTGACTTCCCTTCCGAAGAGGAAGCGCCCGACGGCAAGCAGCAGTTCCTCTATGGTCTGCGAGCATCAGCCCTTGACAATGAGGATCTCCTGGACAGACTCTATGACCTTATAATCGACGGATATAATTATGTGGGGAATTATCTGATACTTGTCTATCATGATGTGTATGATATCATGGATAAGACCTCTGATAATATGAAGACCGGTGAATCGGAAGAGGTATATGAATATCTCTTAGTATCAATCTGTCCGGTTGCCCTGTCCAAAGCGGGACTCGGATACAGAGCGGACGAGAACAGGATAGGCGCCCGTATAAGGGACTGGGTAGTGGGTGTTCCGGATATAGGCTTCTTATTCCCGGCTTTTGATGACAGAAGCGCGGATATACATAGGGTTGATTACTTCGTAAGGGATGCCAAGGATTCACACGCGGAATTCATAGAGGATGTTCTCGGATGCGGTCCCAAGCGCACCGCCTTTGAACAGCGCAAGGTCTTCTCTTCCATTGTCAAGAGAGCATACGGAGCGGATGATGAGCAGGGAGAAGAGGCTCTGATCGGTATTCAGGAGAGCCTTAATAACCGCATAGAGACAGAGGATGCAATGGGCAATGCCGAAGCCATGAGTGTGGTACTCGATGCCGGAACCATCGATGAAGTGCTTGATGAGAACGGCATAGAAGGTGAGCCTGCAAGGATTATCAAGGAGGTTGTGCTTGAGGAATTCGCCGATGAGCTTCCTCCCATGGCTGCGCTTGTGGATAATAAAGCCCTGGAGAAAAACGCCAAGGAGCGTGAGAAGAAGGAATTAGTCAAGGAAGTTGCTTCTCTTAAATCGGAGATAAAGCGTATGGAGACAGAAAATATCTCCGGCGATGATGTCAAGACATACGATGTGGTCGTTCGTGTCAAGCCCGAGAAGGCTAATCAGATCAGATCACAGATGATAGGTGACAAGAAATGCCTCGTCATTCCCATGGAAGACAATGAAAATGTTAATGTCAACGGTGTGAATACCAAGATTTGAACATATGAGTGATCCCGGCTTTGATATCAAAGACGAACTGAATAAGCTTCCCAAGTCCCCGGGTGTGTATATCATGCGGGATAAGAATGATGATGTGATATATGTGGGTAAGGCTGTTAATCTGCATAACAGGGTCAGGTCATACTTCCGCGAGAATATCGGCAGAGGTCCGTGGATAGACAGGATGGTAAGGCTGATCGCCTACTTCGAATATATAGTTACGGATTCGGAGCTTGAAGCCCTGGTGCTTGAGAATAATCTTATCAAAGAGCATCGCCCCAAGTACAATACGATGCTTGTGGACGATAAGACATATCCTTACATCAAGGTCACATCGGAGGATTATCCGAGGATACTTTTTTCCAGAGAGATGAAGAAGGATAAGGCCAGATACTTTGGACCTTACACCTCCGCTGCCGCGGTCAAGGATACCATAGAGCTTATCAATAAGCTGTATAAGCTTCGTACCTGTAACGCCAGGGTAGCATATGGGAAGAAGACTACGGACAGGCCTTGTCTTAATTATCATATAGGTCAGTGTATGGCTCCCTGTCAGGGTGAGGTTACCGTTGATGAGTACAGCGCAAGAGTTGAGCAGGCACTGGAATTTTTAGGCGGTAATTACAATCCCATAATTACCGCACTTGAGAATGATATGACGGAAGCCGCAGAAGCTCTTGATTATGAGAAGGCTGCGTCGATACGGGATCTCCTTGGCAGTGTGAAGCAGGTGGCTCAGAAGCAGAAGATAGAGAATTCTGACGGAGAGGACAGAGATATAATCGCTCTCAGTCACAAGGATGCAGATGCGGTCGTGCAGGTATTCTTCATACGAGGGGGAAGGATGATCGGAAGAGAGCATTTTTTCCTTAAGACGGACGAGGAGAGTACTGATGAGGATATAATATCAAGCTTCATCAAGCAGTACTATGCCGGTACTCCATATATACCCAAGGAGATGTATCTGCCGTGTGAGCTTACGGAAGCAGAGCTTATAGAGGATTGGCTGTCGGGAATAAGGAAGTCGAGGGTACATATCATAGTTCCCAAGATCGGACAGAAGCATAAGCTTGTGGAACTTGCGGCGCAAAATGCGGGTCTGACCTTAGATAAGGATAAGGAGAGACTTAAGCGCGAGCAGGGCCGAACCATAGGGGCAGTGAAGGAGATAGAGGACATACTCGGTATCAGAGGACTTACGAGGATGGAGGCTTTCGATATATCCAATATATCGGGATTCGAGAATGTGGGTTCCATGGTGGTATTCGAAGCCGGCAGACCGAAGCGGAGTGACTACCGTAAGTTTAAGATCAAGACTGTCGCCGGACCGGATGACTATGCGTGCATGAGAGAAGTGCTTACCAGAAGGTTCACACACGGTCTGACCGAGAGGCAGGAACTTATCGATAAGGGTGAGGATACGGAGTACGGAAGCTTCACAAGGTTCCCGGATATCCTTATGATGGACGGAGGAAGAGGACAGGTCAATATAGCGCTTGAGGTTCTTAAGGAGCTTAAGCTTGATATCCCTATATGCGGCATGGTCAAGGATGATAACCACAGGACAAGAGGGCTGTATTACAATAATGTTGAGCTTCCCATAGACCGCACTAGCGAGGGCTTTAAGCTGATCACGAGGATACAGGACGAGGCTCACAGATTCGCCATTACATATCACAGAAGCTTAAGGACTAAGGATCAGGTGCATTCGGTACTTGATGAGATACCGGGAGTCGGACCCAAGAAGCGTAAGAGCCTCATGATGGCATTCGACAGCATAGATGATATTAAGAACGCGGATGTTGAGAGGCTGTGTGAAGTGGAAGGGATCAGACGCAACGATGCGGATATAATCTATTCATTTTTCCATGATGATATGATAAAATAGCGATAAGACGGGTGCATGGGAGGATTACAATGGCAAGCGTAAAATTAGCAGACATAATCGAACACGGTAAACTGGAGAATCTTACCCCCGAGATAGATATAAAGGGGATCAAGATCACCCAGCCGGACATCAACAGACCGGCATTGCAGTTGGCAGGTTATTTTGAACATTACGAATCTACCAGGCTGCAGATCATAGGATATGTGGAATATTCCTATATGGAGAATCTGCCAAAGGCTAGACAGAAGGAAATATATGAGCAGCTTCTGTCCTATCCCACACCGGGTATAGTCTTCTGCAGAGAGCTTCATCCCAATGAGCTTTTTCGGAAGACGGCTATCAAGCACGGTATACCGCTTCTTATGACGAAGAAGGCTACATCGGCTTACTTCGCAGAGACGGTGCGCTGGCTCAATGTCAAGCTGGCACCCATGATCTCTGTTCACGGAGTGCTTGTGGATGTGTTCGGTGAAGGCCTCTTAATAACGGGTGAGAGCGGTATAGGCAAGTCGGAAGCGGCTTTGGA
>CAJONG010000002.1 GCA_905235845.1 uncultured Lachnospiraceae bacterium
TCTAAGCCTTATAAGGCAGATATGTAAGAGAGTGCTTGTGATGAAGGGCGGATATGTGGTCGAAAGCGGTGATGTGGAGAAGATATTCAACGAGCCGAAGAATGATTATACTAAGAAGCTCATAGATTCAATACCCAAAGTGGAATTGGGACCATAGCAGCGGGGAATAAAGGAATATGAACAATATCCTGGAAGTGAAGGATGTCAAAGTCTCTTTTCCGGAAGAGAGACGTACCATCTTCGATAAACGTAAAAGAATAGATGTGCTTAAGGGCGTAAGCTTTAATATCGGTGAGGGCGAGATAGTCGGACTTGTGGGCGAATCGGGCTGTGGCAAGTCGACGCTTGCCAAGGTAATATTAGGTCTTATCAAGCCGGATTCGGGAGAGATCATCCATAGAAGCAGGCATCCGCAGATGATCTTCCAGGACCCTTACAGCAGCCTTAATCCATCCAAGACAGTGGATTTCATATTGGAGGAGCCGCTTAGGAATCTTACGGATCTTAATAAAGAGGAGAGACTTATAAGAGCCAAGGAGAGACTCATACAGGCGGGACTTGATGATAAATATCTGTACAGGAAACCGTCCGAGCTGTCGGGAGGACAGAGACAGAGAGTATGCATAGCGGAAAGCCTTATGATGGATCCAAAGCTACTAATAGCTGATGAGCCCGTGTCGGCGCTTGATGTTACGATACAAGCCCAGATACTTAAGCTTTTAGATGATCTCCAGGAGAGCCTTGGGCTGTCGATACTGTTCATATCGCATGATCTAAGAGTGGTATATCAGCTATGTGACAGGGTCATAGTGCTCAGGGATGGTGTTATAGCCGAACAGGGGGATATAGATGAGGTATACAGGCATCCGAAGCATGAATATACCAAAGAACTGCTTGAGGCATCAGGGATTGTAAGTTAATTTTATTATCAAAATAATATAACGTTCTGCTATAAAGATTTGTTACTCTTGATACGATATAATATATGCAAGGCAGAGGATAACTGCCACACAGAGGATTAAAGATGAGCATATATGATGTTGGTTACGGCGGATTCGGCGCCTTTCAGAACAACTTCAGAATAAATGACATTCCCAAGGTCGAGCAGGTTAAGCCGGTAGAAGAGGTTAAGCCTTCTGTTGAGGTTAATGAGCCTAAGAAGCTTGATATACAGGAGATCGAACGGCCAAGGACCACAGACCCGAACAGTATATCGATAGAGTTCAATAAGGGAAATGATCATTCCTACATCGGAAGCACCAAGGACATTGCAGGACTGGATGTGCAGAAGGCCATCTCGGCAATGCAGCAGGACAGCGTACTTCAGGAGTACAACTACTTCGTTGGCAGCGCAGATAAGGTATTCAGCTCAAGTGACGGTGTAGTACTTGCCAAGTAAAATATTACTGATTATACATTTTCATTTTCTTCCTTCCTAACTTTTTATAAAATACCCACTGCTTTGCGGTGGGTATTTTGATTTTATCTGACTTCTCTGATATTATGTATGTATGTTTGAGAGATTATATCCGGATGAATACTATGAATCGGCATATGTGATCCCATATGAGGAGTTCTATGAGAAGGGTTATCGGGCGATCATATATGATATAGACAACACCCTTGTTCCACACGGTGCGCCTGCTGATGCCAGAAGCATCGAGCTTTTTGACAGATTAAGAGCGATCGGTTTTGCCTGCACACTCTTATCCAATAACAAAAAGGAAAGGGTGGATATGTTCAATAAGGATGTGGGCGTATATACAATATATAAAGCGGGGAAGCCGTCCCCTTCGGGATATATAAAGGCCTGTGAGATGATGGGCAGTACAACCGCTAATACTATATCTGTCGGAGACCAGATATTCACCGATGTATGGGGAGCTAAGAGAGCCGGCATCAGATCCCTGATGGTAAGATATATTGATCCCAAGGAGGAGATACAGATCATACTTAAGAGACGGCTTGAGTTCTTCGTATTAAGGGAATACCGGAAAAACAGGAAAAAGAAAAAATGTGTTGAAAAATAACAGGACATAGTATACACTATTAAAGAATTATTGTCGAATATTAGGAGGAATATGTATGATAGCAGCAGGTGATTTCAGAAATGGAGTTACTATTGAGCTTGAGGGTAATGTCTACCAGATCATTGAGTTCCAGCATGTTAAGCCCGGTAAGGGTGCTGCCTTTGTAAGGACGAAGCTTAAGAACATCAAATCGGGCGGCGTAGTGGAGAAGACATTCAGACCTACAGAGAAGTGCCCCAAGGCTCATGTAGATAGAAAGGATATGCAGTATCTGTATAAGGACGGAGATCTGTATTACTTCATGGATTCCGAGACATATGAGCAGATCGCTTTGAATCAGGATGCGGTTGGCGATGCACTCAAGTTCGTCAAGGAGAACGAGGTATGTAAGGTTTGCTCACATAAGGGAGAAGTATTCTCGGTTGAGCCTCCGTTATTCGTAGAGTTGGTCATCACAGAGACAGAGCCCGGATTCAAGGGTGATACCGCAACTGGTGCCACCAAGCCGGCTACTGTTGAGACAGGTGCTCAGGTTCAGGTGCCTCTCTTTGTGGATCAGGGTGAGACGATCAAGATTGACACCCGTACAGGAGAGTATCTTTCCAGAGTGTAATGTAACTGAAAGTGTAAGACAGTGTACTTTTAAGGCAACGATTTTATCGTTGCCTTTTTTGTTATGTATCGAAAGGAGAAGTTAATGAATAATAATGTGGCTGCGAATAACAATGTAATACTTGGTATGGACTGCTTCTTAGAGGAGCTTAAGAACAGGCTGAGTGAGTACTATAAGGATGAATACAGTGTAAACATCAAGACAATAACGAAGAATAACGACAAGGTAAGACATGGACTGTCCATCCATAAGAGGGGAACCAATGTGTCTCCGACCATATACCTTGATGAAGCATATGAGGATTACACCAAGGGCAAGAGCCTCTGTGAGATAGCCTCCGAGATCATAGCTACCAGACGTGAATGCAAGGAAAGTCTGGACTTTGAAGCAGAGCATTTTATGGATTACGAATGGGTAAGAAGCAGGCTTGGGATAAGGCTTATAGGGAAGAGCCTTAACTCTAAGAGACTTAAGGAATTACCGCATGTGGATTTTTCAGATATGGCGATCGTATTCTATGTGGAGGTGGATGAAGACAGCATAGGTAAAGGTACGATATTCATTAAGAAAGAATATATGGATGAGTGGTCTGTCAATATCAAGAGGCTGTATACGGATGCAATGAACAATGCGATGCAGAAGGAACAGCCTGTATTGGAGGATATAATGACCATGTTAATGGAACTGTACAATGCAAGATTCGGAGAGGAAGGAGATGAGGACTATAAGGCTGTGCTTGAGGGTATCAGAGACGGAGCAAAGGAGCGTGGAAAGATGTATGTACTGTCCAATCAGTCGAGAAATAACGGAGCTTCAGTCATCACATACCCCGGGATGCTGCACGATATAGGTGAATCACTGGGAAGCGACTTCTATATAATCCCCAGTTCAATACATGAGGTGATAATCCTGCCTGTGATCGAAGATTCGGATCATGGATATTTGTTGTCAGCTATGGTGAAGGAAGTCAATGAGACCAAGCTTGAACCGGAAAATGTACTGTCGGATCATGCCTACAGATATCACAGGAATACCAACTGGTTAGAGCCTTTCAGTCAGTCTGTTATTGATGATCCGGCTGCTTAAGCCTATGCATTTTACATAAGGGCAGGCTGATGTTATACTGTACCTATGCGCAAAAAAAGGAAAGACAACGTAATAGAGGCTGTGGCAGGAGTCATCCTTCTGATAATTGCTTTCATATGTTACCTTCTGTTCTTCAGATATGTGCAAGGAGATGACATATGGTATGACGAGGTCTTCTCCATGGGCTTTATAAGAGAAGATATAAGAGGGCTTGCGGCGCTTACGGCCATGGATGTCCATCCGCCGTTTTATTATATGTATCTTAAGGCGGCGGTGGCGCTTATATGTACTTTATCCGAAAGTACTGGTATCGTACAGGCTGCTAAGGCTGCATCCCTCCTTCCGTGGATAGGACTCTTTATCATGGCACTCATACCCGTCAGGAAGCGCTTCGGAATGCTGACGGCGGGACTTTTCATATTACTTATAACAGCCATGCCGCAGATAGCTCCTTATTATACTGAGATAAGGATGTATTCCCTTGCGCTTATGCTTGTGACCTTCGAGATATTATTGTCAGTTAAGCTTGCCGAGGGCATGATATACGATGGGAGAGTGAGCGTCCCGGTGGCTGTCGTTTTTACGATAGTGGGACTTATAACGGCTTATACCCAGTATTATGCCTGCATAGCAGTTATTGGATCGTATATTGCGCTGACCTGTCTTATACTTATGTATGCCGGGAATAAGAAGAAGTCTTTTATGGCATTGCTTGGATGTGCAGTCGTATCTGCCATCGCATACATGCCGTGGCTGCCGGTGCTTATAAGGCAGGCTGATAATATAAGCGGAAGCTATTGGATACAGCCGCTTACGTTAAGGAGTATAGGAGGCTGTATCAAGTATCTTACAATGCCCGTAATAGACGTATCACCTGTTATTAAATATACCGCTACGGGCTGCGTTATCCTTTCCACATTATGTACGATCATATTGTATCTTATACGGAGAGAAAAAAGCAGTACAGAGAGCAGCACAGAGAATGAAGGAAGCAGTATTGTTATAGAAAAAAACAGTGACAGATATGATATAATAATACTGTTATGCTGCCTGATGCCGATCGCGGTCGTTGTTGTAAGCGGATTCATCTTATCTGCTATGGGAACACCCATTTTCGTATACAGATATATGATACCGGCTGCCGGAGGACTGTGGCTTTTCGTGGCAACAGGAGCGGGAAAGGTAGGCAGATCATATATAAGGATTCCTTTCGTATGTGTCTTCATAGCGGTTTGCCTGCTTAACATGAGGGGATACAGCATAGAGGAGCATAAGAAGCTTGATATGATCGCTATAGCTGACGAGAACCTTGCCAAGATACCTAAGGGAAGTGTGATAGTTACCAATTTCGATCATGTCACTGCCGTAATCGGGGAGAGGATGACTGATGAGAAAGTGGTACTGTATGACAATGAGATCGACAGGCTGATTCCTATGATGTATGCCAATGTATCGGACGGATTCACGGATGATGATCTGATCAACCTGTTAGATGCCGGAGAGAGGGTGTATTTCTTCGGAAGCTTTAATTCAAGGGAAGAGATCATCAGTAAATGGAGTGAGCTTAGAATAGGCAGTGAACTCACCGATAGTATAATGGTGGAGAGATATTGGTTCAATATCTACAGACTATACAGGATCGATTGAACATGAGTATAGACAGAGAGAAGTTGATTAAAGCAATCAAAAAAAATATTGTGGCTATTGTGTTCATCGGGATAATGTCGGTGATATATATATATACCATGTTCAATAATAAGCCATGGTATGATGAATTATATACATATTACTATTTCATAAGCAGAGGACCGATATATGCGGCTATACACTGGCCCGTACCCAATAATCACGTGGGTTATTCCGTGCTGTCCGCCATCTTTGACCTCTTCGGCAATCAGTATATAGGCTTAAGAGGCGTATCCTGCATTGCAGCCATATTAAATCTCGTACTTCTATACAGATTCTCACGCAGATTCATGAACAGATTCTTTGCAACGGGTGTGATAGCATTGTATGCAGGTTCATACCTGACGTTCCGTCTGTCCGTACAGGGCAGAGGATATACTCTTGCCATAACCTGCTACCTTGTGACGATGATCGAGATATACAATATATGTACCGAGGTTCATAAGAAGCGCAATTATGTAATTCTCGGATTGGCAATGATGTACGGTATGTACATACTGCCAAGCTCGGTGTACTGGGTCATTCCAAGTTGTATAACGGGCGGTCTGTATCTTCTTGTGAAAAAGAACTATGACCGGCTTAGGAATCTGATAATATGTGCACTGGGAGCCGCCGGGGGGACATTCCTCCTGTATACTGTCATATGGCTTGCCATAGGCGCCAATCTTATGAGCAAGGATGCGGAAAGTATTTTCTACGGTGTCGATCAGGCCCTTGTTGTGCTCAGGGATCCTCTCGGCTCTTTCACGACAGGTATAAAATATATGCTTGCCACTCCATATATCCAGAGTATCGACAGGACCGAATGTATCAGAACCATGTATGTGTATCTCAAGGAACTCTTTGATAATTTCTACAATTATAGCGGTATATCCATATTCATCCTGACGGTCATCATCTTCGTCTGGAATATATGCCAGGCTTTAAGACAGTTGTATTACAAGAGGAACAGGTTCATGGCAAGCATATTTGTCACGACCAATCTGATCATGGTCCCCGTTATGCTAATGATACAGAGTGTGCACCCGTATAAAAGGGTATTAAGCTTTTATTTCATACCGATCGCTTTCGGAGTCATGCATATGCTGAATAATTTCTGCGATGAATACTTATCCGACAGCTTCAAGCGTAATTTTGGAACAGCGGCCATGTGTGTCAGCGTGATCTTGGCTCTGTATTGTGTGAACAGCGAATACTACAGAGAACCTTTAGCAGACAGGGAGAATGTGATCGAGGATGTACTGGCTAAGGTTGATACATCCGGGATAGATAAGATACATTATACCGACGACTATCAGAAGTATGTGCTTAAGTTCTATCATGATGTGATGCCTGAGGAGTGCGAGGAACTGTCAGATGCCAATTATGTGATGATAGGTCCGGAGCTAAGGGATAATAAGTATAATGAGCCGGTATGGCCGGTATTATACAGCTATCATATGGCCAGACTTAATTATATAGAGGACAAAATGACGGAGATCGCATCCAATGACAGCTATACCATATACGCTAGACAATGAGGGCCGAATGTGGTAGTATAGATTGGCTGTAACATTTTTGTAACAATTAATGATACGACCATTAGATGTTACATGTGCCCGTAGTCTAATGGATAGAACGAAGGCCTCCGACGCCTTTAATGCAGGTTCGATTCCTGTCGGGCACATTTTTAAGGAGATAATACAAAGTGAAAGAGAAAAAGACCAATGTCTTTGTTGAATGGATCAAGGACGTTGTTGAACTCATTAAGGACAATAAAAGGATCGTGCTAACCGTCCTAGCCTTTATAGTGCTTCTGGTCGCTGTCATAATGATATCCACAAGGATGGCCAAGGGCTCCAAGGAAGCGATCGTAGTCATGACGGAGGATGCATCCGAGTCCTCGGAGGAGTATGTCATCACGGAGGAAGCGCTTAAAAAGGATGCATATCCTGAGATCAACAACCTGATGAATAAATATTATTCGGCTGCGGCTGATGGCGATATAGATGCTATTGAGACCATGAGAAGCGGTCTGGACGATAAGGAGAAGATCGTCATAAGCAAGAAGGCCGAGTACGTGGAGAGCTATCCGACGATAGTGTGCTACACCAAGCCGGGTCCAATTGACAAGACCTACCTTGCGTATGTGAATTATGAGGTCAAGCTTAAGGAATTCGACGATCTTGTTCCCGGGATGAACGTGTGGTATGTATGCGTGGATGATTCTGGCAGATACTATATCAACGAAGATCCGCAGGATGATAAGATCATAGAATACTGTAAGATAGTATCTGTACAGGATGATGTACAGGATCTCAGCAATACGGTCAATGTTAAGTATAATGAGATAATGGAGAATAATACTGAGCTTGCCAAGTTCATGGATGAGCTGGGTGTGCAGATGAAGGTCGATGTGGGTGAGGAGCTTGCCAAGGCACAGTTACCTGAGTCAGAGGAGGAGACTGTGGAAGAGGTAAGCGAGTCGGAAGCGGAGGAGCCTGTAAGCACGGTTAAGACTGTCAGAGCGATAACCGTAGTCAATGTAAGGGCATCTGACAGCGAGAAAGCCGATAAGGTCGGTAAGGCTGAGACGGGACAGGAATTCACTCTTCTTGAGGAGAAGGCTAACGGCTGGTCCAAGATCCAGTATGAGGATAAGGAAGCTTTCATTAAGTCCGAATATCTCGAAGCTGTAAGTGTTGAGACCGCTCAGGCCGATGCATCTGCGGATAACGAGACTGATAATAAGGATGATAATTCCTCGACCGATAACAGCAAAAGCAGTAATGATTCTACCCAAAGTGATGATGGCGAAGCAATAAAGAATTCACCGTCATCCGGGACGGGTACTGCTTCAGATACAGTCAAGGTCAGAAAAGAGGCTTCAACCGATTCCGAGCAGCTTGGACTGCTCTATGGCGGAGAAAGGGTTGAGATCGTGGAGAAGCAGTCTAACGGATGGACAAAGGTTAAGTATAAAAACTCTACCGGATTCGTTAAGAGTGAGTATCTGAGATAGAACGATAAGAATGTGAATAAAAATATGTAAAGAGGTATTGCATAATTGTATACAATATGTTATTATCGTTAAGACAAGGGCGTCAGACGTGTGTTTGACGTCCTTTTTTATATTGTAAATCATTATCAACATACAAATGATAGGAGGAGAAAAATTATGTCATACGTTGATGAAGTGCTTGAGAAGATCAAGAAAAGAGATGCGGATCAGCCGGAGTTCATCCAGGCCGTTACAGAGGTGCTTGATTCACTTCGCCCTGTAATAGACAAGGATGAGGAAAAGTATCGTAAGCTTGCTGTTCTTGAGAGGATCACGGAGCCTGATCGTCAGATCATGTTCAGGGTTCCGTGGGTGGATGATAACGGCAATGTTCAGGTCAACAGAGGATTCAGGGTGCAGTTTAATAATGCAATCGGACCCTACAAGGGAGGATTAAGACTCCATCCGTCAGTAAACCTTGGTATCATCAAGTTCCTTGGATTTGAGCAGATATTCAAGAATTCTCTTACGACACTTCCCATTGGTGGTGGTAAGGGTGGTTCTGACTTCGATCCCAAGGGTAAGTCAGACAACGAGATCATGAAGTTCTGCCAGAGCTTCATGACTGAGCTCTCTAAATATATCGGAGCAGATGAGGATGTTCCTGCCGGCGATATCGGAACAGGTGCTCGCGAGATCGGCTTCATGTTCGGACAGTATAAGAGGATCAAGGGCGTATATGAAGGTGTCCTTACAGGCAAGGGACTTACATACGGTGGATCACTTGCACGTACAGAGGCTACGGGTTATGGTCTTCTCTACCTCACAGAGGAGATGGTAAAGTGCCACGGTGATAAGATGGAAGGAAAAGTTGTCGCTGTATCCGGTTCGGGTAATGTTGCTATCTATGCTTGTCAGAAGGCGCAGCAGTTAGGTGCTAAGGTTGTGACGGTATCTGATTCTACCGGCTGGGTATATGATCCGGAGGGAATAGATGTTGAACTTCTTAAGGAAGTTAAGGAGGTTAAGAGAGCCCGCCTTACAGAGTATGCAGCAGCTCGTTCTTCTGCAGAGTATCATGAGAAGAAGAACGGTGAGCATGGTGTATGGCAGTATAAGGTAGATATCGCTCTTCCCTGCGCTACACAGAATGAGCTTGATATCGAAGATGCCAAGATGCTCGTAGCTAACGGTGTTAAGTACGTAGCAGAGGGTGCTAATATGCCCACTACGATCGAGGCTACAAAGTACTTCCAGGCTAACGGAGTTCCTTTCGTAGGCGGCAAGGCTGCCAATGCGGGCGGTGTGGCAACATCAGCACTTGAGATGAGCCAGAACTCAGAGAGACTCTCATGGAGCTTCGAGGAGGTTGACTCTAAGCTTAAGGGTATCATGGTAGGTATCTATCATAATATCGATGATGCAGCCAAGGAATATGGTATGGAAGGCAACTATGTGGCAGGTGCCAATATAGCAGGCTTCAAGAAGGTCGTAGAGGCTATGATCGCTCAGGGCGTATGCTGATAGTTTGATCTAAGGATGTTATATCGGGTACAGGCAAAAAAGCCTGTACCTGATTTTTTTTATGAAAGCGAGCCAAGGATGGCGAGCACCGAAGAATTATGGTATTACACGGATGTATTACAGAATTCTGAGGATGAAAGCGAGCCAAGGATGGCGAGCGCCGAAGAATTATGGTATAATTGAAAATTATGAAGAAAAAAGCGGTAATCAGTGGTATATGCGTATTACTTATTGCGATACTTACGGGAGTAGGTATCTATTTTGCGTTATCGCTATACAGTGGTATGGGGAATATCGTATACGGTATGGACATTCCGCATGTGATCGTTGTTGTGACTGTATATGCACTGATATCCAATACACTTGTTGAATATATGTATCAGGTCTGTGTGTTGGGAACTCCGGTGAGTGAAGGCCTTGCCAAGAAGAAACTCAAGACATTTATCATTGTCGGGATACTCATGACTATGTCATTGACATATTATATACAGACTCTGGTGGCAAGAGTACTGACATCGCCTGAACATATTGATGGCTTTTTCAGGCTTGGTCTTACCCTTGTCATGGGTCTTATAAGTGCTCTTTCTCTTCTTGTTATATATCTCATTTTTTTTAAGAATATCAAAGTGCCTGTAATAAGCAGAGTATCTGAGGAGAAGATAGATAATAACGCTTTCATTGACGGATTGGGTAAGAGATTCGGGAGAGATAATAAAAGGGTGACGCCCGAACAGGTTGTATTCAGGTATCTGAGACATGACATCAATATAATATCCGTGGGATTTATCTTCTGGGCGGGGATAGGAAGGGATATTGATTATGGGAATTCGATCATCGGATATATAATAAGGGGTGAATGGGAGAAGGGCAGTAATATCTTTGCCATAACCACCTGCATATTTGTTCTGTGCATTTCTTCTACAATTTCATCTGTAATCATGTATATCTCCGATGCATTGATGCTCACATTTGATTCCCGTGGCGAGACCATCGGAAGAATGGTAATGAGCCTTATTAAGTATATGATGATCCTCATTGCCATATTCTTATGCCTGTCAATACTCGGATTCAATACAGGAACCCTTGTGGCTTCTGCCGGAGTACTATCTCTTGTGGTAGGTCTCGGTGCCAAGGAGCTTATAAGTGATATCATAGCAGGACTATTTATCATAATAGAGGGTGAATTCAGGGTGGGTGATATAATCACCATAGGAAATTTCAGGGGGACGGTGACGGAGATAGGAGTCAGGACGACTAAGCTGGTAGATGGCATCGGGAATGTGAAGATAATCAATAATAGTCAGATAACAGATGTTATCAACATGACAAGGAATTATTCCTTCGCTAATTGCGATGTGGGAATAGGATATGATGAGGATCTTGAGAGGGTAGAGATTATACTTGACAGGGAACTTCCGCTTGTGGCGGACAGAATAAAGGAGATTAAGGGCGGACCCTACTACAGAGGGGTATCAGAGCTTGGTGAGAGCAGTGTGGTACTAAGGATATCCGCTGAATGTATTGAAGCAGACAGGATACAGCTTGAGAGGGATCTTAACAGGGAACTCAAGCTGATATTTGACAGGAACGGGATTATTATTCCTTATCCGCAGATCGTCATCAATGAAACAATGAAGACCGTGCCGGAAGAGGGGATGACGACCGGTATACAGGAATCGGGGACAGAAGAGCGTGAGTGATTCGGATAACGGAATAAGACTTAATAAATACATTGCTGAATGCGGCGTATGTTCAAGGAGAGAGGCTGATAGGCTTATAGATGAGGGCAAGGTAAGGATTAACGGCGCTGTGGGCATCACCGGACAAAGAGTCAGGTCCGGTGATGTGGTTGAATATAATGGCAGGACTATCCGTCCTATTAAGGATAAGATCGTGCTTGCATACAATAAACCTGTAGGAGTCACCTGTACAGAGAGGGATGAGCATGCAGGACTTTCCCTTAAGGATGTTATAGATTATCCTGTAAGACTCACTTATGCCGGCAGGCTTGATAGGGACAGTAACGGACTGTTGTTGCTTACTAACGACGGAGAACTTATCGAAGCTTTGATGCGCGGTTCTAACGGGCATGAGAAGGAGTATGTGGTAAAGGTTGATAAAAGGATAGACGAAGGCATAAAGAACCGACTTGAAAAGGGTATATATCTAAAGGATCTGAATGTAACGACAAGGCCGTGCAGAGTTGAGATATTAAGTGACCATAAGTTCTCCATAACCATCACTCAGGGACTTAACAGGCAGATAAGGAGAATGTGCGAAGCGCTCGGTCTTAAGGTGGAGAAGCTTACGAGGATAAGGGTGGGCTGTGTAGAGCTTGGGAATCTTACCTCGGGTGAATACAGGGAGATAACATCAAAAGAGATGAATGAACTGTATAAAATGGTCGGGGTTCAGTCATAAAGTTAATTCAGGAATTAATTACTGTGCATTTATTACGTAAAATAAGAGCCGTTATTTTTCGGATGCAGGGTGTGAACTATGGATAGAATGCGCGAGCTTATAGATAAACTTAATGAGGCTTCCAAAGCATATTATGCTCAGGACAGGGAGATCATGAGCAACTACGAGTATGATGCTCTGTATGATGAACTTGTAAAACTCGAAAAGGATACGGGTATCACCATGTCTGATTCTCCGACCGTCAATGTGGGCTATGAGTCGGTGGATGAGCTTCCCAAGGAGAGACATGCAGTTCCGATGCTTTCTCTTAATAAGACCAAGGACAGAGAGGAACTTAGGTCATGGCTCGGAGATATGGCGGGACTTCTTAGCTGGAAGCTTGACGGGCTTACTATTGTGCTTACATATGAGAATGGTGAGCTTAGTAAGGCTGTGACCAGAGGTAATGGCGAGATCGGAGAAGTTATCACGGCCAATGCCAGGGTATTTAGGAATATACCCCATAAGATATCCTTTACGGGACGAATGGTACTAAGAGGCGAAGCTGTGATAAAATACTCTGATTTTGAGAAGATTAACGCAGGGATCGAGGATGTGGATGCCAAGTATAAGAACCCGAGAAATCTTTGTTCCGGTTCTGTAAGGCAGCTTAACAATGAGATCACGGCTAAGAGGAATGTGTATTTCTATGCATTTAGCCTTGTGGAAGCACAGAATAAGGATTTTGCATATCGCAAGGAACAGTTTGAGTTCCTTAAGGGGCTTGGATTCGATGTGGTAGAATACCATGAAGTAGATAAGACATCGATAAGGGGCGTTATAGAAGATTTTGCAGCTAAGATCACGGACTATGATGTACCATCAGATGGTCTGGTGCTCACATATGACGACATAGCATATGGAAGGAGTCTCGGAAGAACTGCTAAGTTCCCAAGGGATTCCATAGCATTCAAGTGGCAGGATGAGATAAAAGAGACAGTACTTAGGGAGATTGAGTGGAGCCCGAGCAGGACAGGGCTTATCAATCCGGTAGCGATATTTGATCCCGTGGAACTTGAAGGGACGACCGTAAGCCGCGCCAGTGTCCATAACATAAGTATTGTAAAAGGACTAAAGCTTGGCATAGGCGACAGGATAACTGTATATAAGGCCAATATGATCATCCCGCAGATCGCCGAGAACCTGACGGGCAGCGATAACCTTCAGATTCCCACGGAGTGTCCGTGCTGCGGTGGTAAGACCGAGATAAGGAGTATAGCCGAGGCGGAATCGCTGTACTGTACGAATGCGGAATGTCCGGCCAAGAAGCTTAAGTCTTTTGCACTTTTCGTGAGCAGGGATGCGATGAATATAGACGGAATGAGCGAAGCGACGCTTGAGAAGTTCATAGGTGCGGGCATACTTAAGTCGCTCACGGATCTGTATCATATGGACCGATATGAGCTTAAAATAGTCGAGATGGAGGGCTTCGGACAGAAGTCTTATGATAATCTGATAGGTTCTGTTGAGACTTCGAGAAATACCAATCTGGCAAGGCTCATATACGGGCTGGGTATTCCGGGAATAGGAGTGGCCAACGCAAGGATGTTAAGCCGCTACTATGACAATGATATGGACAGGATAATGAATGCGACGGCTGATGAACTGGCATCAATTGACGGGATCGGCGATGTGATGGCGAGTGCCATAGTCGCATATATGGACGATGAAACCAACAGGTCGCTCATTAATGCTCTGCGCTCTGAACTTAGTTTTACTGAGGTGGCTGTAGACAACAGCAATGAGAGCATATCCGGCAAGACCTTTGTCATAACCGGTTCGTTGTCACATTTTGCCAACAGAGATGAGCTTAAGGCAAGGATCGAGAATCTGGGCGGAAAGGTCGCCGGAAGTGTGAGTAAGAATACAACGGCGCTCATCAACAATGATGTAACATCCAATTCGTCGAAGAACAAAAAGGCTAAAGAATTAAATGTAGATATAATTTCGGAAGAAGAATTCATAAGAGATTATCTGGGAGAGGAGACAGGCTAAGATGCCTATAAGGATCAAAGACTCGCTGCCTGCGCAGGCGATACTTGAAGAAGAGAATATATTCGTGATGACGGAGTTCCGTGCGATGCACCAGGATATCCGTCCGCTTGAGGTGCTGATACTTAACCTCATGCCCAATAAGGAAGTGACGGAGACGCAGATACTGCGCAAGCTCTCGAACAGCCCGCTGCAGTGTAATGTAGAGCTGTTGCAGACGGCCAGCTATACGCCGACGCATGTGGATTCGAGCCATCTGGAGTCGTTCTATACGACTTTTGATCAGATAAAGGATCGGAAGTTTGACGGGATGATCATCACAGGCGCGCCGCTTGCATACGTGGAGTATGAGGATGTGACTTACTGGAAAGAGCTCTGTACCATCATGGATTGGGCCAAGGTGCATGTACACTGCACGTTCTTCCTGTGCTGGGGGGCTTTTGCGGGGCTCTATCACCATTTCGGTATCCACCATAAGTTCTATGATAAGAAGCTCTCCGGTATATATGCACATAGGGTACTTAAGCCCACATCACCATTGTTCCGTGGCTTTGATGATGTCTTCTATGCGCCTCATTCGCGCGAGATCTATGTGGACGGTGCGGATGTTGAGAAGATACATGAACTGGAGATCATGGCAGATTCGGATGATGCAGGTATAACCATATTAAAAACCGAGGATTCTAAGATGTTCTTCGTATTCTGTCATCTCGAATACGATGCGAACACATTATCAGATGAGTACTTCAGAGACTTAGGCAAGGGAATGAATCCGGAGATCCCTAAGAATTACTTCCCCGGTGATGATCCCTCCAAGTACCCCGTTGTCAACTGGCGTTCTGCGGGCCAGTTATTCTATACGAACTGGCTTAATTATTATGTGTATCAGTCAACCCCGTATGACGTTGCGAAGATCGGCGAGGATGTAGATATCGACAAGGCTGAAGATGTGGAGTATGGGATGTATATCTGATCCTTTACAAAAAGATTTAAAAGATTATAATGCCGTATTAAAAGGAAGCTCAACATGTCGAACGAGAATTCGTTTCAAAAGAAGTTTTTAAAAGATGACACTGTTTCAACAACACCGGTTTATGAGATATATGCAAGTGCGGCTCGTAGACTATGGGATCAATATTATTCTACATACGATTTACGTCCTAGAAGTATCGCAAAGGTGTCTGACGGAACAAATCGCTCGGTGAATTTTTATAAGGATAATAAGCATATTCTGGAGATTGCTATAGGCAAAACAACCACACTGTATGTTTTAGATGATTATTTAAGAAGTAAAATACGTATTGATTATAATCAAGATCCGTCAGGACGATATAGGCATACATTTAATACTTTTGAGGAATGCTTTGATGTAATTAATAGTGTATTGGAGAATGATGTAAAAGATAAAACTATTGAGAGGATAAGCATAACTAGATCTAAGCTATTTGTTGCTTCGGATATGAATAACGATATGTTGGCGCAAGTTAAGGTGCTTAGAGATGAGTATAGTCAAATAGAGATATCGAATATAGATCAGACGGGTGTCAAACAATGGAGAGCAGCATACTTTTATGATAAAAATGTGCAACGCAGGAATAATCAATTGATAGAAGTATGGTATGAAAAGCGTAATGATAGAGTGGTGTTTGTCATTGCCAAGTCACTGATGACATCAGATGAAATAATAGAATCAGACAAGAATAAACGTGCTACAGTTAATCGCGGAAGGCTATATAGATATAATTTATCACATGAAGACCTTCTTTCCTTTATCCGGGAGAAACTCGACTTATATTGCAAAGGAGATAGTAACAGTATTTCTAAATTATCGAATATAGAAGAAATTTCTGGGGGATTATATAATATACAGCTAAGTAAAGCAGGATTAGATATAAAAGATAACTGGAAGGGAGATCCCAGAGACCGCTTTATTAAACTATTTGCACCATTAACTGATGGTTCAGAATATTATTTTAAGCGCAATACAACGGACTCTAGCGGTAAACTGTTAGAGCTATATAGAAATGGTGAGAGCAAGAGAGTAATGCTGTTTAAAGGCAAGCAGGATATGACCATTGGCGTTGCCTTTAATGGTGATTTCTATAACTATATAAAGCAGACAGTAGATCTGCCCGAAAATCAGAAGTCATATAGAACTCAACCTCACATGGATCTGTCATTGACAAAATTGTGGAATGTTGTATGTGCCGCTACAAGTAAAAGGCAGTATATTGTTAATGCCGATGAATTGCCTGTTAAAGTTGAATCCGAGAGGGCTACGGTAATAAAACCGGTTAAAGAACAAGAGTCTCCGTTGGTAAAATACTCTTTTGTCAAGATGATAGATACCGAAAAGAGGGTTGCAGTTGTTAAATCATCTAAAGATGGGAAGAATTATGTCCGTAAAGAGTATGATCAGTATAATCTCAACATATTTGAAAGGCTTAAAAAGGCGGATATTAAGGGAATCCCTCATATCTATGAATGCATAAAAGACAATGGTGTCTTGGTCACTATAGAGGAATTCATAAGTGGTAGGAATATTGATGAAGTAATTGAACAGGAAGGCGTATTCGATGAGGAGGAAATGCTTCATATTGCTTTGAAACTGTGCGATATATTGGAGGAACTTCACAAATTAGATCCTCCAATGATTCACAGGGACATTAAACCATCGAATATTATGCTTAAGAAAACAGGGGAAGTTGTCCTTATAGACTTTAACGCGTCTAGGGAGTTTAAGGAGGGATATTCACAGGATACAGTTCTTCTTGGTACTAAGAATTTTGCGTCACCGGAACAATTAATGGGTTTTGGTGACTCTGATGCAAGAACCGACATTTTTGGATTTGGTGCAACTATGAGTTATATAATGACGAAAATGCCGATTAATCAGATGGTTGCTCCCGGTAGATATAGTCAGGTATTCACAAAATGTACCCGAATGGATAAGAAGGACAGATATCAAAGTGTATCTGAATTGAGAGAGGCGCTACTTAACACCTAATTATCATTTTTGCTAGTCTGAAGAGGTTCCACTCCGTTGTCAGATAGATATATATTGACATCAGCGATAGAGGGGAAATTTTCTATATTATTGAAAATATATATTATGAATGTATCCCGGCGTCTTCTGGGATACAGCTCATCGTTGCCTGAATATGCCAATGCGTGTTCAACATCTTTAAGGCTCATATGAGCGCCATAGCACAGTGCAAAGATTTTATCACGACTTCCCTTTTTCTTGCCAGTAATAATGTCATTTGCTGTGCTTTTAGAAACATTGGCATTACGGGTTATCTCGGCCGCTGTTAATCCGGGATGATTATAGATATATTCACTAAAAAAATCAGAAATAGTCTTACCGGATTCGATAACATCCTCAAGATCCTTTGGAGTGGCACCATCGTTGATCATATCCCATATGTTTTTTGTAGATAGTTCTCTTTTGCTCAAAATAGCCTCCTAATATACTCTAATAACTATATTATAGCGGAATCTTCAACCGATTGCTACTGTCCGCTAGTAGCGGACCAATTATAGAAATAATAGTTGTATCATTCAGATAAAGCTAATAGCTAATAGCAAAAAGCAACGGACTGGAGGTGATACTAATTGACACAAGAAGATTTGGCCAAAATTCTTAGACAAAGATATGATTGCGCAAAACGCAATGAATCGGCAATGCAAGTCCATCTGTTTGGGATTGAATATGGAGAAGAAATCAAGCAGGGAGAATACAAGATCTCGGATATAGTTGCATTGGCTGGTTTGGATAAAGGATATGTTTCTGAGGTAAGCAAGGGTGTTAAGTTATCAACAGTTGTTGAGAGAAAACGATAAGTGGGATTATTTGGATGGAGGATTAGAATTATGTACGATATCAGGGAAGAACTTATGCAAAAAATGGTTAAGGAATTAAAGGTTGAGCAGCCTAATTATGAGATTATGTCAGATGAAGAGTATTATAACTCTGATTATGGACTAAGGCGTAGACAAAGGAATCAGACATGCTCAAACGTTGTATATATGCATTTCTTGGTTCCAGGTGTAGCAAAGAATCTGTTTGGTGCATATTTCCACAAGAAGGATATAGCAGTCGCAGTTCCGATGGACTTTGAGGCATTCACAACTAAACTTAATATCGAGCGAACCCTAAAATTTTGATTGTTTGTGTGGAGGTTTATTATGGCAGAACTAAAATGTCCCCATTGTGGACAGGCTTTTACGGTTGATGGTACGGAACTTAGTTCTATTGTTAAGCAGATCCGTGATGCTGAATTTGAACGAGATTTACAAGTTAGAGTGGATGAACTCAAGGGACACTTGAACAGCTTGCATGAATCTGAACTTAAAAGCGCACTTGCAGAAGCAGAGGTGGCTAAGAACGATAAGTTTGAAAAAGAAAAAGAGAAATTTAGCAAGGACATGCAGAAACTAGAAGCTGATAAGACCAAGCTTGAAGCAAAGATCCAGAAGCTTGAGGCGGCTCTTGACAGCAGTGAGGATAAGAAACAGATTGCGGTGATGGAAGCCGTGAAGGAGGCTGAGGATAAGACGCATGACCTTGAGAAAGATCTTCTGAATGAGAAAGAGAATACCAAGGTTCTCTTGGCTGAAAAAGATGCGCAGATTGAATTTTATAGAGATCTTAAGGCTAAGATGTCTACAAAGATGGTAGGCGAGACTCTGGAGCAACACTGTGAGATTCAGTTTAATCAAATCCGAGCAACGGCATTTAAGAATGCTTATTTTGAGAAGGACAATGATGCCCGTACCGGTAGCAAGGGCGACTACATCTTCCGCGAAGAGGATGAGTACGGTAACGAGATTGTATCTATCATGTTCGAGATGAAGAACGAGAGTGATACGACGGCTACCAAGCATAAGAATGAGGACTTCTTTAAGGAACTGGATAAGGACAGGAGAGAGAAGAATTGTGAATATGCTGTTCTTGTGACCCTGCTTGAATCGGACAGTGAACTATATAATGGCGGTATAGTGGATGTGTCGTATAAGTACGACAAGATGTATGTAGTTCGGCCGCAGTGTTTTATACCGATTATCACACTGCTCCGTAATGCGGCTCTCAATGCCCTTTCATACAAACAAGAACTTGCTGAAGTTCGGAGTCAGGATATCGATATCTCTAACTTTGAGGATTCATTGCTTAAGTTCAAGGATGATTTCGGTAAGAACTATAGTCTTGCCCATAGCCATTTTGATAAGGCGATAGACGAGATTGATAAGACAATTCAGCATTTAGAGAAAGTAAAGGCAGAACTTCAGGGATCAGATAGGCAACTTCGTATTGCAACTGGAAAGGTTGAAGATGTTTCAGTTAAGAAACTGACTAAGGACAACCCCACGATGCAGGCAAAGTTTGAAGAATTGAAGAAGAAAAAACATTAATTGGTGCAAGGAGTGCAATTGCGGCTATAGGGATGGACGATTTGAGTACACATTGAGGGAGACTTGACTGGTCGCCCTCTTTTTTTATGTTCAAATTTACTCATTGAGTGAGGAAGAATAATGTGATGGCATATACTCAATGAGTAAATGTGCCTCCGATGATTGTAAATACATTATAATTATAGTATAATTATAGAAAGAATCTTATGATGTACCGATTTGAATGGGACGAAGATAAGAACCAGAGGAATATTATTAAACATGGTATATCGTTTTCAGAGGCAAGTTCTGTTTTTGGTGATGAAGCAGCAATACTGTTTGATGACCCTGAACACTCTGAAGATGAAGAACGATTCTTACTGATTGGTATGAGTAATAAAGCAAGAGTGTGCATTGTTTGCCATTGCTTTAGAGAATCGGACAACGTAATACGCATTATTTCTGCCAGAAAGGCAACAACGACGGAGGAAAGAAGATATGTTAGAGGAATATGATATTGATAATCTTAATCCAAGACCTAATCCGTATGCGAAGGAATTAAAGAAGCAAGTGACCATTAAGATGTCACCAACCGTTATTGATTATTTTAAGGGTGAGGCTACAGAGATCGGAATGCCGTATCAGACGCTAATAAACTTATATCTGATGGACTGCGTCAAGTCGCACAAAAAGTTGGATATGCGTTGGAAGTAGTAGGTCTGTTTTGACATTAAAAATGGACTGCTGTATTTGTTGAGGAAATAAAGATTATGAGTGATGATACTTATTACATAGAGACGAAGAAGTGAATGAAAACGTCTCGGGTGGCTTGAATTTTCAATTTTCGGGAGGCTTGAAGATGCGGGAGCCTGCTTGATTTTGATTGGTAGAGGAGAGTCCTTTTCATGTTATAATACATTTGAAGAATATTTTGATCACAAAGGAGAGCTCTATGCCGTTTCAGATAGTTAGAAATGATATTACAAAAATGCATGTTGATGCCATAGTCAATACAGCTAATCCCATGCCGGGGTACGGTTCGGGAATAGATACAGCCGTCTATGAAGCGGCAGGTGTAGAGAGGCTTCTTGCCAAGCGCCAGGAGATTGGTGTAATCGAACGCGGGCATTCTGTGATCACGGCCGGATATGATCTGCCTGCCAAGTACATCATCCATACCGTGGGCACAGCATGGCAGGGTGGTGATCAAGGTGAGGAGGATATCATCCGTGATTGTTACCGCAGTGTATTTGAGCTGGCTGTCACGAATGATGTGGAGAGTCTGGCGATACCGCTTCTTGCATCAGGTTCATATGGTTTTCCGAAGGGTATAGCACTTCGGATCGCGTTATCTGAGATCGAGTCATTTATGGCGGACCATGATCTTGAGTTATATCTGGTCGTATTTGATGAGAAATCTTTTGCATTGTCCTCTGAATTGTATGGGGATATCGATGCATATATCAACGATAACTATGTAGAAGAGAAGGTTAAAGAAGAGTACCACGTAAGTCATATATCTGAGCCTGAAGGAACACCGGTGGCGTCAGCAATGTCTGTGATGGGAAGCGCGGAAGAACCACGCGGTCGAGGAACCGGACTGTCAGATATCATATCCGGCATCAGGACTAAGGATAAGAAGGCTGCTAAGTCAAAGCCATCGAGCGAAGGTATGGAGTATGACACATTTCCATACGAAGATGCTGAGATTGAGACCATGATCTGTGCAACATCCTTTGAATCGCACAAGAGTCTTGACGATGTGGTCAATAACCTCGATAAGACATTTATGGAAATGGTCTTCTCTTTTGCAGATGAGAAGGGCATGACGGATGTCGAAGTCCAGAAGAGGGCTAATCTTGACAGGAAGGCATTCTCAAAGCTTAAGTGCGGCACGACTAAGAATCCGAGCAAGGCTACGGCACTGGCCCTGGCAGTTGCGCTTATGCTTAACCTCGATGATACCAAGGATCTTCTTTCCAGGGCAGGGTTTGCCCTGTCGCCATGCAGCAAGCAGGACCTTATCGTTCAGTATTTTATAGAACGCGAGGTTTATGACATATACGCTATCAATATAGCTTTATTCGAGCACGGAGAGCAGCCTCTAGGCACTCAGATCATATAAATATCAAATGTCGCCTGACAAGTGACCGTTGGGCCTCTTTCAAGAAATATAATGACCTCAGTAACAGATAAACATCACCTTACGGAGGTAATCATTATGAGAGAGAACTTAACGGAACTTGTATTTATTCTTGACAGAAGCGGATCCATGAGCGGCCTGGAATCAGACACGATCGGAGGCTTCAATTCCCTTATTAAAAAACAGAAGAAAGAAGAAGGAGAGGCGGTAGTCTCTACAGTCCTTTTTGACGATGTGAGCGAGGTCATTCACGACAGGATGCCCATAGCCGATGTCAAGAAGCTGACAGAGAAGGACTACTATGTGAGAGGATGCACGGCGTTATTCGATGCAGTAGGTGATGCTATACATCATATCGGCAATGTCCAGAAATACGCCCGTGAAGAGGACAGACCCGGTAAGACTTTATTCGTGATCACGACAGACGGCCTGGAGAATGCCAGCAGGAGGTACAAGATCAAAGAGATCAAGAAGATGATCAAACGTCAGACCGAGAAGTATAACTGGGAGTTCATATTCTTAGGTGCAAATATTGATGCGATCGAGGTTGCCGGCAGCATGGGGATCAAGGCAGACAGGGCGGCGAACTATCACTGCGATGAAGTCGGGACAGCTCTTAACTATGCAGTCTTGGAAGAGACTGTATCACTTGTCAGAAAAAGCGCTCCCGCTATGATGCATGCGACACTTGCAGGCGGTGCATGGAAGGCTAAGATCGATAGGGATTATGATGACAGAAGTGATAAGAAGAACATAAAGAGGAGGGCGTGATCATGATCGGAGCTATATTAGGTGATATCGTGGGTTGTCCATATGAGTTCGACAGAAGCCCTAAGATCAAAGACTTTGGCCCTTTGTTCATAGAGAGTTCTATGTATACGGATGACACCGTGATGACCATAGCGGTAGCGGACGGACTGATGAATGCGGGCCTTGATGCGGATGCTGAGAGTATCCGTCATGAAATAGTAAGGTCCATGAAAGCATGGGGAAGGAAGTATCCCAGTGCAGGATATGGCGGAAGGTTCATATGGTGGCTGCAGTTAGATGATGATAATCCTTACGGAAGCTGGGGCAACGGTTCGGCAATGAGAGTGTCCTCGGCAGGCTGGCTTTATGACACCATAGAGCGGACCAGAGAGGTGGCAAGGGCTACGGCTGAAGTCACGCATAACCACCCCGAAGGCATAAAAGGTGCGGAAGCAACGGCTTCTGCCATATACCTTGCAAGGACAGGCAAGTCAAAGGATGAGATCAAGCAGTATATCATCGATGAATTCGGATATGATCTGTCCGGAACCCTTGATGATATACGACAGAATTATCACCATGTGGAGAGTTGTCAGCAGACAGTTCCTGAAGCGATAACGGCATTCCTTGAAGGAAATGACTTTGAGGATGTTGTCAGGAATGCTGTGTCATTGGGAGGAGATTGCGATACGCTCACATGTATTGCATCCGGGATCGCAGAGGCATTCTATGGTATTCCGGAGAACTATAAGGCGGAGGCTTTAAGCCGCATAGAAGACGATATGAGGGATGTGTATAGCCGGTTTTGCCAATTGATTAAGGAGGATTTTTCATGAAGTGTCCAAAGTGTGGTAGTGAGAATGTAACGGTAAGTGTTGTAAATGAGGTCAAGCTTAAGAACAAGCATAAGGGGGTACTCTATTACTTGTTCGTTTGGTGGTGGTGGGCTCCGATCAAGTGGTTGGTGTTTACCGTTCCGGCATTGCTAATTGCAATATTTGGCCATAAGAAGCAGAAAGCCGTTAATATCCAGAAGACGGTTTGCTGCTGTCAAAATTGTGGGCATACCTGGAACAAATAATCTACATTGGATTATTAGCAGCCGGCAGTTGACGTTATAATCGTCAACTGCTGTTATGCTTAACTGAATATGGTATAATATATGATGTCTAAACAATTATTGGCAAAAAGTGTCAGTAGTGAAGTAACACAATCGAGGGCAGATGAGTATATTTAAGAGCAAAGCTGAAAAAGAACTGGATGAGATTATCCAAAGGCTTGAGATGAATATGGCGAACAACTATAAAGACAATGCGCAGGACAACCTTAAGGAACTTGTGGCTGCCCTTAATAGTATGCGCAAATCAGGTGCTCTTAAGCCTAAGGTATTTGATAAGTATGATGCTATCCTTTCGGAATACCAGGAGAAGATGAAGGGATACAGTCATAAGGATCAGAAGCCGTATTGGCATTGATTGATGTAGTGAGGGAATTAATCTCAAGAAAGATCGTAACTTAAATGGAATATGTTTTTGCGTGGTCGTGTTTGAAATTGGAGGAAAGATGAAGCAATTGTTTAAAGGTTTTTGTGAGTTGGGTTTACTATTCGTCTTACTTATTTTGATGGGATGTGGTACATCAGATCCTTGGCCGAAAACGGGGCTTGGAGCAATGATTTCGGCACCTACTGAGGGGAAGGTCGAAATCAGTAAGAATAATGATAAAGAGTTTTATGCAAAAGTATCAGGAAGCGAGAAAAAACGGGCAAGAATATATCAAGGGATGATAGAAGATGCTAAAGAGAACGGCTTTTCCCTCGACCAAGATAATTATGTTGACACAGTATACTCAGCATTCACGAGCGAAGGACATAAAATAAGGCTTAAAAACAATGCAACTCTGAAGCTTATAACTATAGACATTTATGCGCCCAAACATATGGATGAGATAATATGGCCGACATCACGGGGGGGCTCATTTAATTCCTCATCCACAATCGATGGTTGGGGAGAAGGAAAGCGAAAGCGACAGTTCATTTATTATTTATTTTGCGGAAACAAGTAAAGAACAGATAAATAGGTACGCAGACGAATTGTTGGAAGCAGGATTTGAGTACGATTACATGAAACATGACGGTTGGTTCGCTGGAAAAAATGAATATGGTGGTAAGATTACTTTAGATTATTATGGTTTTAATATAATGTATATGAGTTATATGCTATTTGATAACGGAAAGGAAATTCCCGTTGCTGAGAAAAGTAATGAATTGAAAGACGAGGAACCAGATGCTTCAGCGGAGTACAAGGAGGATTCGTTGAGTAATGAGAATATAGAGACTAATAACGCAACGGTAGATGAACAAGAGCCTTCGTCCGATGAGGAAACAGAGGATCCTTTTGATTTATTAATTGCCGAAACAGAACTTAGAAATATGTGCGTTAATCAAAAAATAAGTGATGTTTATGATTATATTCAACAGTCTGGATATACGGCAACATATACAGCAGACAAGTCTAACGCGGATTTTACTGAATCGGTCCGTACTGACGAGGAAACAAGAGAGAGTTTCTATATTATTGATATTATAGAGATAAATTCTTCAACCAAGACAATAGAGTTTAAGATTACTAGTGCCTATAACTATGATTTGGTTCAGAAATCGGAATTAGATGCTGTTGATGCATGGGTCGAAACTGAAATGTACGGAAAGTCTCAGTACACTAAATTCAAATTGCATTATCTGACGGGGAAAATATCGGAAAGTCTAGAGGCAGAGAATACTTGGTATCTTTTAGCAGAATGCGATGTTAATGGAGAAAAAGGGTATTACTGCGAATCAAGAGTAACAGGAACACCTGAAAACCCAGAAATTATATACTTCAATGTGTATAAAAAGTAAAAGATTAAATTGATGCATGTGCTTTCGATTAGACATTATCCGAAATCATAGTTTTATGCCTGTGTAATACTGGTAAAGCTAAGAATGACTGCAAAATTTTACATACCAAACAGGGGTGACGGGTAATTTACGGGTTCAAGTCCCATATGCTCCAGTAACCTGATCGAATACAGTTCGGCATGGAATATAAGGGCACTTGGCGTGAGAAAACGTCAGGTGCCCATCTTTTTTGACAAAAAGCGTAAATGGGTGTAGAATTACCCTACAATCATTTTAAAAAATATTTGGAGTAGTGTAATGAACGATTATATGGCCGAATACACCGCACTGGATGAGAAACTGACGGAATTGAATAAAAGATTGGAGAATTATCCCAAGGGATCACTTCGAAGGCGTGAGATTAAGGGCGGGGTGTATTATTATCTTCAGTATAGAGAAGGACAACAAGTCAAGAGTGTATATGTCCACGCAGATGATGTTTCCGATGTACGGGACAAGATAGATAAGAGAAAGGAATTGGAGCAAAGCATCAAGTCTATGCAGTCGCGAGTGGATCAATATGCCAGCGTGCTGGGCATACACAGGACATATCGTCCTGTTAAGGATGTTGACTATGAGAATTATACGCTTTTCATGTCTACAGTGGCGCATGACTATAAATCGCTTGATTCCGGGGAATTCATAACAAAATATGATGTATCAAAGTTTCGTGGAATTAATAAAAGGTATATTGCAGGATTCTTGGATTATATTTACGGAATAGAACGTTGGAATATGCGAAAGACCAATGATTTGGTGTTGGATCCGTATACGTATCTGATGTACTTTAAGTATGAGGATAAGGAAGTATTAAAGCAGGAACTTCGGAAAGCGATACCGGCTTTTTTGAACCGGGGATTGTTGATCACGAATGTGCAGGAGGCAGTCAGTGGGACATTTGGTTGAGGAAGAATACTTATATAGGGAGAATATTGATGAGTATTTTGAGGCACTTGCCGTGGAGATTAAGCGCACAGGGATTGGTCTGCACAGAATACTTGTTGTTGGGGGAGCGGCAATGGCTCTCAAGTATCATGATGGAAGATCTACGGTAGATATAGATATATGTTTCCGTGAACAGAAGGACCTATATAACTGTTGCACGAACGTGGCTGAGGAGTACGGTTTGCCGCAGGATTGGATCAATGCAGATGTAATGCATTCAGATTCTTTTTCGTATAAGCTGTTTGATAATGCAGAGCTATATAAGTCGTTTGGTGACATACTGGAAGTATATGTAGCCAGCGATCTGGACTTGTATTGTATGAAGATAGTATCTTTTCGTCCTAAAGACGTACAGGATATGGAGGTCCTTGCGGAAACTTTAAGAAATAATAGTATTTCAAGGGATGATGTTATAGAAAACTTTATTCGTTTATATGGAAGCGAGTATTATCTTCGTAATGATGATAGGAAGATCAAATTTGTAGATATGCAGCTAAGAAAAAATGAAGTACTCAGGGGGAGGTAGTGTGAACTTGAAGACAGTTCGGCACAGATTATACGGGCACTTATAAATATCTTGCCTGTATAGGTGGAGATATCCTAAGACGGAATATATGGTATGACCGTACGTGATACCTGCGATATATCCTGTGACGGAGCGTGATATAACAGTAAGCAGATATGGTCGTAAGCAGGGTTGAAAACAACTAAGTGTATGGTAAAATATACTATAGCGAGGATTGGACGACCGGTTAAGACTATCAGGAGGTGGAAAGTGAAGAAAATGCTGTATGAACTGTACAAAAGAAGAGAGAAGATACTTATTCTGCTGGTAGGGATATTCTTCGGGACCATAGTGGGTATTTTTCTGGCTCCGGCCAAGAACGGAATTACGATAGGCAGCTATAACGGCAATAATTCATCCGGCAAGGACAGCGAGGAAGAATTTAATAAGGACCTTGCTATGGAGATGGGAGAATTAAGGTAGATTTCACAATATATGAAAGGCAGGTATTTTACTATGTTTAAGAGGATTATATGTAACGGGTATCGCTCTTCCTGTTGACGGCGGATACACATGCATGTAAAAGGTCTTAACAGGAATCAGATTAAATATATAGTCATAATCGCGATGGTGATCGACCATATAGCCTGGGCCTTTGTGCCGACACTGTCCGGTCTTGGGATAGCGATGCATTTCATTGGCAGACTTACGGGTCCCACGATGGCTTTTTTCATTGCCGAGGGATATCTGCATACGAGTGATATTAAAAGGTATGCTGCAAGACTTTGTATTTTTGCGTTCATATCATGGATACCATTCAGTATCTTTGAGAACGGGAGATGGCCGACGTGTGATTTTGGCATGATATATACACTTTTTCTTGGACTAATAGCAGTCTGGGTGTGGGATAAGGCCAAGATCAACTATTATTTTAAAATAGCAATTGTTATTATAATCCTGTTGCTGTCCTCATTCGGAGACTGGTCATATACAGCGGTTCTGATCCCCCTTATTCTGGTTAATTATAAGGATGATGAAGAGCTCAAATGGGGTGGGCTTATTCTCATATGCCTGGTAAAGATTGCTCTTGCCATGACATATGGATGGAAAAGTGGATTGATGCAATCCGGAATACTTCTGGTTCCGCTAATGCTTATATTTTTGTATAATGGTGAGGCAGGAAGCAAACACCATTTTCATAAATGGTTCTTTTATGTATTCTATCCGCTGCATCTTGTTATATTGATTATCATAAGATATAAAGTGCTGGGGATAGGCGTGAAGTTTTTTTAACTATCAAGGTGAACTCATGAACAGTGAGATAAGGATGAATGTATCCTCCCTTGTACGCAAGGATGGGGAAAAAGCCATATATGTCCTTTTTACGGATGGAGATAAGGAGGCAGAGTTCGTCGTGCCTGAGGGCAGGCTGCTTGACAATAAAGGCTTCTCGGATAAGGAGATAACAGAGCTTAGGGATTATCTTCATAATGAGCAGGACTACATATACAGTGTGGCAAAAAAGGTGAATCCCATGAAAGGATTCATGGGTAAAAAGCAGGGCGTGTAATATGGTAGCCGGAAAAAGGAGGTTTATTACAGCGATCTGTCTGATAATGGCGATCATTATATCAGGCTGTGCAGTCAGTAATAAAGTTGATAATAAGGAAAACGATAATGCGGATAAGTGGGAAGAGGAAGCTATCCTTCTAATGAGTGAGACTGAGCCGGCAGAGGATGAAAAAGAGAATAATACAGTAAGTCCATCGGGTTATACAGATCCGGTCAATATAGATGAGGTAGTGGGGAATGAGGAGAATGATATGAAGACAAAGTATGACAAGCACGGCGCATTACATGTGAATAACAGTGGAAAGTTAGTGGATCATAACGGTGAGATAGTGACTTTGCGCGGTTATTCTACCCATGGGATCAATCTCTACGGTGATTATATCAACAGGGATTTCCTTGAGTATATGAGAGATGAATGGAAGATAGATGTGATAAGGCTGGCTATGTATACGGCGGAAGAGAACGGCTATTGCATTACATCCGATGAGAAAAGGGAAGAGCTCATGGAGATTATTGACCGAGGAGTTAAGGCGGCTACAGAGCTTGGCTTATATGTGATAATAGACTGGCATATACTTTCGGATAACAATCCTCATATATATGAGGATATGGCTGCAGATTTCTGGGATAAGATATCCGACAGATATTCTTCATACGGCAATATATTCTATGAGATATGCAATGAACCCAATTCGGGCTGTACATGGCAGGATATCAAGACATACAGCGACAGGATGATCCCAATAATAAGGAAGAACGACCCTTATGCTGTTATACTTGTGGGTACTCCCGAATGGAGTCAGCGAGTGGATGAGGCTGCCGACGATCCCATAAATACGGATGATAATATTATGTATGTACTGCATTTCTATGCTGATACACATAGAGACTATCTAAGGGGCGTTGGACAGAGTGCCATCGACAGAAAGCTTCCGCTCTTCGTGACGGAATTCGGGACCTGTGCGGCCGACGGCGGCGGAGCGCATAACACCGAAGAAGCTGAAAAGTGGATGAAGCTGCTTGATGATAACGATATAAGCTATGTTATATGGAATATATCCAATAAGGATGAAACCAGTGCCATGATCATGCCTTGGTGTGATAAGGTGACAGGTGATTATACCGATGACGAATTACGAGAGCCGGCGAAGTGGTACCGGGATGTCCTTAAGAGTGCTTCCGGCAGATAGATCACAGACAACCATAGGATTATGACAAATATATAGTTCCTGCGAGCTGGCATCGGTCACATAATCGTAGAGAGAGGCTTGTCATGAACATTGTTCCAAAGCTTCCCTCTGATATCATGTTGTGAATTAAGCCAGTCCACGGCTTCATCGCGACCGTCCTCCGTGAGAGGGAAGACCTCGCTTGTCTTAAGAGCATCATCGGTGCTGTAGAAGGAATAGGGTTCAGGCCAGATGGTGGCAAGAATCTCATCATTGCCATTATTAGCCAGTCTGTAACGCATACCTGTATCTGAGCCTGTAAAGGGCTCTTTTTTAATGAAATTAAGTGATACCTTCTCTTTCTCTATCATGTATCCCTATACCTCAATATTCCCTCTGTAATAACCTTGTAATATACATTAAATATACATGCAATACATATGTAAATCTTACATGGCAATTATTAATTCATGAATCAATAATCATGACGCATTCAAGCGCTTGAATGCACTGCTTAGCATGAGTTTGATCCTGTTGAGCTGGTTCACCTCGCTGGCACCCGGATCATAGTCAATGGCTACGATATTGGCTTCCGGATGGGTACGCCTTATCTCCTTGATGACTCCTTTGCCGACTATATGATTGGGCAGGCATCCGAAGGGCTGTGTACATACGATATTAGTAGCCCCGTCATGTATGAGTTCAATCATCTCGCCCACAAGGAACCATCCCTCACCGGTCTGATTGCCGATGGATACATAGTCCTTGGCATAGTCTGCAAGGGTAAGTATATCGCTGTAGGGAGTAAAGTGTTTACTCCTCTTAAAGGCATCATTAGCCGGCTTCTGCAGGAATTGTAAGGCTTTGATGCCAAGCGAAGAGATCCTGGCTGACTTCTTGCTCGTACCGAGATTCTCCGCCTTATATATCTGATTATAGAAGCAGTAGTGCATGAATCCGAAAAGCTCCGGTACTACAACCTCGGCGCCCTCTGATTCAAGCAGTTCAACCAGATGATTATTGCCGGTGGGAGAGTACTTAACAAGGATCTCGCCCACTATACCCACGCGGGGCTTTTTAATATCCTCATGGATGGGGATGGAATCAAATTCCGCCACCATATCACGGCATATCTTCCTGAATTCATGCAGGGAGGGATACTTCCTGCTACAAAAGCGGACGCATGTATCTACCCATTTTCTGTGCACCTTCTCTACAGAGCCCGGAGTTATCTCATAGGGTCTCATGCGATATACGGTCTTCTGGAGTATATCACCGAAAGCAGCTCCGTAAGCGGCGCGTAAGAGGAAGGGGATATCGATCTTAAAGCCCGGATTGGATTCGATGCCTCCGAGGTTAAGGGATATTACAGGGATATGCTCAAGTCCTGCCTTACGCAGGGCACGTCTGATAAAGCCGATATAATTGGTGGCCCTGCATCCTCCGCCGGTCTGTGTGATGATCAGGGCAACCTTATCAGTATCATACTTACCCGATTCAAGGGCGGCCATAAGCTGACCTACCACTATAAGGGAAGGATAACATGCGTCATTATTAACATATTTAAGTCCGGCATCTATGGCAGTTCTGTTGTCATTATCAAGGACTACCAGATTGTATCCGCTTGCTGCCATGGCAGGACCAAGGATGTCAAAGTGTATGGGAGACATCTGGGGACAGAGTATGGTATAGCTGTCGCGCATCTTTTCGGTAAACTGCACCTTGGTAATAGCACTTGAACGGATCGTACGTTTATCGCCCTTGCGCTTTTTGACTTCAAGGGCAGAGATGAGGGAACGTATTCTTATCCTTGCGGCTCCGAGATTATTGATCTCATCTATCTTAAGACAGGTATATATCTTGTCGGAGCCTGACAGAATATCATTAACCTGATCCGTAGTGACGGCATCGAGTCCGCAGCCGAAGGAATTAAGTTGTATCAGATCGAGGTAATCCACGGTCTTAACGAAGCTTGCGGCTGCATACAGTCTTGAATGATACATCCACTGATCCATGACGATCAAAGGTCGCTCGGGCTTAGCCAGATGGGATATCGAATCCTCCGTTAGCACTGCGAATCCGTAGGATGTGATAAGCTCCGGTATACCGTGATTGATCTCGGGGTCTAAGTGGTAGGGCCTTCCTGCAAGTACGATACCTCTTGTGCCGGTATCCTTAAGGTACTTAAGTGTCTCTTCGCCCTTATTTCTTACATCAGTTCTGGCAGCATCTAGCTCTTCCCATGCATCGTGTACAGCCGCCGTTATCTCCCATTCGGGAATCTCCTTAAATTCCTTCTTAAGGGCTTCCATAACGGTGTCGATGGAGGTAAAGGCCATGAAAGGGTTCTTAAAGATTACTTCACCACGTCCTATCTCTTCTACATTGTTCTTGATATTCTCAGGGTAGGAGGTAACTATGGGGCAGTTGTAGTGATTGCCCGCATCCTTGAATTCCTCTCGCTCGTAGAACAGGGAAGGATAGAAGATGAAGTCAACACCCTCATGTATGAGCCACATTATATGTCCGTGAGCTATCTTGGCCGGATAACACTCGGATTCGCTTGGTATTGATTCGATACCGAGTTCGTATATCTTATGAGTCGAGCTTGGAGACAAGACGACTTTGTAATGAAGCTTAGTAAAGAATGTATACCAGAAAGGATAATTTTCATATATATTAAGGACTCTGGGAATACCTACGGTTCCACGAACCGCCTTGGAGCTTTCCAAGGGCTCGTAGGAGAAGAGCCGCTTAAGCTTATAATCGAAGAGATTGGGGATACCTGTATCAACCTTGGCTTTGCCGAGGCCGCGTTCGCAACGATTGCCTGATATATACTGTCTGCCGCCGGAGAAGCGGTTGATCGTAAGCCTGCAATTATTGGTACAGCCCTTACATTTGGCCATACTTGCCTCATACTTAAGTTCTGTGATCTCTTTAAGGCTTAACATTGTGGACTTATAGCCTTCCTCGTATTTTTCTCTGGCTATAAGGGCGGCACCGAAAGCGCCCATGATACCGGCGATATCAGGTCTTATGGCTTCACATCCGGCGATCTTCTCGAAGGCTCTGAGGACAGCATCATTATAGAATGTACCGCCCTGTACTACTATATTACGGCCAAGCTCCGATGCACTTGATACCTTGATGACCTTAAAGAGAGCATTTTTGATAACGGAATATGCAAGACCGGCAGATATATCAGCTACGGTAGCACCTTCCTTCTGAGCCTGCTTGACCTTACTGTTCATGAACACGGTACATCTGGTGCCAAGGTCTATGGGATAAGGGGCAAAAAGCGCCTCACCTGCAAATTCCTGTACACTTAAGTCAAGGGATGAAGCGAATGTCTCTATGAAGCTTCCGCAGCCGGAGGAACAGGCCTCGTTAAGCTGTACGGAATCAACGCAGCTATTCTTGATCTTGATACACTTCATATCCTGACCGCCGATATCAAGGATACAGTCCACATCGGGGTTAAAGAATGCGGCGGCATAGTAGTGAGCCACAGTCTCCACCTCGCCGTCATCCAACATAAATGCGGCTTTCATAAGCGCTTCGCCGTAGCCTGTAGAGCAGGAGCGAACTATCCTTGCACCCTCGGGGAGTTTATCATAGATATCCTTGATGGCATCAATGGCTGTCTGTAACGGGCTTCCGTTATTATTGCTGTAGAATGAGTGCAGAAGCTTGCCGTCCTCGCTGACAAGTGCGATCTTGGTAGTGGTTGAGCCGGCATCGATACCAAGGAAACAGTTGCCTTTATAGTCTGACAGGGGAGCGGTTATAACATGAGCCTTTTTATGTCTTTCACTGAATGCGTCATAGCTTTCCTTATCCGGGAAAAGCGGCTCCATTCGCGCCACCTCAAAATCCATCTTGATACCGTTACTTAAGCGGTCTGTAAGTGCTGCAAGAGATATGCACACCTCATCCTTGGAATTGAGCGCTGACCCCATCGCTGCGAACAGATGTGAATTATTAAGCTCTATTGTATGTTCGTCATCAAGCTTAAGTGTCCTTATGAAAGCGACCTTAAGCTCAGAGAGAAAGTGCAGGGGTCCGCCAAGGAACGCCACATGTCCTCTTATGGGCTTACCGCAGGCAAGACCGGAGATGGTCTGATTGACCACGGCCTGAAAAATGGATGCTGCAAGGTCTTCTCTGGTAGCACCGTCATTGATAAGGGGCTGGATGTCCGTCTTGGCAAAAACACCGCATCTGGCGGCTATCGTATACAGAGAATTGTAGTTTTTGGCATATTCGTTAAGTCCGGTGGCATCCGTCTGCAACAGGGCGGCCATCTGGTCTATGAATGATCCGGTTCCGCCGGCACAGATCCCGTTCATTCGCTGCTCAACATTACCATTCTCAAAATATATGATCTTGGCATCCTCACCGCCAAGCTCAATGGCCACATCGGTCTTGGGCGCGAAGGTCTCAAGAGAGGTCGCAACGGCTATGACTTCCTGAGTGAACGGACAATCAAGGTGATTGGCTAATGTCAGTCCGCCACTGCCCGTGATCATGGGGTGAACATCTATATCCCCTAAAGATTCCTTCGCATCCTTAAGAAGCCCTGCAAGTGTACCCTGTATATCCGCAAAATGCCTCTTATAATCGGAAAAAAGAAGATTATTCTCTTCATCCATTATCGCAACCTTGACAGTGGTTGAACCTATATCTATTCCAAGTGAATATCGTGTCTTAGCCATTATTATCTCGTCACTTTCTTCGTATGTAGTATCCGTGACCACATTTAATAGGTAGAATTACAACTTAAGCAATCCTATCTATTCTACTTAAGAGCCCTCAAAAAATCAAGCATAATAGGATTATTTATGAAAGTTTAATAGTTAATGGCTTTTTAATTATTATAATATGCCAAAATGTGGTAAGATATATGCGGACTTTTTATCGGGGAAGCGAATCATATGAATATATGTCGCAAATGAAATGAACCAAATTACGGAGACTGACTATGAAACAGAGTTTTAGCGATAGGATGGAACAAAAGCTTGGCAGATACGCCATAAGGAATATAACCTTATACCTGATAATATGTTATGCCTTCGGGTATGTGATAGAACTGGTCAACCCGGATTTTATAGGCTTCATGACACTTGAACCGGCATATATATTACATGGGCAGATATGGAGGATATTCACATGGCTTGTGATTCCACCCAGTGAGAGCAATCTTTTCTTCGTACTTATCATGTTATACTTCTATTACAGCATAGGAAGAAGTCTTGAAATGGTATGGGGAACATACAGGCTGAACGTATATCTTATATCGGGTATGTTGTATACGATAGCCGGAAGCTTCATACTCTATGGGATAATGAGGGGTCTCGGGGCTCCGGCAATGACCACGTTCGGACCGGCTTTTTCAACGACATATATCAATCTGTCGATCTTCCTTGCGTATGCGGCGACATTCCCGGAGATGCGGGTATTGCTTTTCTTCATAATACCCATCAAGGTCAAGGTGTTGGGTATCATATATGTTGTAATACTTGCATATGAGTGTATAAGCATAGGTATCAGATACGGAATGCTGATCGGAATGATATATTGGGTAGTAATAGGTGCATCGTTGCTTAACTTTGTGATATTCTTCTTCACTTCAAGGGGTAAGGTTAAGTTCAATCCAAGGCAGGCAAAGCAGCGCATGGAATACAGACATAATGTAGCCAAAGCGGAGCAAAATAAGATATCCAAGCATAAATGTGCCGTATGCGGCAGGACAAGCGACAGCAATCCGGAGCTTGAATTCCGCTTCTGCTCTAAGTGTCAGGGCAATTATGAGTATTGCAGTGACCACCTTTTTACCCATTCACATATCAGATATGACAACACGGGGGATAACTAATGGATAGAGAATTATTCACCGCAAAAATCGAAGAACTGGTGGCTGCGGGCAGAGAACAGGGCGGTATGGTGTCTAAGGAACAGGTGGAAGAGGCGGCCCTTGAACTTAATCTGCCGGTAAGCGGACTGAATGCGGTATATGATTACCTTAAGTCTAAAAAGATCGGAATAGGCGAAGCCATTGATATAGAGGAAGCCCTATCCAAGGAGGACAGGGATTATCTTAAGCTGTACCTTAATGAGCTGGAAGAACTTACAGAGTACAGTGAAGGAGAGAAGGAGGCACATTATATCTCTGCCATGGCAGGTCATCTGGAGAGCCAGACTAAGGTTATAGAGATCATGCTTCCACAGGTTGTGGATATAGCAAGGCTGTATGCGGATCAGGGAGTGCCGATAGAGGACCTTATAGGTGAGGGCAATGTGGCATTGTCTGCCGGAGTAACGATGCTTGGTGCTTTGGAGTCGTGGAAGGAAGTACCGGGAGCACTGGCTTCCATGGTGATGAATGCTATGGAACAGCTTATATCCGAAGAAAGTGACATACATAAAAGCGATGAGAAGATAGTATCCAAGGTCAATAAGGTGGCGGATGCGGCAAGAGAACTGGCTGAGTCCTATGGCCGTAAGGTGACTGTAGATGAGCTTATGGAAGAGACGAAGCTGAGCCGTAAGACCATAGAAGATGCGATTAGATTTTCAGGTGAGAAAATTGAGGATATAGATCCCGGTAATACTTCAGATAATTAAATGTAAAATTAATTTCACTACTGAAATTACGCGCGATCAGATAATTTAGAAAGAATATGGATAAGACGGCAGACAGAGATTACAAGCATATAATACAGGATTTCTCAAACTTATATCTGGGAGGCAGATTAAGCTATGGGGAGATGATGGATATGGAGGATATACCCTTTAAGCTTAAAACCGTGATCTCCCGCTATATGCTTAAGGAAGTGGATAAGGACACAACACTGGAGAATCATCTTTTCTATATGGATAAGGACAGTACATCATATATGGTCTATAAGAAGCTTCGGGCGAGGTTTCTGTTAAATGTATTCTACGAAGACGGACACGGTAAGAATGAGCCGGGGTATCATATAGATGAATTCCTTATAGATGAGATACTTGATAATGAGGATATAATGGCCAATAAGGATGTGACTTTTCTGACAGAGGTGAGGATATCCAAGCTTAAGCTGTCGGCTTTGTCGATATAACATACAACATGGAGGATAATTCAATGGATTTTAAGAAATCGGGGGCATATGAGCTTATTGAGGAGCATCCGATCAAAGAGCTTGATACGGTGGGCTACATCCTGCGTCATAAGAAGACGGGAGCAAGAGTTGTTCTTATGGAGAATGATGATGACAATAAGGTGTTCTATATAGCCTTCAGGACACCGCCTACGGACAGTACGGGTGTGATGCATATTCTGGAACATTCGGTGCTGTGCGGTTCTAAGAATTTCCCTGTTAAGGACCCTTTCCTTGAACTTGCCAAGGGAAGTCTCAATACCTTCCTAAATGCCATGACTTATCCGGATAAGACGGTATATCCCGTGGCAAGCTGCAATGATAAGGATTTCCAGAACCTTATGCATGTATACCTGGATGCGGTATTCTATCCCAGGATCTTAGACAGTGATATGACCTTTAAGCAGGAAGGCTGGCATTATGAGCTTACGGATAAGGACAGTGAGCTTAAGATAAACGGCGTGGTATACAACGAGATGAAGGGAGCCTTCTCCAATCCGGATGATGTTCTGGAAAGGGAACTTTTTAATTCACTTTTCCCGGATACTTCATACGGGGTAGAATCAGGCGGAGATCCCAAGGATATCCCGTCACTTACATATGAGCATTATCTTGATACTTACAGAAGCTATTATCATCCGAGCAATTCATACATATATCTCTACGGAGACATGGATATGGCAGAAAAGCTTGAGTTCATAGATAGGGAGTATCTGTCACATTTTGATGCTATAGAGATCGATTCCGAAGTAAAGGAGCAGAAGCCCTTTGATAATCGCAGGGAAGTGGTGAAGGAATTCTCGGTAACAGAGAACGAACCCACTGAAGAGAATACATATCTAAGCCTTAATTTCGCCATGAAGGATAACTTGGACAGAGAGGAATATATCGCATGGCAGGTGATAGATTATGCTCTGTGCGGAGCTCAGGGTGCCATACTTAAGCAGAGGCTTCTTGATAAGGGAATAGGCAAGGATGTCTATTCCATATATGATAACGGTGTTAAGCAACCCTACTTCTCTATAATCGCCAAGTACAGCGATGTGGAAAAGAAAGCGGAATTCATCGAAACGATCCAAGAGACTATTGATGAGATAATTAATTCGGGATTTAAGAAAGATACATTAAAAGCAGGGCTCAATGCTCTTGAATTCAGATACAGAGAAGCAGACTTCGGTAATTATCCTCCGGGACTTATGTACGGACTTCAGGCTTTGGACAGTTGGCTGTATGATGACCTTAAGCCTTTTATACATATAGAGGCAGATGATACTTTCAAGACTCTGCGTAAGAAGATAGAGACCGATTACTTCGAGAAGCTTATCAAAGCAGGGATAACGGATAATGATCACAGTACCGTTGTCATTGTAAAGCCTGTTAAGGGACTGGTGGAAAAGGAGGAGGAGAGCCTTAGTGAGAAATTGGCTGCATATAAGGCCGGATTAAGCGCTAATGATGTAGATAAGCTTGTTAAGGATACTGCAGCTTTGACCGCATATCAGGAGAAAGAGGATACTAAAGAAGCTCTTGCGACCATCCCCGTACTTAATATAAGTGATATTAAGAAGGAGACTGACAGGCTATATAATGAAGAGAGAAGTATAGGAGACATCACAGCCTTATATCATCCGATATCCACGAATGGGATAGATTATGTACGACTGATATTTGATACAGCATCCATAGATGAGGAACATTTCGCATACCTGCCGTTGCTTAAGAGCGTAATCGGCGTGATGGATACCGATAAGCATTCTTATCAGGAGCTTTTCGACAGGATATACATAGATACGGGTGGAATCTCACCGGCTGTCAATGTATATGAATCCTCCAAGTCAAAGGATGATATCAGGGTCACATTCGATCTAAAGGCCAAGTGCCTTGAAGGAGATATTGATAAGACCATGTCTCTGATGAAGGAGATGATCACTGAGACTGTTTATTCCGATGAGGACAGACTCTTAGAGATACTTAATGAGGTCAAATCAAGGAATCAGAGTTCGATGATAAGCGCAGGGCACAGTGTGGCAATGCAGAGAGCATTAAGCTATGTATCTAAGATCGGCAAGACCGTGGATGCGGTGCAGGGCTATGATGCATACAGATTCATAGAGGATATCGAACTTGATTATGACAATAGGAAGACAGAGGTAATAAGCAGACTTAAGGAATTGAGTGAAATGCTCTTCGTATCATCCAAGTTGATGGTAGAATTCACCGGAAGTGAGAGCGAATACAGGAGCTTTGAAAAATCCGTGTCTGAACTGTCGGGTATTCTGCCGAAAGGAAGTAATGCCTGCATCGGATATGCACCAAGACTTAAAAAGACAAGTGAAGGACTTAAGACGGCCGGTCAGGTGCAATATGTGTGCAGAGCGGGGAATTTTATTAAAAGAGGAATAAAGTATACGGGCGCATTGCGTGTATTGAAAGTAATGATGGGATATGACTATCTGTGGAACAATATAAGGGTAAAGGGCGGAGCATACGGATGTATGTCGGGCTTTAGCAGGAATGGCGACAGTTACTTTGTCTCATACAGAGACCCCAATATTAAGAATACCATAGATATTTACGAGGGGATACCGGAGTACCTTAAGGGCTTCAAGGCGGATGAACGTACGATGACCCAGTATATAATAGGAGCCATAAGTACTCTTGATACACCGCTTACTCCTTCCGGTAAGGCGCTTAAGTCACTGAGCGCATATATGTGTGATTATGACAGGGAGGATTATCAGAAGGAGAGAGATGAGCTTTTAGCTACTACTCCGGAGGTAATAAGAGGACTGGCGCAATACTGTGAGAACATACTTGATGATGGTGCCTTGTGTGTAGTAGGCGCGGAGGCTAAGATAGAAGAAGAAAAGGGGCTTTTTGAAGAGACACATCCGCTTTTCAGAGGATGAGAAAGAGGTATATGTAACCGTAAGTAAAAATCATAGATTCTAAATGAGGGAGAAAAAGATGAAAAACAGGAAATTCATACTATTAACAACAGTTGTTATTATTACGGTATTGCTTTCGGGATGCGGCAGTAGCAATACATCGGGCAGTTACAAATCCGAAGCAAGAGCTTCGTATGACTCCGGAGATAGTTATTTCAATTCTCCGGAGTCATACGATATGGCTATGTATGATGACAATACAACGACCGGTTCCGGTGCTTCCATGACAACCGAGAATGCAACGACGAGTAATCGTAAGCTTATAAGAAATGCAAGCTTAAGCGTGGAGACCAAGGAATTCGACGAGCTGTTAGTCAGTCTTGATGCCAGAATTAAGGGCATGGGTGGATATATAGAGAATATGAGCGGTAACTATGGAAGCAGATATTCAAGCTACCGTTCAAGCAAGAGCGCATATATAACCGCACGTATCCCTTCGGCTAGGCTTGATGAATTCATCAATTCCGTAGGAGAGACGGCCAATATCACAAGTAAGTCCGAGTCAGTAACAGACATAACCTTAGAGTATGTGGATATGGAGAGCCACAAGAAGATGCTTAAGGAGGAGCAGGACAGACTTCTTGAGTTCTTGGATCAGGCAGAGACCATAGAGGACATAATCACCATTGAAGACAGACTTACGAATGTTAAGTATCAGCTTGAGAGCATGGAGAGCCAGCTTCGTACTTATGACAATAAGATAGATTACAGTACGGTCAATATAGATATTCAGGAAGTCATAGACTATACGGTTGTGGTCGAGGAAGAGAAGACTCCCGTGGAACGTATGAAGGAAGGATTTGCCGAAAGTATAAGGAATGTGGGAATTGGCTTAAGAGAATTCGGAATTTGGTTCGTGATCAATCTGCCTTATATCATCCTTATTGCAGCCATTGCTGCTGTCGCACTTATCATAATAAGAGCAGTTGGCAAGAGGAATAAGAGAAAGCGTGAGGCTAAAAGGGAAGAAAAGGCTAAGAGGCATACCGAGGCAGCCGCAAGAGGCGAGAGTGCACAAGAGAATAAGGCAGAAGTGTATGTAAGTAAACCGGACAAAAATTCTTAAGCACGGGACGGTGCCTTCCGTAAATAAGTGCACGGAATGATATTTAGATGAACAAGGATATAAAATATAAGAGATATGCAGGATAGTGACAGAAAAGCAGGATTTGTGAGCATAATCGGGCGGCCCAATGTGGGTAAGTCCACACTGATGAATTATATAATAGGTCAGAAGATCGCCATTACATCGAATAAGCCACAGACCACGCGTAACAGGATAAGAACGGTATATACGGAAGATCGGGGTCAGATAGTATTCACTGATACTCCGGGCATACATAAGGCCAAGAATAAGTTAGGCGACTATATGGTGAGCGTGGCAAGGAAGTCCATAGTCGATGTGGATGCCTGTATGTGGATAGTGGAGCCGACTACATACATAGGTTCCGGAGAGCAGGCTATAGCAGAAGAATTATCCAAGGCTGACGGGATAGTAAGGATACTTGTCATCAATAAGACGGATACGCTTAAGAATAAGGCGCAGATACTTGAAGTTATCGAAGCCTATAAGAATGTATGTAAGTTCGATGAGATAATTCCCGTATCCGCCAAGACGGGTGAGGGCGTACCGGAGCTTATAGATAATCTCTTTAATTACATGCCTGAGGGTGCGCCTTACTTTGAAGAGGATGTCATAACGGATCAGCCCTTAAGACAGATAGTAGCGGAGCTTATACGCGAGAAGGCTCTGTGGTGTCTTAAGGATGAGATACCGCACGGGGTAGCTGTAGTCATAGACACCTTCGAGGAGGATGAGAAGCTAACAAGGATCACCGCAACGATAGTATGCGAGAAGAATTCCCACAAGGCGATCATAATCGGTAAAAACGGTACGATGCTTAAAAAGATAGGCTCTCTTGCCAGACCTGATATAGAGGATATGCTTGAATGCAAGGTATATCTGGAGCTCTGGGTCAAGGTAAGGAAGGACTGGAGAGAGTCCGATCTGCTCATGAAGAATTACGGATATGATAAGAGGGATATAGACTGAGAAAAACGGCATTGATCCGTATCTGCTAATGGAATAAGGGGAACGTGGCGAAGCCCATGGCTATGCCGAACAGTGCGCCGATAAGAACCTGAAGGGGTGTATGACCGATAAGCTCCTTCAGGTTTTCTGTTGTGAATTCTATCTTCTCGGGATGCTCATTGTTAAAATAAGCCATGATCTGATTGATTATGACAGCCTGTGTACCTGTCTCGCGACGAACACCTCTTGCGTCATACATGACCACTATGGCAAAAATGGTGGCTATAGCGAATGTACCGGAACCTAAACCGTATTCAAGAGCGGAGGCTACGGACAGAGCACATACCGTGGCTGAATGACAGCTTGGCATACCGCCGCTTCCTACAAGCCTCTCGGGATTAAATTTCTTATCGATAAGCAGAACTATGATAGTCTTCACTATCTGTGCCGCAAGCCAGCTTATGGCGGCAGCCATGAGTACATAATTATGTATAAGATCGTTCAAATAATTCATGCTTAGAATACCTTTTTGTCGTTTATTAACATTGTTATTATAAAGTAAGGGGGTAATATTGGCAATTATGATTATGGAAAAAGAATAAAATATTATGTATGATTATATTGGAAAAACAGAGATATTCATAGTCGATGTATCATATGCATTATTGTAAAAAGATATATCGTATTGAGGTGTCGGAAGGTATGTACATATTCAACATAATCTCATTGCTTGGCGGATTGTCGATGTTCCTGTACGGAATGCGGCTTATGAGCGGAAGCCTTAAGGAAGGGTCGTCCGGAACACTTAAAGTCGCAATGGAAAGGATCACCAATAATCCGCTTAAATCCTTCTTACTTGGACTTGGAATAGCAGCCGTTATTCAATCCTCGACAGCTACGATAGTTATCACTTCAGGTCTTGTGGCGGCCGGAATATTAAGTCTCGAACAATCACTTGGAATTATCATAGGCGCCAATGTCGGAACTACCGTAACAGGTCAGATAATCAGGCTTTTGGATATCGGAGAGGATTCATCGCCTGTACTTAGGTTCTTCCAGCCTTCAACTCTTGCCCCTTTAGCTCTTATAGTCGGCATCATACTCATAATGTTCTGTCATTTTAAGAAATCGGATAATCTCGGAAGTATAGCAATGGGCTTTGGTATACTGTTCGTGGGTCTTATGAACATGACTTCTTCTGTAAGCGGACTTATAGAAGGCGGACAGATGGGCAGAATGTTTGAGCATATGGGAGATAATCCCATCCTTGGATATATGATAGGTGCAGGTGTGGCATTCATACTGCAAAGTTCGTCTGCGACAATAGGTATATTACAGGCCTTCTCAATGGCAGGCTCGATACCTTTTAAGACCATATACATCGTGATCGTGGGTATATATCTGGGTGACTGCGTAACCACAGCTATCGTCTGTTCGATCGGAGCACAGAATGAATCGAAGAGAGTGGGACTTGTCAATATTATATATAATCTAAGTAAGACAGTGATCGTCATTGCGGTTGTTGCGTTGACACACAGCCTTGGACTTTTAGATGAGCTGTGGAATATGCACATGACACCGGGTACAATAGCTGATGCCAATACGATCTTCAACCTGGGTTGTGCCATAATATTGCTTCCCTTTGGTAATATTTTTGTAAAGCTCAGCCGCCGCATCCTGCCTGATGCCGAGGAGCCTAAGGGTAAATACTCCGATATCGTATCCGCACTTAATCCGGTATTCTTCTCAACCCCGGCCCTTGCCTTCAGAAGCTGCTACAATGCTCTTAATGCCATGTTCGATGCGGCTGTTGTTAATATCAATAAGGCGCTGGATGTCATAGATGATTATGATGACAGTATTGTGGATGAGATAGCTGCGGAAGAGAAGAATATAGATATGCTGACAGACAGGGTGGATAATTATCTGGTCCAGCTTTCGCCCCATATAAGTGAGGATCTGCATATCAGGATATTCGAACAGTATCATAAGCTTGTAACCGAATTCGAGCATCTGGGAGACTATGCTGACAATATAGCCATGACAGCGAGGGAGATGCATAACGAAGGCGTGCAGTTCAGCAAGACGGCACTTAATGAGCTTAAAGTGGTAAGGGATCTTCTTGATACCATACTTGACTATGCCAAGCTTACTTTTGTTAAGCGTAATCTGGATGCGGCCTATCATATAGAGCCCCTTGAAGAGGTTATGGATGACCTTATCAATACGCTTCATGATAATCATCTTGACAGGCTAAGAGACGGCAAATGTACCATCAGAGCAGGAATAAGCTTTCTTAATATCCTTACCAATCTTGAGAATATGTCGGATTCATGCTCCCATGTGGGCGTGGCGATAATCGCAAGAGTCAAGCCGGAGAAGGCTAATCTCCCCCATACCTATCTTATAAGCCTCCATAAGGGAGAGAATTCCAGGTTCAATGAAGCGTACAGTGAGGCTCATGAAAATTACTATAAGATGCTTGAAGAAATGGGTAGAGAAAAAGAGACAGAGGCATAATCCATGCAGGAGAATGTTGAGGTAAAAGGGATAATACTTAAGAGTGAGCCGGCCGGAGATTATGACAGAAGAGTAGTGATACTGACGGATAAAAGAGGCAAGATATCTGCTTTCGCCAAAGGCGCAAGAAGACCCAACAGCAGGTTCGTGGCAGTTACGGATCCTTTTACATTCGCAACCTTCCGGCTCTATGAAGGAAGGAATTCCTATTCACTTAACGATGTAGAAGTCCATAATCACTTCGAGGAGCTTCGGAGAGAATATAATAACGCATATTATGGAATGTATATGCTGGAGATCGCAGACTATTATACCCGTGAGAATAACGATGAGAAGGAGATGCTTAAGCTCTTATATCAGAGCCTGAGGGCACTTATAAAGCCAAGTCTGGATAACAGGCTGGTGCGTGTCATATATGAGATTAAATCCACTGTAGTTAACGGAGAATTTCCGGGACCCAAAGATAATGCCGCATATAAAAATGCCACCCTGTATGCCATAGAGTATATCATACACAGCAGCATTGAAAAACTGTATACTTTCACCGTAAAACCGGATGTACTTACGGAGCTTGAAGAGATAGCCGCGGATACATGCAGACAGACCATGAACTATCCCTTCAAGAGCCTTGAGATATTGAACACACTTACATGATCAGTCTTCATCTACAAGTATAGCCACATCCCACGGATGCAGGGTGATCCCGTCACCCATCTCGTAGTGTTCGCCGCCGATCAGATTCTTGCAGTCATGTTCGCAGATGATCGTATTATTTTCCATAGAATAATTGAATACATATTCAATATGCTCGTTCATATCATTGATCCCGCATCTTCGTATGAGAGGGAACTGATATCTGGGAAGGTCAATACCCGCAATACGTGCAACACGCCTTATAGTCTTGCTTATTGCGGCTTTATCACACATACATCCTATATAGGTGGCTGATCCCTGTCCGTATCTGCTGTGCGCAATGGCAGCATATCTGTTCCAGTAAGGGTGTGAATATCTGGCCCATGGGACGGCATCTCCTGTAAGCTGTAACAGTTCGATATGGCTGTCGATATTGAATTCCTGTCCATCGTCGAACATTACGGTGGCAGAATCGGGGATAGTGAACATGTCATAGCTTACATCGAAGACATCGGTCATGCCGTGGGGAGCCGTGTCGGAGAAGATCTTAAGCTCTCTGTCTGCGAAAAAGCTCTTGAAGGTGGCTATCATGTGTCCGCCGTTCTCTATATAAGAGCGGAATCTGCCGATCAGGACATCATCCACACTGTAAAGAGATGGAAGGATCACAAGACTGTAATTGTCGAGCTTAGATGACTTATATATGATGTCGCATTCAAGATTCATCTCGTAGCAGGCATCATATATGCGCCTTACTATATCATTATAATCAAGGGAGAGCTCTTCCTTATATTCGCTGAATGCCGTAAGGGAATCAAGGTCTAGAAGTATGGCCGCCTTGTTGGGCTTACGGAGATTGATAAGATGTCTGCTTATACCCTCCAATTCATCGGTAAATCTCGACAGCTCATGGTAAGTCTCGCCCGGCTCAAGGTCATGACTTAAGATACCCTTCCAGTAGCTTTCGGGTCCGTTGTGTATAGAATGCCAGTTCCAGTACATTATAGAATTGGAACCGCCGGACAATTGTGCATAGCCCTGCATACGAAGCTGACCGGGATAAGGAAGCCATTTAATGCGACCCTGTGACTGGGTCTCAAGCAAAAGGTAGTTATCCTGCTTAATGGAACGGGCAATATCCGAACAGAATGCGATCTCTGTACCTGTAAGTTCGCTCTGAGAAGGATGATATATATCTGCGCCGGCAACATCCAAAGCCTTACCTGCAAGGCACTGATCTACAAGAGGCTGTAAACCGTACGAATGGTCGCGCCAGTCGAAGTCGAAATTATGAGTGATAAACTGCCCCTCTTTGGCATATTCCCTGATTATATCTGCCTGCCATGATATAAAATCCGTTATGCAGTCTCTTAGGAATCGCTTATACGCAGCGGAAAGACTGGGATTAACGGTACCGCGGATATCGGGAAAATCATCCCAGTTCTCTATACGATTGCTCCAGTAGTCCAGACCGAATTCCCTGTTAAAATTATCTATATTGGGGTATTCCGCACGCAGCTTCTCAACAAAAAGAGCCTGAACATCGGGACCGGCGGCATCAGCAGAGCGTGTCTCGTTGTCAATCTGATAGCCTATTATGCAATCATAACCGCTTATAACCTGCATCATCTTACGGATCATCCTGTTGCAGTGATAGCGGTAGTGTTCGTTGGTTATATCAAAAAACTGCCTGTGACCGTAGAGCAGTTGACCGTCCTTGGTAACGGACATGATATCAGGATACTTATGAGCAAGCCATGAAGGGATGGCATAGGTGGGAGTGCCGACAATGACACCTATCTCATGTCTGCCTGCGGATTCAAGCACGGAAGTAAGCTTGGAAAAATCGAATTCTCCGTCTCCGGGCTCCCATGTGCTCCATGTCGACTCGCCGATACGTATGGTATTGAAGCCAAGCTTCTTCATAAGCTCAAGATCTTCATCGATCCGTTCATACGGCATGTATTCATTATAATAAGCTGCCCCCAGTATCAGTTCCTTTACTCGCATATAACCCTCCTTATCAATCCCGTCCGCGGCATAATATATCGCCATTATGCGGATCAATGTAAATACAGGTTAATTGTATTATATGTAGGATGTATTACGCAAGATTGTATGGACGAAATCCTGAAATTATTTTATATTATTAATGATATCCGTAGGATATAAAGATAAGATAATGAGAAGTGAGGGTTACATTGATGGAAGACATTAAGAATCAGATGCTTGAAGAATTCAAAAAGACATTCGGGGACAGTGAGGGCGTGAGAGTATTCTTCGCACCGGGAAGGGTCAATCTCATAGGCGAACATACAGACTATAACGGAGGTCATGTATTCCCATGCGCTCTGACGATAGGTACCTATGCAGCGGTTAGGAGACGTGATGACAGAGAGCTTAATTTCTATTCATTGAACTTCAAGGATAAAGGAGTTGTCAGAACCTCCTTAGAC
>CAJONG010000003.1 GCA_905235845.1 uncultured Lachnospiraceae bacterium
ATATATCCGTAGCTTCCTGACCATCCGGCCTGAATAACGGTACCACCGCAGGATGCCATAACCGTCGTTCCTATAGGTGTACCCCAGTCTACACCCTGATGGTTGGAGGTTGCACCCTTGGCATTGGGTCTTGTTCTGTATCCGAAGCCGCTTGTAAGCCTTCCTCCGGATATCGGCTTGATATATGTGGGCGGGATCTTGGTTCCTTTTTCCACGATCTTGGCCACAGCTTCCATGACAAGTTCTTCCTTAAGTATGTCTCTCTCTAAGGCCTTGTCATTAGCATAAGAAGTCTCTGCCACGATATTACGTCTTCCCGTGGAAGGCTGACGGAGAGTCTGCTGATCGGTGGTATACCAGTTATCGTTATATTCATACTCTATCTCGGCATCATAGTATTCTTCAATATACTCGCGTACGGTACGATTGACCGTAAGAGGAGGTTCCTCGGTAGTTACAATGAGCTCATCTCCGGGTCTTATAAGCGAGGATTCATTCTCAAGCGTATCATTAAGCTCTATGATCTTATCCATGGGGATATTGGTCTTGATGGCTATACCGGATAAGGTGTCTCCGTCTACGACCTCATATATGGTATTGACTTCTTTAACCTCAACGATATCCTTTATCATCCGATCCACGGTGGTTAAGTTGGCTTTGGATATATAGCTTTCAACTACCTCTATATTGTCTCCGAACGACATTCCCATAATACCGTAATCAAAGTCATCGAAGTCCTTCTCCTCATTCTCCACATCACCGTCTGCCACGCTGTCTTCTATGAACTTCTCAAAACCTGCGCTTCTCACAGGCTCTATCACATCCTCTTCCTTGATCTCTTCCCTGGCGACCACCGCTGCCGTCAGCACATTAAGCTCTCTTGCCTGATCCTTGATAAGCGTAGCAACATACTCATCCTTGTCCTGATATCTGTCAAGAGCTGTCTGTAAGACCTTTAGCACGTCATCAAAGCTACCCATATTGGCCACGTAATCACCGATCTTAATGGTATATGCATGCACGTACTCGCCACTCTCTTCATCGGCTGATGTCATATTCTTACGAAGGTTCTCAACCATACGCTCCTGAATATCCGCCCTGCTGTCGATCTCCGAGAATATAACGGAGGATGCCTCACAGCTTAGATTACTGCTAACATATACTATTCCGTCACTCTCTAACGCAAGCTCTCTTCTGGCATCTCCAAGGATCTCCTGTATGCTGTCCGCATCGCCGAGATATCCCATTTCTTCTCCATTAAGGAAAATATGAAAAAGATTGGCTTCGTCTTTTTCATATCTGACCCATGACGGTATCATTATTATATTGATAAGTATCACCAATGCCGCTGTTTTAAGGAAGACATAGCGGTTATACTTGTAGTGTCTTGTAAGTTTTTTCATACTATAAGAGTCCAAACATCGGTAATACCTTAAGCGCAATGTCTGCCAGCACGGCAATGAATATGAGCACGCTCATAACCTTCAAAAATCCCGTTCCCGACTTCTTGAAGCCTCCCTGCTGAGCTTCGAGGATCGACTTTGTCTGTTCACTAAGCCCTTCTCCCACTGCCGCCTGTACATTGCGATATACCTTTATATTCTCCTTATGGATCGTGTCACTCTGCTTATCAAAAAGCTCCTTTATCATCTCTCTGTCAGCTTCGGCCGCTGCCTCTGCCGCATTCTTCTCCTCTTCACTTAAAGCTGCAGGTGCAGCGAGGCCTGTCTGTATGGTCTCCGATGCAGCTTCAACCATATCACGGAGCTTCTCTGCCGACTCCATATTCTTAAGATTCACAAGCTTCATCTCCTGAAGCAGCTTCTCATAATTCTCCACTTTTTCCCTCAATTCTCTTATCTCCTTTGACTCTCCGGGCAAAACACCTTTGTTCTGTTCGTTCCCTGCGAATTTTTGTGCAAGTTTGTCAATAAACAGGTCCATATCGTTGCTCCTTTTGTCTACATTAACTATATGTTTACCCCTCGTTCATATTTTGTTCATATATTACTGATAAAATAAACACATAAGGAACGAGTGATTAGACAATTTTTTCATAATAGCCCGGGTGCCGCAAGGTATCCGGGCACTCCTCATCTTTAGGCTTCTTTCATCGGCAGAAACGTTTCTGCCATCATCCCTCATCAATGAGCGACTGTACCTCTTCATTGAGAGTCTGCATCTTGGTATCAAGGTCGGACACCATGTGCGCACAGTCAACTAACTCCTCCTGAATATGAGAGGGAGCGTTACCCTCGAACTTATAGTGTATCTTATGCTCAAGACTTGCCCAGAAGTCCATGGCTACAGTACGTATCTGTATCTCCACCTTGGCTTCTATCCTTTTATCCGAAAGGAATATGGGCACTGTTACCAACATATGATAGCTCTTATATCCGCTGGCCTTGGGATTCTTGATGTAATCCTTGATCTCGAGAACCTTGATATCATTCTGATTGGCAAGCATCTCTGCTATATGATAGATATCCGAAGTGAACGAGCATATTATCCTTATGCCCGCTATGTCATCCACATATTCCACCATGTTCTCTATCGTGGATTCATATCCTTTTTTCTTAAGCTTCTTGACTATACTCTCGCTTGTCTTGATACGCGACTTGATATGCTCGATAGGATTATATCTGTGCACATGCTGGAATTCATCATTAAGTATCTCAAGCTTGGTATTGATCTCTTTAAGTGCCGACCGGTAGATGAGCAACACCTCATTCCAACTGTCTACCTGGTCATATGTACCTGTCCTGCTATCCATTCTGTAATTCTCCAACACAACCTCTTATCGGATCAAACCATGTGATCTAATCATCATATCCGTTCGGGTTATTCTTCTGCCAGCGCCACGAATCCTCACACATCTGTAATATACCGTACTTGGCTTCCCAGCCAAGCTCGGCCTTGGCCTTGGATGCATCGGCGTAGCATGTGGCTATATCTCCGGCGCGTCTGGGCTTGATGGAATAAGGGATCTTAACTCCGCTTGCTTCCTCAAAATTCTTAACTACCTCAAGTACGCTGTAGCCTCTGCCGGTTCCCAGATTATATATACATAATCCGGCATTCTCTTCGATCTTCTTAAGAGCCTTGACATGACCTATGGCAAGATCCACCACATGTATATAATCTCTTACACCGGTGCCGTCCGGTGTGTCATAGTCATCTCCGAATACGCCAAGCTCCGCTCTCTTGCCTACGGCCACCTGTGTGATATAGGGCATAAGGTTATTGGGTATACCGTTGGGATTCTCTCCCATCGTTCCGCTCTTATGGGCTCCTATGGGATTAAAGTACCTTAGAAGCACTACATTCCACTGCGGATCAGCCTTCTGCATGTCGGACATTATCTGTTCGAGCATGGATTTGGTCCATCCGTACGGATTGGTACATACTCCCTTGGGGCATTCCTCCGTGATGGGCACGAAAGCCGGATCCCCATATACCGTTGCACTTGATGAGAAAATGATGTTCTTACATCCGTGCTTCCTCATCACATCAAGCAGTGTCAATGTACCTGCTATATTATTATCATAGTACTCAAGCGGTTTTTCAACAGACTCACCCACAGCCTTAAGTCCGGCAAAATGGATACAACTGTCTATCTTCTCCCTATCGAAGATATCCTCAAGTGCCTTACGGTCTCTTATATCCGCTTCATAGAAAGGAACGCTCTTACCGGTTATCGCTTCGATCCTTCCAAGCACCTTGCGGCTTGCATTACACAGATTGTCCAAAACCACCACATCATATCCGGCATTCTGAAGTTCTACCACGGTATGGCTTCCGATGAAGCCCACACCTCCTGTTACAAGTATTGCCATCTATAGTATCTCCTTAATATCTCCTTATTACGGCCAAAGCTTCTCCGGATACTGACCCGCATCCTTAAGTTCCTTGATATTGGCTACGACATAGGGTTTATCCTCCTGATATGTCACACCGAACCACTTATCGGGGGATGTAAGCACCTTAACCGTTGCCTGTCCGCTCTTGATTATCTTATCTATATCCGTAGGAAGAAGCGCCTCAGCCTTAAGAGGATTACCTGCCACATCTTCATCAAGGAATCTCACAAAAGCCTTATCAAGCTTATCGAAAAGTCCCTTCTTAAATCCCCACATATTCATGGATACCGGAGTCTTGGGATCGATATCCTTAAAGGTCTTGCCGTCATCCTCAGAGTATGCCGCTCCGTCCCCTTTCATCACTATAGTCTTCTGTTCTACTATATCCTGCAAAAAGCCCTTATCGTCCGTCTTGCATACGCCTCTTGTGACGCTGCCCTTCTCGGTAAGCGTCTTGCCAAGCTCGTATGCTACCATTGCATATGCGCTCTCATCATCTGCGGTACCTGTCAGGAAGTCATACATCATCTTATAGCCTTCCTTACCGTAGTAATCATCCGCATTAATGACCATGAAGGGTCCGTCTATCACATCCTTACAGCAGCTTATTGCATGCGTCGTACCCCAGGGCTTGGTCCTGCCATCGGGGATACTGTAGCCTGCCGGTATCTTATCAAGCTCCTGGAAGACATATTCAACCTCCATGTGTCTTGAGATAGGCTTACCCACTAACTCCTTAAAATCCTCTTCGATGGCATGCTTGATTATGAATACCACCTTTTCAAAGCCGGCCTCTTTTGCGGCATATATAGAAAAGTCAATGATCCTGTGTCCCTGTTCATCCATGGAATCCATCTGCTTAAGACCGCCGTATCTGCTTCCCATTCCTGCTGCCATTATTACCAATACCGGTTTGCTCATATCTGCTATTTCCTCCTGAATACATCTGTAATAGTCAAGTGTGCGTAACTTGCATAGAAGATTATACTATTTTTATTGCCTGTTGTCTAATTAAGCTTGTCTATGGTGTAAAGTCTCGATGAATTATCTCCCATGACTCTTGTCCCTTCTCCGAGTCCGGTGCCTATGAACCTGCCGTTTAGTTTGATACCGGCATACATAAGCAGCGCACCGCTTACTACATATTCCTCCTTCTCTCCGTCAAGCGCATATGCCTTGCCTATAAGAGCCTGTGTCACACCATCCTCCGCTATATATACCGGAGAGACCTGATTGATGAGATTGCCGAATGTCCTGACCGGAATCTTTACCTGTCTTACACACACCCTGTACATGACATCTTCCTTAAGTCCGGTCGCGTACAGAACATCATCGGAGATATTAGGCTCCGAGCGCTCTTTATAGAAGAGTGATATCGCATGCTCACCCTTATCGTCACTTATCTGCCATATGGTAGTGCCATTTCTGTCATATACCCTGTCAAAGCATCCGGTCTGAAGGAGTTCTCGATGATCCTTGTAGAATCTTACCTGGCTCCTTATCATCCTCTTTTCCATGGATGAAAGTCTGGTCAGATCGAGCTCATATCCAAGCATTCCCATTGAAGCCACATCGAATCTGGTCTCTATCGAAGTCTTTCTAAGCGTCTGATGATTGGGAGATGCACTTACATGCGCCCCCATGGCAGAAGGCGGATATCCGTAGGATGTCCCTCCCTGTATCTTAATCCTCTCTGCCGCATCCGTATCGTCCGAAGTCCATATCTGCGGCATGAAGCTAAGTATTCCGAGGTCGAACCTGTTGCCTCCGGCAGAGCAGCCCTCGAATAACACTTTGGGAAAAGCCGATGTAATCCTGCCCATCACATCATACAGACCAAGCACATAATCATGGAAGAATGTCCCCGGAAGTGTGTCTCCTGTAGAATAAGCATCCGTAATCGGTCTGTTCATATCCCACTTGACGTATGAGATATCCGCACTTTGCAAAAGATCTGTCAGGCTCTTTACGATATAGTCTCTCACATCTTTCCTCGTATAGTCGAGGATGAACTGATTGCGCCCCATATACGGCTTAAGACCCGGTGCCTTCACCGCCCAGTCCGGATGTGCTTCATAGAGTCTGCTCTTCTCGCTTATCATCTCCGGCTCCACCCATATACCGAACTTAAGTCCCTTGGCTTTGATCTCATCCACAAGGCTTTTAAGGCTTCCGCCAAGCTTTTTCTCATTGATGGTCCAGTCTCCTAAGGATGTTGTGTCATCATTCCTCTCTCCGAACCATCCGTCGTCAAGGACAAAAAGCTCTATCCCGAGCTTAGCCGCCTCATCTGCAAGCTTAAGCAGCTTCTTCCTGTTAAAGTCAAAATATGTAGCCTCCCAGTTATTGATAAGTATCGGCCTCTTACTGTCCTTAAAGACTGAGGGGATTATGTGCTCCCTTATGAATCCGTGCATATTATGGGAGGCTCCGTTAAAGCCAAGATGACTGTAGGTCATAACGGCCTCCGGCGAATAGAATACATCACCTGATGCAAGCTTATGTGCGAAGCCGTATGGACCTATGCCTGTAAGTATCCTTAGCTTGCCGTACTCTGATACCTCCGCTCTCTCCCTGTGATTGCCTGAATAGATCAGATTGAATGCATAGCATCCGCCGTTACTCTCTGTTGTATCTGGCATAGATACCATTATGAACGGATTATGGCCATTGCTGCTGGTACCGTTAAAGGAACCGGTCTCATATATCCCGGATACAAGCTCCTTGTCGCTTACATGCCTCTCCCTTGTCCATAATCCGTCGAAGGTCTTAAGTCTGTAGTCCCTTCCCTGCATGTCAAGCATGAGGCTTGATATATCTCTTATGGTATATGTGACAGATGTGTCATTAGCCACGACCGTCCTTCTGGTGATTACATTATGGTCTTCAAAGACCGTATATATAAGCTTAACCTTAAGATCCGCCCCTTCACTGTCGGTGTGATTCTTAAGCGTTATCTCAAGAGTGTGTATGGTATCCTCACCTTCACTTTTCCTTACATACTTCTCCCTTACCGATTCCTTGCCAGCATAGGGCATCCCCGTCCTGTCACTGTCCTTATATATACCCTCATATACCACAGAATCCTCATAATAGAATCTTGTGGATATGCCGCCCTTCTCATCCTCTATTATAAGGGGCAGGCTCCTGTAATCTCCCGTGCCCGCATTGGAGAATTCCAAAGCCATACAATCAAGAGTGACACCGGCAAGCTCTGCCTTATCATCCTTGTCCGTACCCTCCGTATCAACGGTGATGGCATTACCATAGGGATTATTGTATTTTTCGATAAGTGCCGCAGCATCCTTATCAGGAATTACCCTACGTCCGTAGTGAAGATGCTCCATATATCTTGTGCCCCGCACGCGCATTATATACGAAGTGTCTTTTGTCGTAAGTGTAAAAATCCCGTTTCCAACTGTGATCATCCGCCATCTCTCCAATCCGGTCAAATTATAGTTATGGATATTGTATCATATTTATGCTATATTTATCCCATTAAATGAATTAACTCTAAGATATATTTTATGGAAAAAATCGGATTAATCGAAGCTATAGATCTTAATAACGAATACCGGAAGATGCTTCCCAAGGACAGGGTACAGCTTCGTAAGAAGAGGCTTTACGATCTTGTGACCTATGCGCGAGAGAACAGCCCCTTATATAAGGAGCTGTATGAGGACATACCTGTTAATTTCACCATAAGGGATATCCCAACCATAAGCAAGGATACAATTCTTACAAGATTCGACGAATGGCCAACCGATCCCGGGATAACCATGGAATCTATACAGGCCTACCTTGAAGCCGGACAAAATGGGGATAATGATCACTTAAAGAAACGCTATCTTGGCAGATACCATGTGATAAGCAGCAGCGGAACCGACAGTGAACCTCTGCTTAATCTGTATGATGATAATTGCTGCCGTATCATGAGTGTCGAACACCTCCTAAGAGGCTTTTCCAGACGTGAGCATATGTGGGGCTTTTTAAGACACGGCGCCAGACTCTCCGGTATATACTCTACCAATGGTGCGTACTTTTTCAATGTATTTGCATCCTTTCGAAGAAAATACCTTCCTCTACGGAAGAAAGGCTCTGTGGTGCTTTCGGCACAGAGTCCTACATCAAGGCTTATCGAAGCTCTTAATAAGCAGCGTCCTGCTGTCATTGCGGGCTTTCCTTCGGCGCTTTTACGTATGGCAGATGAGAGGATAGCCGGAAGGCTTACCGTTAATCCCGTATGTATCATTGCGGAAGGTGAATATCTTGAAGAGGATGTGAGGAAGAAGATATCCGATGCATTCAAGTGTGATGTCACCAGCTCCTATTCCACGGCAGAGACCGGGGTTATCGCCTATGAGTGCAGAGAGCATCACCTGCATCTTAATGATGACAGAGTGATACTCGAACCCATAGATGCCTTCGGTCGCCCGGTTCCTGCGGGAGTTGAATCGGATAGAGTATTGGTCACCAATCTGTTAAGCTTCCCTTCACCCATAATCAGATATGAGCTCGGTGACAAAGTCATCCTGCACGAAGAGGGCTGTCTGTGCGGCAATCCGTCTCCATGGATAGAGATAGCCGGAAGGAGCCTCGATCAGATACGGTTCGTGGACGGTGTTAGGGAGATAGTCGTACCGGTAGCCGATATCGATTCGGTCTTAAAGGACGAGCCCAGCATCAGAAGATATCAGATAATCATCTATGCCGGTAATCGTATATCCTTAAGGCTTACAGGAGCTAAGGGAACCGATAAGACCATGGCTTTTTTCAAGGCAGAGAAATTACTGCGCGCGTATATGAAAAGCATAGGTATCATGTCGCCCATGATCACATTGGATAAGGCCGATCCGGGACCGGATCCTTTATCGGGCAAATACAAGCGGATAATCGTAGAATAGATAATATAAGCCATGTATAGCAACGTATACATGGCTTATATATCATGATCCTTAATGAAAGTCATCTGAAATTGGGGTTTAGCTTATCATACGGTATGGTGAACTCCTGGAAGCCTGCCGCGAATGAAGCAAGCGCATACGGAGCATAGAAAAGAACCACTCCGTCATCCGTCAGATAGAAATCTCCGACCTCAAGATCGGTATATTCCCTTACCGTATCCTCGTAATCATCCCAGTAGTACTCGCCAATCTCCTCCATATGTTTTGTGGCAGCCTCTACTGCGATCTCATCAAGCTCTTCCTCTGTTATATCGAAAAGATCCGCCATGGTCTTCTGATCACCGGTCTCAAGATCAAATACCAGTGAATGCCAGTACGGCATGCCGTGAGCGCCTCCGTAATAGTCATATCCTTCCTGCATTATATTGATAAGCTTACCGTCATTATACGATACATAGGCGAAATTACTGTCACATGAATACGGGATAAAGTATTCTCCGCCGCTCTCCTTATACCATTCAATGCACTCCTCCCTGTTATCTTCCACAAAAGAAAGAGCCGTATTCATGAATCCGTCCATCACTTCATTGATCGCATCGGCGCCGGCAAATCTCTTATCAAGATGAAGTACATTGGCTGTTGCCGTCGCCATGACCTTGCCATCGTATGATGTCTTGCTGCTCTTACCCACCAATGTGCCTATCTCACCTATGCCCGTATCGTAGAACTTATCAAGGAGCACCGTCGTATCTCCCGAAGCCGTATCTATCCTTGCATATGATAAAGCATAGTCCGTATTGAGCCCGCAATAAAGCTTACCGTCTGAATATGAAGCATTGACTGAACTGAGCGCATATCCGGGAATGGCCCTGTCATTACTGTCGACTGTATATAGCAGCGACTTCTCTCCGTTACTCAGATCAAGCTTGTAATACTCAGAATCATCAGTAGTGAGTTCCATCATATCTCCGTATATATATGCATACTTATCATCCATTGCAAAAACCGAGATAAACTCTTCGCTGACAAGAAGCTTATTATACTCTTCGGTAACGGCATCCAGCACGCTGTATTCGCAGTTCCCTGTTGTATTATTGTAATGATACAGAAGCATCTTACTTCCGGACATGGCCATTACCGACTGTCCCGCATACTCCGATGTGTCTCCGTTATCGGTATTGGTTATGATAAGATTCGAATAGTCTATGCATGTGATGAGCCTGTGCAATTCCTTCTCCGTAACAGCCGGGAATACCAGGCTGCATCCGTTATTGTTCTGTGACGGAACACTGTAATCACTGTCATAGTACTCGTATACATCAAGAGAAGTATAATCCACGCTCTTGCTCACTTCTCCGTTATCGTTAAGCACAAGGCAAAAGGGCGGTTCCTCTGTCTGATAATAGACATACAATATACCGTCCACGTAAGCCATATCCTTCGAATATGTTCCGTACAGTCCCTCTTTCGTGAATATCTCTCTTAAATCGCTTCCGTCCAAAGCCATACTGTATAGCCTGAGAGTCTCGGTCCACATATCATCTTCATTGACACTCTGGGAATCTAAGATGTATATCCTGTCCTTTAATATTAACCCCTTTCCTCCGGAGAATTCGTTCATACCGATATCTCCGTCACTGTACGGGCTGATATCCTTCTTCCACAGTACATCGGTCTTACCCGAAGCTTCATTATATGAGATGACCTCATATGTACCGAATACATATGTCTTGCCTGCCACTTCCCATACTATGGAAGATACAGCCGATTCGGGCATCGTAAGCTCTGCTTCGGTCGCAGCCCCCGAGCCGCCGTCACTGTCAGAGGATATGTCAGTCTCACCGCCTGCGACATTATCAGTTATCCCTTCGTTCTGTTCTTCTGTCGGCACATTCTGTGAGGCCTTGCCGCAGCCTGCCGGAAGTGACATCACCATCACTACGGCAAGCAATGCACTTACTGCCCTCATTCCCATATCTGATCCCGCTTTTCTTTTACACATTTTCATATACTCCTCTCTTTCGCATCTTATCTATTGTCAGTACTTCATCACAAGTCTCATGCCCCACGCAGCTATCTTATATATTGGGTTCTCCATACGCTTCTGCACATTCTTAAGCTCCTTGCGGATCTGTATGCTCTGGGGACAGTGCTGCTCACACTTTCCGCATTCTATGCAGCGGCTCGCATTGGTCTTATCCTTGCGTAGCGTCGTACACATAAGGTATTCCTTAAGAGCCACCATATACTTATCGGTGTAAGAATGATTATATGCGGAGAAGCATCCGGGTATATCCACTCCCTGCGGACATGGTTGGCAGTAGCCGCAGCCGGTGCAGCCCACCTTGATACTCTCATTGATGGCAGAGAGCACCCTTTTATAGAATGCATGCTCATCCTTAGTAAGTGAACCTGCTGTTGCCTCGGATGCAATACGGGCATTCTCCTCTACCTGTGCCACATCGTTCATTCCGGATAATACTACATTCACTTCCTTATGATCCCATATCCATCTAAGACCCCAGTCGGCGGGTGTCCTTAACGGGGACATGTTATTAAACTCCTCTACCGCCTTCCCGGGCAGATTATTCACAAGCCTGCCACCTCTTAATGGCTCCATTATGATTATGGGTATACCCTTCTCATGGGCATGCTTAATACCCTCAATGCCTGCCTGCGAATGTTCATCCACATAGTTGAACTGAACCTGGGCGAAATCCCAGTCATAGGAATCTATCAGTTCCTTGAACCTGACCGTCCCTCCATGGAATGAAAACCCGATATTCCTTATCTGTCCTTTAGTCTTCTTATTCTCTATCCACTCTCTGATACCCAGATCCGACAATCTCTTAAAGCTTGCAGGGTCATTGAGCATATGAAGCAGATAATAATCCACATAGTCCGTCTTAAGACGCCTTAGCTCTTCATCAAAATATCTGTCGGCATCCTCGATCTTCCTGATATAATACTGCGGAAGCTTGGTGGCTATCTTGAGCTTATCCCTGCAGTCATAATGCTCCATGAACTTGCCCAGACACTCTTCGCTCCCATTATACAGATAGGCTGTATCGAAGTAATTGACTCCGAGATCCAGAGCCTTCTTCATCTCCCTTTCAGCTTTTTCCTGATCTATAGTGTTCCCGTTTTTAGTAAATCTCATGCAGCCAAATCCAAGCACCGACAGTTCATCGCCGTTCTTCTGATTCGTTCTGTATTGCATAATTCCTCCTGATGTAATATAGAATAACCCCTAATACATGGTAAATATTATATCATATGTATCATAACAATACATATATATACTTATCCTACTCCTGCCGGAGTGATAAACCGTCCACCGGACGGTTTATTATACCACACATTAGGGATTATAATTACATAAGTATTCAGTTTATTCTGTTATTCTAGCGACGCCTTTTGAAAAGCAGTGCGAATCCCAGTCCCAGAGCCAATACGACTATTGATACCGCCAAAAGTCCAAGAGTCTTCGCATCATAGTCAGCTACACTTTTACTTGTGCTTAAGGTATCTGACTCTGTATTACTATCCGAATCACCCTGCATCTGTGGTGACATGGCTCCCAGTGTCTCAGCGCCATCCGGCATCTGGGGCATAGCTTCGGGTGTGATCTCTGCACCATCAGGCATCTTCGTCATAGCTTCGGGTGTGATCTCTGCACCGTCAGACATCTGCGGCATAGTCCCTTCCGCCTCAGATCCGGAAGGTCTCATCATACCGCCTTTACCGCTGCCGAAGCCGCCTCTTTCGCCCCGCTTCATCATTCCGCCACCCATAATGTGGTTGCCTCCGAAGCCGCCGGAAGTGGCATCTCCGTATGAAGCGGATGTCTCTTTAAGATCCACCTCTTCTTCCTCATCGCCTATTACTACAGTATAAGTATTGCCGGTCTTAAGTTCGGGACAGCTTAGGCTTATTGCAGAGAAGCTGCACGGCACTTCCCACTCAAGCAGTGTATTGCCGGCTTCATCAAGAAGCTTAAGCTCAGTTCCGGCTTCTGCCCCTTCGCTGTATATGTAGAGTATCGCACACTGTGTGGATGTGGAATCAAAAGCCTCTGCCATTGAATAGCTTCCGCAGGCTATGACAGTACCGCCGCTTATCTCGCATACACCGCCGCTTTCGCTTCCATAATCTATGGCACTGTTGGAGCCTGTATTCACAAGACTTATTCTTACAGCTCCTCCGCTTATGATTATGTCTCCGTTAGAATCAAGACCATCAGCGTCATTGCCGCTGTCATTGCATATATATATGCTGCCGCCGCTTATATGTATCCATGTCTCATCTGTCTCACCTGTATCACCTGTAGCATCGTTCATGGCAGCCGGGCTTACACCGTCTTCGACACCTTCCTGGATTCTGCCTTCGAAGCCACCTTGCATACCTCCTTGGAATCCATCCTGCATGCCGCCGCCAAAGCCACCTTGCATACCTCCTTGGAATCCGCCCTGCATACCGCCGCCAAAGCCGCCGCTTCCTCCGTTGGCATTCATACCGTCATCAGTTGAGTATATCTCTATGTCTCCGTCACGGATATCTATAGTAGGCGCTTCGATACCTTCGTAGCATTCATCTATATACAGGCTTCCGTCCGCCATTAAGAAGGATGTGTCGGAATGTATTCCGTCGTCTCCTGCATGTATGGTAATGTCTGCACCCGTTATACCTATCTTGTCATTGACATGGAATCCGTCCTCGGGAACCGTCACGGTTATGACTCCGCCTGTTATGACAAGATCGTCATTGGACTCTATTCCATGCTTGTACTCACCTGTTATATTAAGTGTTCCGCTTCCGTTGATCGTAAGGTCGTCATGGGTATATATCACGCCACCTGCACCGTCCTCTACAGCCTCATCGCTGTAGGTGTCTCCACTGCTTAGACTGTTAATGCTTCCTTCTGCCAGAGTTAAGAATACCTTCTCTGCCTGATCAACATAGATAGCTGCGCTATCAAAACAATTAACGGTTACTCCGTCTAAGAGTATCCATACCTTGGATGAATCATACGCATCCACATATATACTTCCGTCAGTCAGTTCTCCCGAGATGACATAGTATCCGGCTCCCGTTATATATATGCTTCCGTTATAGGCATAAGCTCCCTTGCCGGATACTGATGCATCATCACCGTCTAGGGTGATGACTGTTGCAGAGGATGTATCCCAGTCATCCTTCAGATCATTGGTCGTGAATCCATCCACAGTCTCATAGCCTTCCGCATCCTCATCCACTATCTTAGTCACTCCCAGTTTTTCACTGTTCATGAATATGACGGTTGCAAGAAGTGCCAGAACTGTTATCACTATGCATATTATGTCTATGTGTTTATGTGTTGACATGTGAATTACCTGTTACCTCCGCGCCACTGCCGCGCCTGGCGCGTCAATTCGTGGCGGGATAACATCCCCCGGATGTTATCCCATGTAGTCCCCATTGTATGTTACGAGAACGGCACTGTATACGCCGTTAATATCCGACAGTTCGTTGACGAAGTCCGTATTGTCATCCTTAAGTCTTATCTCAAGATTAAGCTCCACATCGCCCTTCTTGGCTGACTTACTCTTAATCGTACATCTCTTTGTATGAGCCTTAAGATAGTCTGTGGCCTTAACCTCACTGTCATGCCCGTCGCACCTTACGACTACTATATATGGGTTGCTCATATCCTTGTGATTAGCGAAGATGAGCAGGATCACTCCTATGAATACGCTTCCGAATACCGCAAGGGGGATAAGTCCTGCCGCCAGTACGATACCGGCTGCTATGGCCCAGAAGAGGAACGCTATATCCATAGGCTCCTTAATGGCTGTACGGAATCTTACGATGGATAAGGCACCGACCATACCAAGAGACAGGACCACATTGCTTGTCACCGCAAGTATCACAAGAGTCGTGATCATCGTAAGGGCTATTAGTGTAACGCCGAAGCTTGAAGAGTACATGACTCCCGCATATGTCTTCTTATATATGAAGAAGATAAAAAGTCCCAGTGCGAAGGCAAGCAAAAGCCCAAGCACCATATCGAATCCGCTTACCGCAGATACATTTTCAAGAAAGCTTGATTTGAAGATATCACTGAATGTCATTTGTTTTCTCCTTTTCTTATATAGATCAGATTCTGCTATAACAACTTACCATGATCAACCGTACATCCTGCATATTGCATATTTTGAAAAAGCCGTTACATGTCTTCCGGGGGTCTGAACCGCATCCCTGATTATGGAAGGCAGGAACTCATCCCATTTTACCTCAAGGATTATGGGAGAATAATCTCCCACCGGTATCGTGATACACTCCGTATTAAGGAAATCAGTGCACTTAAGGCCTGTCCTTATATTGTAGTCGAATGTCACCCTGACATTGCCCGGCGCGTATATATACGGCTCTCTGGTGTAATCCACGATGGTCTTCGGCCGCATACCCTGATAGTTCATCTTGCAGTACAGCTCCTGTATGAGAGGATTGTCCGTATCCATCATCCAATCAATGTCACCGTCCACAATAGCCTGTGCCTGTTCGTATGACAGTCTCGCGCTGTACTTGGTACCCACACCATCGAGACGGCTCTTTTTCTCCAGATTGATGAAGGTCGTATCACCGTTGTAATACCTTATCCTGAACTTCTCTCTTCTGTTGACTCCATCCGTCTTCTCTCTCAGAGCCTTATCATCAATATTGTCAAAATAAAGGCTTCTTATAAGATATCTCCCTTCCGGGGCATGTGTATCGAATGTGGCGACCGCCCGAAGCCTCTGCCTTATGGCGATCAGATCCGAATAATTGATCTCGTGCTTCCATTCGTGTCTGTATTGCTTATCTATATCTGTCACCTCCTTGCAACACACTCTGTCCTGCAATGTGTTACGCCTTATATGTTGTCCATTTTATAGGGAGAATGTGTTCAAATTGTGTTCTTGTAATGTAGAAAATGTGAAAATCGGAATTGGCAGATCTTCACTAAAATGATAAAATCAGTCTAAAGATTTTTCGGTTAATATCCGATACAGAATATGAGAGTTATTATGCATAAGAGGATATGATCATGGCAATAGGAGCAGTAGGCTCATATGCTTCGATGACCGCTACGGCTGCATACGGAGCACAGATGCCCTATCTTTACAACACCAACAGAGTAAGTGCCAACAGCATGAATCCTATAAATCCTATAGGGTCTGATGTAGTGCGTGCTCCTAAGACCGATTATTCCGCTCTTGCCGGACTGGCAGGCTCCACAGGCAGTAATGAGAATCCTCTTAAGCCCTTCGAGACCTCGAATTTTGATGAAGTATTGGAGAGGCAGTTCGCCCTTGGTCGGCAGAATGCAGCCAGGATTTTCGGATAAACTGTTTTCCTGACCTTTTCCCACAGGCTGTTGTCGCGATTGAAGACATCCCCATATAATTGTATTGAACATTAATAATTAAGGATCCGGAATGTACGATGTGTATATTCCGGATCCTTTGTTACTCTATTATCAAGTCATATCGTATACCGCGCATCTAACGATGGGTATACATCTGCAATGTCTTATGCCTTCTTAGCCTTGGCCTGCTTCTGGAAGGTCTGAACACCCTCGATCACAAGGATCACTGCAAGTATTACCATAGCTATGGCAAATACAAGCTGGAACCAGTCACCCCATACTGCCTCACCGCCACCGATGGCACCGAACTTCTTGATGATGGTCTGTACCAGTGAAGTAAGTGTAGCGCAAAGCATGAATACCATGGGTATGTAGAACATCTTATTATTCTTGCCTACCTCACCGAGCCATGTGCATACTGCAAGGAGGGCGATACCTGCAAGGAGCTGATTGGCTGCTCCGAAGAGTGCCCATATAGCAGAAAGCTTAAGTCCGCCGAGTACACACCCGATAACAACCATTGTAGTTGTACCGAAGAGGGGATGTGCAAGGATCTTACGAATGCCTGACGCATCCTTCCATGTAGCCTCATTCTCCTTAAGGAAGAGCTCTGAGAACATGAATCTTGAAAGTCGTGTACCTGTATCAAGTGATGTAAGAGCGAATACTGATACGGCAAGTGTAAGGAGTGCAGATATGGTATTGTAGATACCTGTTCCCTCAGCGCCGAACATTGTTGCGATACCTGCACCGAATGCTGCGGAAGGAGAACCGAAGCCGCCCTCTGTGTACTTGGCATATACCATACCTACTGCTATAAGAGATACAATACCGAGCGCAGACTCGATAAGCATTGAGCCGTAACCGATGGGCTTAGCGTCCTTCTCGTTACGAAGCTGCTTAGATGTTGTACCTGTAGATATAAGTGCATGGAAGCCTGAGCATGCTCCACAAGCAACCGTAATGAACAGTGCGGGGAACATATTGCCGATTCCCGTGCTCCATCCTGTCACTGCAGGAATTGTGAACTGTGCAGAGCCTGTGAAGGCTGATACAAGGATACCTACAACTGCTATAACCATCATGGCGTAAAGCAGGAAGCTTGAGAGATAATCTCTGGGCTGAAGCAGTATCCATACAGGCACAAGTGATGCTACAACGATATATATACCGATGAATACGATCCATGCTGTACGTCCCATTACAAAACCACAGTTAAGACCGATGATGGTAATGATGATGATGCCTATAATACCTGCGATAGAAGCAGGAACCGTCTTGATATTCAGCTTATTGGTCACATAGCCGTAGACAACAGCGAGTACTATGAATAAGAGCGAGATCATAGCCGTCGTCTGATTGTTCGTAGGAGAACCCGTGAAGCCGAAGCCGCCTTCCTCCGTGAAGAAAGTACCTGCAACGACATTGACGAATGAAGCTATAACCAGTATAAGAACCAGAAGTCCGAATAAAAGGAACAGCTTCTTGGCTCTCTGGCCCATGGTATCGTTAATGATCTCACCAAGTGACTTACCCTCATGTCTGATAGATGCGAAAAGTGAACCGAAATCCTGTAATCCGCCGAAGAAGATACCTCCGATCACACACCACAGGAATACGGGAAGCCATCCGAATACGGATGCCTGAATAGGTCCGTTGATAGGACCTGCGCCTGCGATTGATGAGAAATGGTGTCCCATAAGGACTGCAGGAGGTGCGGCTACATAGTCTACACCATCCTCCTTCTCAATAGCAGGAGTTTTTCTTGAAGGGTCGATGCCCCACTGCTTAGCAAGCCATGAGCCGTATGTGATATAGCCCACGATAAGAAGTGCTATAGCAGCAAGAATAATTAATAGTGCTGTCATTTTCCTCTCTCCTTTTCATCTGAGAATCTTGCGCTTATGCGCGGTTCCAGGCTATGACCTGCGAACCAGTATATTGCCAACGAGACCCATCAGGATGCATGCCTGTCTGTTAAAATATGCCTTACCCTCCGTAGCCTCGACAACAACCAATCTGTAATTCGAATACCCATGCAGGGCGAACTTATAATTCTTACTGTGCTTAAGCTTCCTTGCAAGTTCCCTTGCATCTTCATCTACCGAATCGGCTATCACTATAAGTACCGCATCCGTATTCTTATGCTTAGATGATGGCTTCGCATGAGATATCCCAAGCTCCCATGCTTTCTTATCAAGTATCGTAAGCTCGTCCGCCGTCAGTCTCTTAAGCTTCTTAAAATACACATATTCCGATGTATTCATCTCGGCGACCTTAGCCGCCTTAATAAGGAAATACTGTTCTCCCTTAGAATCAAATACCGCTTCCGCATCAAAGTCCGGCGTATGTCGGGTTATATTGTAGTACACCGAGTATGATTCCATGAATTTCTCAAGGATCTCATCCGTCGTCAGCTTAAGTCCGTAGTCAAGAACCTGACCTCTTATCTTATAGCCCGGTTCTGCTTTTTTCTTGATATCAGAAGGTTTTATCATGATACTTTTTCTCCGTTGGGATCCGCAACATCCGCTCTTACAGGAGCTGTTGTATCGAGCATAGGAGCCTTCTCCTTAAGATCATTCATAAGCATCTGTGCAGCTTTTCTGTCCGGAAGTGTCACCTCCATAAGCTCCCTGCCGTCTGCCATGATCACGAGATGCTCTACCTCTATATCGCCGTCTCCGCAGCAGATATTGGCATGAAGCCTCCGCACCCGCCTGAATATCTTCTCGGCATCCGTATATTCAATATAATAGTTGCGTAAGCCTTTTTTCACAAAAAGAAAACCATCCGCAACAGTGACAGAGCCTATGGCATGTCCTTCCTTAAAGCGGACCGTCAGTTCATCAGTCTTCTCTTTATCAGGGCTTTCGCTTAACTTACCCGCATAAATGGGAGTGAATTTCATATACGGTCTCCGAATACTTTATAAATCTTTAATATTCTAGCACCAACAAGCCAGATTATCAATAGTCAATACGTCTTAGAAGCATATCAGGAAAAGCTGCTTATCAGCACCACTTTATCTCCTGCGTGCACCATAGTCTCTCCCCTTGGGATTATGGTATCATTATCCCTTAATATGGATACCACAAGGCTCCCTTGGGGCAGTTCTATCTCCGCGATCTGTTGTCCGGCCCAGCTATGACTCTCTCCCACGGTTATGACCTCACTCTTAATGCGGTCATCTTTAACATAATTGTCCGTAACCTTAAGTCTGGTATACTGCTCGACGAAGCCTGCACTTATGATACCTGTGGGAATAGCCACCATTCCGACTCCGAGGAAGGCGGTTATGATACCAAGTATCTTGCCGGCAGTAGTGATGGGATAGATATCACCATAGCCCACAGTAAGAAGCGCTGATACCGCCCACCACATTCCGGAGAAAGCATTCTCGAACACCTCCGGCTGTGCATCATGTTCAAGACTGTACATGCCAAGGCTTGATGCTACCATGAGTATCAACACAAGACATACGCTTGATATGATCTGATTCTTCTTGTCATTAAGCACGCTTGTGATGACATTGAATGCATCGTACTGTGCATTGATCTTAAAAAGTCTGAATATCCTGAATACCCTAAGCAGCCTGAACACCACAACGCCTGACGGAAATATGAAGGGCAGATAGAATGGCAGGATAGTAAGCAGATCTATGAGACCGTAGAAGGAGAATATAAAAAGAATAGCTGCCTTGCCCTTCGTGAAGGACTTATCCCTCTCAAAGCGGTCGGTATAGAGATATTCCGAGGTCCACACTCTTAGGATATACTCGATGGTAAAGATTATGATGGTAATAAGCTCTATGCTGTCAAACAACACCTTATAACGAGCCATCTCACTGAATGTATCCGCAAGCGTGACAAAGAGATTGAGCACTATCGTGACCACAATGACCACATCAAAGGTCATACTCAGCATATTATCCCTATTGCCGATCTCGATTATGTCGAATATCTTTTTCTTATATCTGTTCATTCAACCCTCCAAGCCCTGTGCCCTGTAACGGACACACCGAATAACGGTTCCGTCGATCCCATCAACCCCTATAGGTGATACACATAAGTGTCGGCATAGTAAGCATAAGCGGATATGCGTATCTTAAGTCCGCACATAGTGGGGTGGCTATAAGCAGTGTAAGTGTAAGCGTCACTACCGGAAGATATGTAAGCAACCTGCCAGCCATCCTCTTATCCTGTAGGATCACAACCCCCGCTCCAAATATAAGCATCATAAAGCACGCACCCATGCTGTAGAATATGCCATACACAGGCAACACCGTATGCAGCTTCTCACAGATCTCATTGATCTTGATCCTTATACGTGCCCCGACCACGGGTTTTGGCTCCAGTCCGTCATCATTGGCCAATATCCCGTAGTATTCCGTCTGCTCCGGCGGCATGGTCGTGTAGTAGCCTTTGGTCTGGTCAATATAGGCTCTTAGGTATTCCTCGGGATACTTAAGTCCAAGCCTAAGCCACAAGGTCACATAATCTCCCTTATGCGTAAGCAGATATTCTTCATCACCGAATACCACCCACTGCATCATGGGATCTGCGCCTCCCGGAGTATATTCACCCCTTATAAACTGCGTGTCATTGATCCTCTCAAGCATCCTCCACTCATCATCAGTAAGGGTACAACCGTCATATACGACTCTTCCTATCTGCTGCAGGGGTATGGGAATGTTATGGGCAAAATCGCCAGCTTTTACATTATATGCTCTCATGACCGGTCCCCGCACAATGGCAACCGCCAAAAGAGTACCTATCGAGGCAATAAGAACCTTTAGTGCACGTTTGCCATCACTTTTTCTATCAGTCCCTTTTTTCAGGCTGACACATTCATATATAAGGACGATGACCATCGTCAGTATATAGGCATACAAACCGTTATGGCGCAGCAGACACATACCAAGGCTGCTTATTACGAAGAGAATGATATCCCTGCACTTTCCGCAACCGTTCTCACATTTTGAAGATCCGGTCACGTACATTCTGTATAAAGTCACCGTCAGGATCAGGACTGCTGCGGAGAAAAGTACATCCTTCCACATCGTGATGGAATAGGCAAGATTGTAGGGAAATATAATAAAGCCAAGCAGCATAAATATCCGGCATGTACGTCCCCTTGCATCCGAAGGAGCAATCCCTTCGGTCACGGATTCAATTGCATAAGCAACCGCCATTGCAACAAGCACCATCTGAATGAAGGTATATGCTGCTATCCCTCCGTATACACTGCCGCTTACAGCATAACCCATGGAAAAAAAGGCCTTAATGATCATCGTATGCACCCATGGGTGATGATCGCTATAGGGCGCAAGGCCTCCTGCCTGCTCAAGCTGGTCGAAGGAATCCACCGTCATTGTTCCCGGAAAGTTTAATAAAAAAAGCGGCATCATACATACAAGGATGATTCCCGTATATATAAGCCATATCTTAGTATTAAAACTGCCAAAGGTCTGAGAAGTCTCCAACGTAAGTATACGTACAAGAAGACAACGTATCACAAAGAACATCACCACATATAATCCAAACATCGTGATGATCGTGTATACCGCTCTGAACAGCGGATTATCAAGGTCCCTGTTGATACGTCCACCCATATATACAACATACAGGAGGGTCCAGATGAATGTCACTGTACCTGCTGCTTTAGTCAGCCTCTTGTTATAGTCCTCGTCCGATCCGAATCTTCCGTGTATATGAGAATACAAAGAATCCTGCAATATCTCAGCCGGGTTCTTTTTACCATCAGGCAAAAGACCAAGCAGCATATAAGTACCGGCAAATACCAATCCCATAAGTATATCCGACGACTCAAAGCCGCCGATATTATATACCGCAAAGGTTATCATATATGCAATTATAAGTCTTAACCATGTCTTCAAGGTCACTCTGCTCCATATCGTCACTCAAAAAGCGTAACAAGCTCCATGGGTGAATCTATCACATAATCAGGCTCTTTCACGGTTCCGAAGCCATAGGATGCGAATACTATGGGAACTCCTGCTTCCCTGCATGCGTCAGCATCCATCTGCGTGTCGCCCACATACACAGGGTTCTTAAGGCCGTTACGCTCACAGACTATGCGGATATTCTCGGCCTTCAGCTTATCGTTGTCGCCGAAGCACAGGTGATCCTTAAAATACCTGCCAAAGCCCGTCTTATCCATCATAAGCTCTATATAACCGGCCTGACAGTTACTCACCACATACAACGGATACTTCTTATCAAGTTCCTCTAACATCCTGCCAAAGCCTTCATAGACTATACCACCGTTCTCCTGCAGATATTCATGCTCATATCTGTAGCAGTATGGAGCGAACCTCTCCCTCTCTTCTTCTGTCGCATCCGGAAGGATATCACGGATGATGGCATCCATGGGGAGTCCGAAAAGCCCCTGAAGCCTCTTAGCCGTCACTCGCTCCTTATGTCCCGCTTCTTCAAGGGCATGATTCCACGCCTTTTCCACAATGGGCGTGGAGTCCCATATGGTCCCGTCTACGTCGAATATGATCCCATCAACCTTAGCTGTCTTACTTCTTTCAATATTTCCCATCTCTTTATCTCTTACTTATATCTTCTTATGCCTTTATCTTATCCTTCTTCTCAGCCTCTGTATGTCACTTTCTTACCCGACCCGACCTATACTCTTATCTTTACTTAATCCTTAACCGGCATCCATGACCCGGACTTATGACCTGTTCTTAAGCCCCGGCCATGTCTTGAGCATACGCTTTACCACATTATCCCATGTGAGCTTATCCTTTTCTTCTAAGAGGGCAACTCTTATGCGATTACGCATATCCACATCACTGTACATCTGCTCCGCAGCCTTAACCCAAGCCCCGAGTGTCATATCGCTCAGTACCATGGCATTCTTACCATCTTCATAGAGCATGTCCGCTCCGCCGTTATTACTTGTTATGACCGGAAGTCCGAAGTATATGGCCTCAGCAAGCACCATCCCGTATATATCGTATATGGTCGGGAACAGCATACAATCGGCCATTCTGTATATTATGGGCATCTCTGACTGTGCCGCCTTGGATGCATATATCACTCTGCCCTTGTCAATCCACCTTCTAAGTCTGGCTAAAAATCTGCCCTTATATTCCACATCTCCGTTGCCAACCACTATGAATCTCACATCATCATGTGCACTTAAGAGCCTGTCTGCAATATCCGCAAGAAACATACTGTTGCGTCTTGGCTCCAGCCTGCCGACGTATATATATGTGAAGCCATTATGTGGGCAGAGCACATCTGCCCTCTTAAGTGCCTTGCCAAATTCCGTACCGGCAATCCCTGATGTGGCTCCTGCACCGTCATTTTCAAGCACCTCATCCCACGCATCGGTATCAAGCCCCACTCCTACGGGGTATACATGCTTAAAGCCTTTGCTTTTAAGGAATTCCGCAGCCGCCGTGCTCTTGGTATAGCATGTGGTATAAGGTGCACTCTTAAGCTTAAGGAATGTATGGTCGAAGACCTTGCACTTAAGATTATAGCCCCTGTTGAACTCATGATAGTATGGCCCGTGATATATCACCACCTTATCGCGAAGTTTCCTGTCCGTATAGTACAGCCATGATGTTATCTGGTCATACTCATGCACCTGTATATAATCATAATTCCTGCTAAGCTCCCGTAAGGAGAAGAAGAATCCGTTCTTAAGTATGCTTACACCCGACAGATAATATACCGAGATGAACCTGTCAGGATCATCTCCGTCCACACTGCCCTCCTCAACATAGGCATCTTCTCCAAGCAGCTTCTCATCATATCTTACGACACCCGTGTCATCTACAGGCATAAGCACTGTCCTGTCATCTCCAAATCCTCCGTAGAGTACCACGTCAGCCTGATGTCCAGCTCTGACCCATGCCTTGGCAAGACCGATTTCCTGGACATTATATGAAGTTGCGTCTATCTTAGACCCGAAGGTCCTGACTATCAGTATGTTCACTCTATTTCTCCAACAGCCGCATCAGACTCTCAGCTTCATACACCGAATTATCATTATCAACTATTCCCTCTGCTATTTCGAAGAAGTGCTTAAGCTCTGCAATCTGATAATCATCACGTTCCTCGTCATATTCTATGACTCTGCCCTCCTTCATGTAGGTGATGGTGCTTTTCACAAAATCACAATACACTGTCTCATCCTTCATGAATATATACAAATCCCGTAGTGTCTGACGCCCATAATAGTCCAGATGAACCTCCGCAAGCTTATCCTTGTATTCACCGATGTACAGCGCAACGTCCTCCACATCTATATCCAGATCCGAAAGCTTTCTCTCTACCGTATGTACTCTGTCAGGCTTACCGATAAGGTATGCTATGTAGTCCCACTCATGTATAAGATCGGCAGCCACTCCGCCACCCAGATCCTTTCTGGCGGAATAGCACTTGCTATAATCCGTCCCCGGTCTCCAATCGGGAAGATAGCTGGATGACATGGCCCTTATGCTATACACCTTATCCGGATCGATATTCTGCTTAAGATACTGTATGATCCCGGTATAACGCATCGGACAGGCCACATAATATATCTTGTCTGCGGGAAGGGTGTCAAGATCCTTAACCTGTACTCCCATAGGCCTTAACGGCTTTTCTATGAAAAAGGCATCCGATCTGTCTGTCAGTCTGCGCAGAGCATCCATATGCATGGTCGTAGGATTGGTGATGAATATCGCATCATATAAGTCTGCCAGTTCATCATAGGAATAGAGGATTCTGCCGTATTCTTCGTCAGATGACCTGCTCTTATCATGACGCAATATGTCTATCTCTGCATCGGGATACAGCTTTTTAATATTATTGATGTGTCTCTTGGCTATTGAGCCAAGACCTACAAAGCATATCTTCATATATTCTTGTATACCTCTGCAAACTCCGGTTTCTTATCATAGAGATACCCGGCTATCAACTCCATAAGCTCGAAATCATTCTCATGGTCAAGATCAAGCACTGCCGTATCATACATGACTATTGCTTCAAAATAACCCTCATTGAAATCCCCTCCGGCCTTCAGGTGCCCCGGTCTGTATGCATACAGGGATGCATTCATGTCATATACCTCAGGGGCCTGCTGCCTGGCAGTGAACTCCGATATAATAGCCTTCTTAAAGCCCTTATCTGTCCGCACTACCTGATTAAAGTAGGGATTACGCCTTGAGGTGGTCACGGAATATGTGATATCAGCTCCTGTCTTCATATGGGTCTCTATAAGATTCTTCACATCTGCTACGGTTCTTAACGGAGAGGTGATATCCAGATCCACCACCACATCATAGCTTGTCTGCATCCTCTCTTCCATCCTGTCAAGACAATCCCATATTACATCCTTCTTGGCTACAGTATCACCGCTTAAGTTCTCGGACCTGTTGATCACATTAGCCTTCATAAAGGGATTGTCCTCTATTAGCTTAATAAGCTCCGGGGAGTCTGTGGAAAGCACCAGATCATATCTGTCTACCGCCCCCGCCTCTTCGCTTTTCAGATACAGATCTATCGCGGACAGCGAATAATACACAAGGGGCTTACCGCAAAAATCCCTTATATTCTTATTATGTATTCCCTTTGATCCCGCTCTTCCGCAGATCGTGAAAAGTATATTCATAGCATTGCATCCTCCAGCATATCGACTAACCACTTGAAAATATGTGCTTTTACTCCCCTTACTTCCTCATATTCATAGCTTTTCTCAGGTATTCCCCCAAAGCTTTCCTTAAACTCTGTGATACTTATGACATCCTCGCCTCTTCCGGCTCCGCCCCAATCATATATCTTAAGTCCTTTCTCCTTATAGTGCAGCATATCCATATAGTGCAGATATCTGTTACCCATTCCTATGATATTGCGGCTGTCACTCTCTTCATCACCCATAAGCCTGTAGAGAGAAGCGGAATGTAACAGTCTTGCTCTCTCTGAGTCATATATGTGGGTATGATAGACCGCATCTTCACCCTTTACCTTAGCTATGGAAAAAGTAAGGGCATCACTATCTCTGTACGCCTTCAGATCACGCCTTACTTCCTCTTCTCTGGTGAACCTGTCTCCCTTGCTCTCCCAGAATGTCTTAAAAAAGGCAAGGAAGGTCTCTATCTCCTCATCCGTTATCTCATCATTCTCAAGGAATCTGATGGCTACGTCTTCGCGTTCGGCTCTGTTGACCTTATATCTGCAATTCTTGGAGAACGCTCCCTTGATCTCCTCCGGAGACACGGATATATCTGATATCAGTGTATCGAACTCTGCGCTGTTTTTCCCCTTTATTCCCGACTGGTTATATATTATAATTCCTGCCTTCTTAAAGGGTTCTTTTGCGAACCATACCTTATAAAAGTCTATTCCGTGTTTTCTGCTTACTATCCCGATCATTTTCCAAATCCCCAGATCAATCGCTTATATACTCATTAAGTATAGTAAAGTCATAGTTCATATAGTATGCTTTAAGACTGTTAGTATATTCCATGTAATTATCTCTGTCTATCCTGTGATCACCCTTTGATATCTCTTCCAACAGCCACTCACTGACACCTGCGTCATAATGCATCTTATCACAATATCTGTTCAGGTCTCCCGTGATCTCATACGCATCATCGAACCCGTATATCTCTACATTATCATATTCTGTAAGAAGAGACATCATATACTCCATTCCCTCGAATACATAGGTAAGCTCACCCTGACTGTAATACTCAGCCCATTTAGCAAGACTTACCGGTGGTATAAGAAGGATGAATCTGATCTCGGGATTAGCCTCTATTACAGGGATCATATTGGTATATATATTATAGTATATCCTTTCCTTATCACCCTCACTTAACTGCCTGTCAGAGTCGTGATCCAGTACCGTCATCTTATCAAGCCCGCTGCAGGCGATCTCCCATCCACTGTCCCTGACCCACGATGAATAATCATCGAAGGTTGTACTGTCCTTGCCAAGCATAGTGATCCCAATATTATATACAGAGCCTCTGTAGAATGCATCCTTATTGAAGATATAATTGACATCATCAAGCATATCATCATCATACAGATATGTAGGATAATCACTGTATCTGTGCCATGAGTAGCTTCTTAAGACATCCTCGGTATCAGTACATATCATGACCTCCCTTACGCTGTCATTATATCCTCTATGCGGTGCATAGCCGCCAATATTCTTAGCACCATCCTTAGGATCATAGCTTATAAGGTCAACAGACAGTTCGTCTCGTCCAACGACTCTACCCAGAGCCTGCCACAGTTCCCTTATCCCTGCTCCGGAATAGGGCAGCTTGATACTCTTAGTACCCATCAGATCATCATACCTACTTGTCTTGAAGTTCTGGAACAGTGAATTGCCTATGATCACCGCATCGTAATCAAAGTTCCTTGCAATGCCGTCATTGATGTATCTCTCATCATTAAGCCTGTACTTTATTACAGGCTTATGATAGTGAAAATAAGGGTCTGCTATGACATTAACCACACCTGCAAGTACTGTAAGCACCACAGCAACCAATACCGTGCATATGAACCATCTGCCGAATATATCTTTCTTATCTCTGCTCATCTTAACCTACCATGCCGGGCACATTGTGCGAGGCTAGCATCATCGAATTTCAGATTCGCCGATGCCATCAGAAATTCCAGTATACATAACTTGTCACACCGCTTAGGCTTAATACACACCATGCGAAGAGGAGCCCTGTAATTATAATGGATACAGCATATCCTCTCACTGATACGGTGACCTTATCCTGCCAATTCTCTGTCATCTGTCTGCTGTTGGGTGCCAGCATACATATCAATATAAGCACTATCAGTACCAATATAAGTATCATTCCTCCGAGCTTATCCTCCAAGCCAAGGGCATCAAGTCTAAGCAGCCATGATATCTCAACTGTCTTATTGAACATCTCATATATGTATTCAGTCATGTTATCAAAGCCACCCAGAAATACCTTCGTGATGACCTCTATCGCTTCCTTAGTATCCCTTGCCCTGAAGAACACCCATGCAATGCTTACGTACACGAATATTCCAACATTCTTAAGTATACCTGTTATCCTGCTTTCGGCTTTTTTTACAGGGTTTTTTGCTTTCTCACGTATCATCCTGCTTATGAGCATTGCCACTCCATGCAACGCTCCCCATATGACGAAGCTCCACTCGGCACCGTGCCACAGTCCGCTCAAAAGAAAGACGATAAAGACATTCACATATGTCCTCACTTCTCCCTTCCTGCTGCCGCCCATAGGTATATATACATAACGGGTGAAAAACCTTGTCAATGTGATATGCCACCTGTCCCAGAATTCGTCTATCGATCTTGCTTTATACGGCGAATCAAAATTCTCCGGCAGATCTATATGGAAGAGATTACCAAGGCCTATGGCCATATCGGAATAACCGCTAAAGTCAAAGTATATCTGTAAGGTATACCCAAGGATCAGTACCAGTGCGCCAAGAGCATTAACCTCTGCAAGCTCTTCGTATCCTCCGTCCACAGCTTTTGCTATGGTATCCGCTATCAGCACCTTCTTAGCTAATCCGAGAGTGAATCTGCATAAGCCCTTTGATGCATACACAGAATCCCATTTTTTCCTCTCATGATCCCTTAACTGAGGCATGAACTCACTCTGCAGGACTATGGGGCCCTGAGTGAATTGCGGATAGAAGGTCATATATATACCGTATTCAAGCAGCGTACAGGAGAGGTTGTCATCCTTATGGTAATCTGCCAGTACGCTTATCTGCTTAAAGGTATAGAAGCTTATGCCAAGAGGCATCAACAAGTGGAGGAAAGCTATATCCTTCTTAAATATCACATTGATATTGTCAATGAAAAAGTCACAGTACTTGAATACAGCAAGCAACAGCACATTGAATACTATCCCTGATATCATAAGCACCTTACGATGTCCGACCTTAGTCTTAAAGGCGTGGTTCATCATATATATTATGAGATAGTTGATCAGTACCGAAGGGATCAGAACAAGAAGATATGCCGTATTCATATATCCGATGAAGACGAGACTGCTAAAAAGGAGGAATATCTGTCCTCCCTTACAGCTTAACTTATTGATCAGATAATATCCTGCAATGCTTATGGGAAGCATCAGGAATATGAATACATAAGAATTAAATACCATACTCTTTAATGCTCTCTTCTATGATCCTAAGTCCCGACATAAGCTCATCTTCCCCGATAGTAAGGGGCGGAAGTATCTTAAGGACGGAATCCTCTCTTCCCGCCAGCTCTATCACAAGGCCCCTATCGAAGCATTTATGGCTTATCTCAAGTGCAATCGCCGGATCTATTGCGCTAAAATCAATACCTGATTTCCTGCAATATGACCGCACTTCAGATTCATATTCTTCAAATACTTCAAACATTCCTGTCTGCTCACTTTCCTTATGTATGATCGCTATACCGCCGTTCTCTCCGCAATTGTCAATCTATCCTTCGAAAGGCAAGACTGCTGTATATCAGTATGATAAGGGTCATGTAGAAGAGCGGCATATTATATATACAGTACCTTGTCTGGCAGAATATAACCGCTGACACAAGTGTCACATTCCCGACGATCGCAAGGATCGTCATGGTACTAAGTAACCTCGTATTACGTCCTTTCGCTGACAGAATACTGAATGCAATAAATACAGCATATATGATCGCTGAATATATACACAGGATCATATTCTTCTTAGCCACCGTATCTACCAGACCGTTTAAGAGATTATAGGAGAACACCTTAAGCAGTCTGTCTGTCTCATTAGGTATGAGGCTTTGATTAAGGGAAGCCCTGATACTGTCTATCTTCCGGGTCTTAGTCATGCCCGGGACAAAGCCACTGTATGATGCCTCGTCCACATAATCTTCCAGCATAAGCTGCATTGTATCTAACTGTATATGGTCATAATTATCCGCGAAATGTTCCGTAGCATCAAGCCAGCCTTCCGGTGCATCATGCATAAGCCAGCCTTCTTCATCACAGGCATCATATATCTTAAGGTATATATCTTTAAGCTCCGGCTCTATGTACCGTACATAGTCTCTTTCCGATGCATACAGTGCCATAGTGGTCACGAATCTGTTATCCTCGGTATGTATTATGAATGCGTCCCTTACTATCTTATTATAGGTACAATCGATGAGGATATTGATCCCAACTGTCAGAACACCCGTAAGTATAAGCAGGAACACACCGCGTAAGCGTCTCCCTCTGCCTTTAATGATATCTCTGTAGAATACCGCTATAAGCAACAGACAGAACAGCACATACATCTGCTTACGCGTGGATATTCCTAGTATCACGCAGACTGATGCCTTAATGAATACATTTCTTCCACCCTCAAGCATATACTGGAGAATGTATCTGAATGCTAGCATATATATACTTATCGTTATGCCTTCTGTCATGATGCTGTTGGAATACATGGATGCCCTTCCGGCTGCGAATCTGTTAAGAAGAGATACCATAAGAGGAACAGCCATAACAGCATATGCTATGAGTCTCTCACGATTCCTTACCTTTACGCATAATGACTTACCGGAGGCAGTGTACATTCTCCTTCCGTATACGGTTCCGTCATATATGGCATCCTTAAGATAATACCTTACCATGAAGGAGGTCATGCTTCCTGCAGCCACACCTGCCAGTATGCTCTGCATAAGTGCCATTACCGTAAGGCTTATATTGTGCTCAGGATCTGCATCCCTGCCTACCCCGCATACGAACCTCATTAGCGCAAGGATAGACGGATACAGAGGTTCTCTGCAATCATGCATCCTTACATAGCTGTCACTGTCAGCGCACCATACGGCTCCGTCAAGTGCCCAGAATACCAGATAGAACGCTATCGGTATTACCCACAGGCTTATTAAAAATATTCTGTTGTCCTTCTTATTTTCCGGTCTTTTCACAATATCTGCTTCCACTTATCCGTTATTAACTCAACTGAGTTAGTCTTAAGTATATCTCTTGCTTTCATGCCCATATCAGTCCTTAGCTTCTCATTCAATATGAGCTTTTTAAGTGCTTCTTCCATGGCTTTTACATCCCCCACAGGCGTAAGAAGTCCGTTGACGCCATCCTCTATGAGGCTCCTAGGTCCTCCGCAGGGGCAGTCTGTAGCTATCACCGGAAGCCCGAGAGCCATGGCCTCCATAAGGGCATTGGGAAGTCCTTCAGTATCGGATGGAAGGACATATATCATGGCATCCGCTATATCCTCGGCTACGTGATCGCTGTCACCCGGAAGAAATACTCTTTTTTCAAGTCCAAGCTCTGCTATCCTTGCTTCAAGAGAAGCTCTGTGCGGTCCCTCGCCGTATATGACCACCTCTGTATCCGGGTAGTCTGACGCTATCCCGGCAAAAGCGTCTATCAAAAGCCTGTGATTCTTATAATCATACAACCTGCCTGTCGCAACGATCTTCTGTGAGTTCGTGGTTCTTATAAAGGCTTTGGTCTGCACATCGTCTGCTATTCTTCCGTCATGCTCGTCATTTACTATATTATCATCATACACTCCGATTTCTGCCGCTTTATCCGCAAATTCCCCGAATATCGGATTGGATATGACCGTACATTTATCCTTAAGCCTTCCGGCAAAGAACTCCTTCTGGTATTCGGTCTGACAGACTATCCTCTCACATCTGCCACAGGCCCACAGCAAAAGTGCTCTCTTCCTGCCCTTACTGTAATCATCATAAGGATTGGATCTTACTGCACCGATCACCTTATACCCGGTACATATAAGTGCGATCACGGCTCTTATGACACTTGACAGCATGAATACCACGATCTTATCGGGTGCCTCATTCTTCACATGTCTTCTTATTGCCATAAGCCTTGAACGCGCAGACATCCCGCCGTCCTTATCAATGACTATGCGCTTAAGGCTCCCCGGAAGATCATATTCCGTCTCGTCCACCGTATCTGTAAGGATAACAGCCTTATATTCATCACTTTTATCTATCTCATCCGCTATGGTTAAGAGTACTCTCTCCGCTCCACCCTTATTAAGCGAATGGATATAGAACAATACTTTAGTCATATGATCCCTGATATACCGCCCGTATCATGCCTTATCAGCCGGAAGACTGATAAGATTCCCAAGATATATCTCATCCTCTTCTTTATCGAATCTCTCGAAGCCTGAACCATCATAGAAGGTTACCTCACCGAAGTACATCCTGCCGTCTATCTGATACCAGTCGATCCTTGCGTGATACATATCCGATGCAATCACTTCTGACAATATCTTCTGTACCACTGCTCTAAGACAAACACACTCCATAAGAGAGACTTATTCTCTCCCTTTCTCATGAAATCCGACATGAGCCTGTTAAGCGGTGCTTTATCAAGGTATCCGTCCCGTACAAGTCTTGAATCCGTCAGTATATCCCATGCCATGTCATGCACCGGACCCTCCTTAAGCCAGCTTCCGAGAGGAACCGAGAATCCTTTCTTCGGTCTGTCCATAAGTTCCTTCGGTACATATCTGTACAGAAGCTCTTTAAGCACATGCTTGCTTATGACCGTCCCGTCTGCTGCTCTCCCAAGCTTATATTCCACGGGAAGAGAGAATGCAAGCTTAAGCACATCCTTATCAAGCATCGGCACTCTGTTCTCAAGTGATACCGCCATCCCGGCTCTGTCAACCTTCACAAGTATATCATCAGGATGATATCTTAAAAGGTCTCTTAGCATCATAACATCCTCTATGTCTGCCGTACCGCGAATAACCTCATCCTTAAGCAGGTTCATCCTGTCGGGTAAAGTGCTGTTATCGAACCCTTTGCCATTATGTTTTGTACCTTTTTCAGCGATCTTATATGACATACCTGTCATATCATAGCATACCGATTCATGTATATCGTCTATGCTCTCACCCATAAGGCAATGTCCTGCACGGTACAATGTATTGTTATCACTTTTATATATAAGCCTTCCTGTCGCCCTCCTGCACCATCCCGGCACCCCTAGCAGCTTATTATATAGTCCTGCGCACTTATAGTACGTATTGTATCCTGCGAAAAGCTCATCTCCCGCATCTCCGGACAGAGCGACGGTTACTTTACTCTTGGCAAGCTTACTGACCAGATAAGTTGGTATCTGTGAGCTGTCAGAGAAGGGCTCTGTGAATATCTCCGACATCTTGGGTACCACTTCAAGCAGATCTTTTTCGGATATTGTAAGGCACGTATGCTCCGTTCCGAGATGCCCTGCAATACGCTTAGCAGCCTCCGACTCATCGTACTTCTTATCCTCAAAACCGATCGTAAAGGTCTTAACGGGCGAATCACTTACAGATTGCATAAGTGATACACATACCGAGCTGTCTATCCCTCCGGAGAGGAACGCACCTATCGGCACATCGGATACAAGCTGGCTTCTAACCGCAGCCTTTAAAACCCTCTCAAGTTCATCAACAGCATCAGTAAAGTCCCCTTTGAAGCTGCTCTCTTCTTTGCCGTATGAATACTCACTCACAAGATCGTAGTATACTGTAGTTACCGCTTCCGTGTACGGTGCATTGAAAGTAGCTATGGTTCCCGGCATAAGCTTATATATATCCTTATATATGGACATCGGCGACGGGATGAATCCATATCTTATATATCTGCTTACCGCATCCCTGTCAATGTCGTTATCAAAGCCCGGATATGCACGTACCACATCAAGATCCGAAGCGAAGATAAGATCTCCTTTCACATGTCCGTAATATAACGGCTTCTCACCTATCCTGTCTCTTGCAAGGGATATTGAACCGGTCTTAATGTCATATACGGCTATGGCAAACATACCCTTAGTAAGAGTCAGCGCCTTATCCATTCCATATGCGGCAATGGCCTCCAAGAGTACCTCCGTATCGGATGTCCCATGCCAGTCGCATACTGTGCCTTCAGCCTCAAGTCCTCTTCGGATGTCGGATGCATTGTATATCTCACCGTTGTACACCATGACGAATCTGCCATCATGCGACTTCATTGGCTGCGCTCCTCCCGGAGTCAGATCCTGAATGGACAATCGCCTGTGACCGAAGACCACACCCCTCTTCTCATCCGTATAGAAGCCGCCTGCATCCGGTCCCCTGTGAAGCATTCTGTCATCCATTCCAAGAATGGCTGCTTCACGGACTTCTCTATTCATATGTGTACATACAAATCCCGCTATTCCACACATATCACTGAATTCTTACCCGGTTATTCTCCGCCCCTATCTGTCTTAACCATCTTCCCATCTTCAACCTTATATATGATATCGCAGTTCTCTATAGTACGGAGTCTGTGTGCGATTATCACAAGGGTCTTGCTGCCATGCAGCCTGTCTATTGCTTCCATTATGGCAGTCTCGGTATCGTTATCAAGGGCAGATGTGGCTTCATCGAATACCATAAGCCCCGGATCATGATAAAGCGCTCTGGCTATACCTAACCTCTGTCTCTGTCCTCCTGAGATACGCACGCCCCTCTCTCCGATCTCTGCATCAAGCTTATCCGGAAGTTCTTCCACAAATTCCTTCATCTGTGCCTCTGCGAGAACCTCCCATACCCTTTTATCGTCTATATCTTCATCCTTTACGCCAAAGGCTATATTGTGCCTTATGCTGTCATCAAGCATATAGATGCTCTGAGGGATATAGCCTATGTGAGAAAGCCACTGTCCGTAATGCTCCATTATATCCACACCGTCACACAGTATCCTACCCGACTGTATCTTAAGAAGTCCAAGCAGAATATCCACAATGGTACTCTTACCTGCACCGGATGCCCCCACGACCCCGATAGACTTACCTATCGGTATATCCATATCGGCATTATCAAAGATCAGCTTATCAGTCCTTGGATATGCGAAGGTAATGCCCTTAAGCTCTATCATACGGTTCATAGTAAGACACTTTTGTGCCGGATAGTCATTATCCTCCCTTAGTGTAATAACATCAGTCTTATCGTCAGGCCTTAATGCACCCGACTCTTTATCGCTGATATCACTTACCGCTTTAGGTTCAGAGTCGGCGTATTTTACCAGTACATTCTCTTCACTTAGTCCCTTGGTATCAACATTTTCATAGATATAGTTAAGTGCGGGCTCATAATATGCGATATTAGCCATATATGTATTAAGCCGATTGACACTTGGCAGAAGCCTCATGGCAGCTATGGCAAATGCCGACAGAGTTGTCAAAAGTGCGGCTATATCCGTTCCGAAAGCCATGCTGAGCATGACATAAGCCAGTATTCCCACGATGGCCACGGTCTCTATTAAGAGTCTTGGAAGATTGGTAAGGACGTTATACTTGATCTGATTGTCCGCATAACCTTCCGCACTGTCCGAATACCTGTCCGTGAAGTAATACTCCCTCTTAAGCACCTTCACATCCTTGATCCCCGATGCTGATTGCAGTATCCACTTATACATTCCTGCCTGAGTTATCCTTGCGCCCTCTCCTGCCATATTAAGATGCTTCTTAATGACCTTGGTATTGTATAGTGTCAACAATCCGAGCAGTCCTGCTACCAGTATCGTCATCTTCCAGTCAAGTATCAAAAGGAACATGCCAAGACAGAGTGATACGATGATCTCGGATGCAAAATTCATACACTGCAATAAGAGATTAAAGATATTGTCCATATCTCCGTATATGGTACGGATTATATCCGATGTCTCCGCATAGAGATAGTATTCGTATGGTCTGTGAAGGAATTGCCAGAGAAGATTGGTAGTACATCTGGCACGATTACGATTGGCGAATCTGGCAAGGAGATAGGTCTGGAACACCAGAAAGGCATTCTTGATGACAAAAGCTGCCATTATCACACCCAGCAAGATAAAAGTAAAGGTTCTGATATCATCCACTCCAAGTATATCCATCGCATTTATTACAATCACATTAGACGAGAATTTCTCCTCGTCAAGTACTGCACTCACAAGCGGCAGTATCAGTGATGCACTTGCAGTCTCCAGCACTCCGCCTATAAGTATCAGAACCATAAGTCCTGCGATCTTTATCTTCTGCCCTCTGTCCAATATGGCTGAGAGCTTATGCAACATATCACGCGACATAATAACTCCATCTGTATATCCTGCATGGCATATACAGAGTCCGCTCCATAATAATAACCACTTCTGCAGGCGCTTTATGTATTATACCATTATGTCAATAAATATGCTATACTTACGGCATGCGATACCTTGTGAGACTGGATGATATAACTCCATATATGAGCAGGCGTAGATTCGAGGCTGTAAGGGATATTCTTGACAGGTATAAGATCCGTCCCATCATTGGTGTAGTACCCGACTGCCGGGATGAGAATATATATGCTCCCAAAGGTGAGCGATACAGTGATATTGAGTTTAAGGAACTGCTTGCAGAGCTTACAGCAGAAGGCTGGACAGTTGCCCAGCACGGGACTAATCATGTATATTCCACTACAGACGGCGGATTACTTGGCATCAATCCCTTCAGTGAATTCGCCGGACTATCATACGACACCCAGTATACCAAGCTTAAGCAGGGGCAGGCAGAACTTAGGGGGCTTGGAATAGACACAACTCTCTTCATGGCTCCCGGACATTCCTTCGATATGAATACCCTTAAGGCACTTAAAACCCTTGGCTTTAGTGCTGTTACGGACGGACTGTATCATAAGCCTTACATAAGAGAGGGACTTCTCTTCATTCCATGCACGCTTACAGCCTATGATAAGATAAAGGATACGGACACCATATGCCTGCATCCTAATCTTATGGATGACACAGACTTAAGAGAGCTTGAGAGATTCCTTGAGAGACATGCGGATGAAGCTGCGGACTATGATGAGGATGCGTTACGGGCTGAGGCCGTTAAGTATAGCCCCTCTATAGCCCATGCGGAAAGCTATACGCTTAGGAGACGGGAAAGCCGCAACAGGATAGCCTCATCTAAGAAGCTGTCCAATTTCATGGTATATACCAATCATAAGAATAAGGTGATCAAGTGGATAAAGCGCGTGATATATTCGCCTTTATTGCTGACAAGTAAATTCCAATAACCACCATAAGAGGTACATATGTGCGGAATCAACGGAATAGCCGGATATAACGGCGATCCAATACACGATATAGGTATTATGAACGAGTGCATCATAAGGCGCGGTCCCGATGCGGGCGGGCACTTCACGGATGAACGCAGACATGTGGTCATAGGTCACAGACGCCTGTCCATAATAGACCTCTCCGAAGCGGGTGCCCAGCCGATGGAATCCCATGACGGAAGATATATCATGGCATATAATGGCGAGATATATAATGCACCTGAGATAAGAGAAAAGCTTACATCCTCTGTGCAGGGCTTAAGCTTTAACGGTACATCCGATACCGAGATACTCCTTGAAGCCATTTCAGTCTGGGGACTTAAGGATACACTTATAAAATGTCGCGGTATGTGGGGAATATCTCTGTATGACAGAGAGAGTGGCAGTGTTATGTTAACCAGAGACCGTATCGGAGAGAAGCCCCTCTATTATGGCATGGTCAACGGTCAATTCGTGTGGTCATCGGATATCAGAGCCATTGCTTCAATAAGCGGCTTTAATAACCCGATCAACAAAAGCATACTTCCCATATATCTCAGGTACGGTTATATCCCCGCACCCTATACCATATATAAGAATGTCTACAAGCTTACACCCGGTACTATACTTACCGTGGCTCCACCTTACAGTATTCCTCTTAGCCCGGATGAACTGCCTGTCAATGCTGCAGGCTTTGATATCTCGCCCTATTACAGCATATGCGAAGTGGCAAGATGCGGTCAGGCTCACCTTTTTGACGGAAATGAAGAAGAAGCAGCCGACGAGCTTGAGGCAAGACTTAAGAATACGTTAAAGGGGCAGATGCTATCTGATGTTCCCCTTGGTGCATTCCTGTCAGGCGGTATAGACTCTACCATGGTAGTCAGCCTCATGCAGCAGATATCCGACAGACCTGTCAGGACATTCACCATAGGCTTTGAAGAAGAAGCGTATAACGAGGCCACCTTCGCAGAAGCCACAGCTAAGCATCTTGGTACACAGCATACACAGATGTATGTGGGATATAAGGATGTAATGGGGCTCCTTCCTGTGTTAAGTGAAGCCTACGGAGAACCCTTCGCGGATTTGTCACAGCTTCCCACCATGCTGGTATCAAAGATGACTAAAGAGCATGTGACAGTCGCTCTGTCCGGAGATGCGGGGGATGAATTCTACTGCGGTTACAATACTTATAAGGATGCCAAGAAGGGACTTGCGATAATACAGGGCAAGCTGGGATTTTTAAAAGGGAATACAAGGCGAAGTGTCGGCAGACTGGCAAAAGGTCTTGACTTAACTCTTCCTGTTGGCACCGGTTACTTAAGGAACAATATACACACTCTTAATCAGGTGCTTAATACGAAGGATACCGTGGAGGATTATTACAGGGCCATGAGCGACAGCTCTCTTATATACGGCCTGATACCTGACAAAGCCCTGCTTTCTCATATGCCATCCGTATCGGATGATTCCTATACCGATGGTCTTCTTCCCGATGGCGAGAGTAATCTTATGCTCATGGATATGCTCCAATATCTTCCGGATGATATACTGACCAAGGTTGACAGAGCAGGTATGTACTATTCTCTTGAGACCCGAATCCCTCTTTTGGATGCTGATGTTATGGAATTTGCATGGTCCATGCCTCTATCATATAAGATGGATAACGGTATCACCAAAAAGCCTTTACGTAATATACTCTACCGCTATGTTCCGAAAGAGCTTATGGACAGACCGAAAAAAGGCTTTTCTGTACCGGTGTCAAGATGGTTACGTGAGGGAGAGATGCGTGAGTGGGCAGAAGCAATACTTAAGAACAGCAGAAGCCTGGCATCGGAATATATCAATGTGGCATATTATGATAAGTTATGGAATAAATATCAGAAAGACGGTAACTGGTCTAAGATACTATGGCATACACTCATACTCTGTGACTGGCTTTTGAAGCAATGAACTGCCACGCCACCCTTAAGGTGCGGAGCGCGGTTATAAAAAATGCCGGATGAATATCATTGGCTTTCAGTGCATGTATTGCCTCCTTGATGGAGTTGATATATGCACTTTTTGTTGAATTGCTTGTTCCGCCGTAGTACATGGATATAAGCACTTCCGGCACATATCCCAGTTGCCCGCCATTTTTCAATATACGAAGCATATATTCATAGTCTGCGGAACAGATATAGGACGTATCATACGTACCGTACTTCTCATACACTTCCCTTTTAAGCATAAGAGTGGGATGCGCAGGCATCCAGCCGGAGCCGATATGCCCCCTTCCCATGTGCCAATACCTTATCACCTTATCTCCTTCGGCATATATAAGGTCGCTGTGAGCACCAAGGACTTCGCCGGCACTGCTTCTCTCCTCCTCTTCTATGGCCTTCACGAGCTTAGAGATAGCATCAGGCACGGTCAGTCTGTCATTCATGACCTGAATATAGTCTCCTGATGAAAGCGCATACGCATTATTGAGTCCCTCGTATATACCGCTGTCCTTCTTCGAATCGCAGATCACCTTGTATCTTGACCTGGTGCTGAATTCATCTATGATAGCAAGGGTAGAATCCGATGACAGGCTGTCAGCTATGCATATCTCGATATCGGGATAGTCCTGTGCCTCGATGGATTCAAGCGTATTGCCGATATAGGCTTCGCTGTTATATGTAGTTAGTAGTAAGGATACTTTCTTAGACATGTTCACTGCAATTGCGTATTGGCATGCTGTTATGATCTGTAATGGTCTGCTGTTATATGCTATCTTCGGATACTTTGCTCTCCAGATCCCTTATCCTTTTTTCAAGGAGAGCATACGTGGGAGTCCGTATGTAAACTCAATTCTATCTATTATATCAAGAATTACCTTGTCTTCCTCGAAGCTGTACTCAGCCTTCTTCTCTCCCCTAAGTACTGCCAGAAAATCCAGCAGCTCCGTCACATACATATTCTCCACAATGGTGGGATTATAGCCTTCTCTGTGCTCTACATGTGTATATATGTCCACAGACTTAAGCTTACTCTCAGCCTCGTCATATTCGGCTAACCCCTCAGGAGAACCGTCCCATGTCAGATAGAATCCCTCACCTGATATGAGCAGCGATCGCACAGGCGGTCTGGATACCACATCGACCGTGAATACTCCCGTATGCCCCGTCTTATGCTTTATCAATATATTATAGCAGTCATTGAAGTCTATATCTAAGGCTGTCTGTCTTGAAGAGATACACTGCACAGACTCTATCTCCCCGAAGGCTTTAACCATCCACGGAAGCTCCACAGCCAGTATCTCCCTGCAGCCGTTGGTCCTCTTACTACCTATGAAGAAGTCCTTATAGCTTTCCCACGGATGCCAGTCCGGAAGATACTGTCCGACATGGTATGTATAGTTCAGTCGCCTGCATGCTTTACCTTCTCCACAGTCTGACACATCCTTAACTTTATCTGTTATATATCTCATCTCATCCCTGTATATAGGGGTAGATGAGAGAAAAAGCGTAAGCCCCTTCTCCTTTGCCAAGGCCAGATTATCCTCATATCCGTCCGACACAAGATTAAGCTCCGTGAACACATTAAGCCCGTATCCCAGACACTCCTTAATTATCAAGGCGTGTGACAAGGGTGATGTGGATATCACGGCGGCGTCTATTCCGACAGATTCTCCCGCTTCCACTGCAGCTTTGATGCTATCGTATGTCCTGAATGTGAAGCCAAGCTCCTTAGCCTGTTTCTCAGCCTCACATCTTCTGTCACTTCGTCCGTCCGTCCCAACAAGTTCTATATTCGCTTTTTCCGTAACCGAGATCTCATGCAGCAGGCGCATCCTGCGCTTTCCCATGGAACCCAGTCCGATTATCAGTATACGCATACTATTTTCCTTATTGTATTACAGCTTTACATTCTTACTGTATCACTTTATCACTACATTACTATCTGATAGTCGTGCCGTCTTATCCTCTTATTGTCTGCTTCTGTCAAGATTGTAGAAGCGCTTTTTAAGGCTTATTCCCTTTTTAACCACATCTATACTTATCCTTGCTATCTTCTCAGCCGCATGTCCGTCACCATAAGGTGATGTTACATCCTTACATATATGGGCAAATTCTTTGCCGCACGCCCTATCCATAGCCGTAAGTATGCTCGTCTTATCGGGCGAACAGTCGATGACGCTCTCACATCTTAGCCTTCCCTTCTGCCTGTCGCCTATATTCACTGTTGGTATATGTAAAGCCGGAGCTTCATACAGACCGCTTGATGAATTGCCCAGTACAAAAAGGGCATTTTTCATAAGGGATAGGTACCTGCGAACTCCAAGTGACGGATATACGTGAAGATTTTTTATCCTGCCTTCCTCTTCATCAAGTATCTCGTTGATCCTGCTGCCACCCATATCCGCATTGGACTTGGTGACAATGAACTCTATATCAGGTCTGTCAGCCACAGCTCCAAGGAAGTCCTCCATCATGCCGTCTATATCACCATCTTCAAGCGTAACCGGATGATAGGTGCACAGAGCGTATGCAATATCTGCGCTTCCGGTCGTATCGGCAGATACAGACCATTTATCCGCTCCGATATCCTTAAGCACCTCTTCCTTAGACATATAGTCCATATTAAGGATATTGTCTATGGCCGTATCGCCCACATTATATACCCTGTCAGGAGCTTCCCCAAGTTGGATGATCCTTCGCCTTGAATCCTCATTGGTCGGGAAATGCAGGCAGCTCATCTTGGTGATGGAATGCCTTATTGCCTCATCAATAGCACCCTCCGTAGTATCTCCGCCGCACAGATGTATGATGGGAGTATGGGTATTCATGGCCGCTATCGCCACCATAAGCATCTCATATCTGTCGCCCAGTATATATACAGCATCATAATGATTATCCGAGAAATGCCCTGTAAACTCTGTAAGAGCCACAGCCTGATTCCCTGATATATCTGACGGAGTGTCCGACCTTACGGGTATGGGAATCCTATAGTCTATCCTCACTCCGTCACTTTCGATCTCGTCCACAGTCATACCGAAATCGGATGACAGATGGGTGCCGGTGACTATAAGATCGACCCTTATACCTTGCGTATCCATATCAGTTACTCTGTCTGATTTGCGGCCCGGCTTATCGTGTGACTCAGTCTCTGCTGCCGATCGTTCCTCATACTTTCGTAGCTCATCGATCAGTGGTCTCAATATCCCGTATTCAGCTCTTGTTGCTGTGATAACACCTAATCTTATCATTCTCTTAGTATATTCTATCTGTCTGTCTATTATATCTTAATTCGTCCTTATTTAAGTAAAGAGCACCGACTACTTCGAGCCCCTGCCTGTGAATACCACGATTATCGTCTGTAGCAGTATCTTAAGATCGAGCAGAAGTGACCAGTTATCTATATACTCAAGGTCAAGCGCCACCACATCATCAAAATCCTTAATATCACTCCTGCCGCTTACCTGCCACATACCTGTAAGTCCGGGAGTGATGGACAGCCTGCGCCTGTAGTGCGGGCTGTAGCGCTCGAATTCATCCTCTGTCGGAGGTCTTGTCCCAACAAGACTCATATCTCCCTTAAGGACATTGTAAAACTGTGGGAATTCATCAAGACTGGTCCTGCGGAGGAAGCGCCCTACGGCAGTTATTCTCGGATCATCCTCCATCTTGAACATAAGCCCTTCCATCTCATTATCCTTAAGCAGCTCCTTCTTACGCGCCTCGGCATCCGTATACATCGAGCGGAACTTATACATGGTAAAACGTCTTCCACCCTTACCGATACGGGTCTGCCTGAAAAATACCGAACCCTTGGAGTTAAGCTTGATGGCTAATGCTATAAATGGGGTCAATAATGCCGTAAGCACAAGACCCACGATGGCTCCTATGACATCGAATATCCGCTTGATAAGCCTTCGTCTGTAATCCGTAGCCGCATTCTCATATGTGATGACCAGATGCCCCGCAAAATCTCCTATGGACTGCATTGAACCTCTGTGTCTGAAGTCCCCCACACTGTAATAGCACTTAACTCCCATAGTCTCGAAGTAATTGATTATACGTTCAACCGCATCCCTTCCCATACTAGGAAGATACAGGAACGCCGCATCCATCACTTCACTCGTGAGTCCGTCCATGATCCCCGCACCGTTGGCCACTATAGGTATACCATCAATGTCCTTCTTCTCAGGGTCAACCACCGCATCCATAAGTGCTATAGCCATGACCTCGTAGCTCCACTCATGATCCTTACGTATATCCTGCAACAGTTCGTCTACGAACTCCTCATAGGTGACCAACATCACTTTCTCGGAATTTACACTTTTCTTATAATAGCCACTTAGGAACTTCTTGAAAAAGGTGTGCATTATGTACGTCAGCACAATGTCGATGACAACATACCAGCCGAACACAAGTCGCGAGAAAGCCTGCCCCTGTCGCAGAATGAACACTGTAAAGCCAAGCAGCACCGTCATGCTGACTGCATACTTGACTACCGCCACCAGCTCTTCAAAGTAGCCTCTCTTGAATATGAAGTGATTCCAGTCAAGGAGCACTCCATACAGAACACAAAAAAGAACAAGCCCCAGACATATCATATAGTCCACCTGTCCCATATGATACTCTCCCCTGTACCTTAAGTAAAAAGAGCATGCATAAGACACCAGCACACATGCCACATCAATGAGCACCAGCGAATATGTCTGTATTAGATTGTTTTTCTTGTTGAATGTATTCATATCTTTCTCAGTATACCATAATTCTTCGGCACTCACCATCTATGGTTCTTCATTTCGCCTAATTTCGCCTAATTATATGTAACATCCATGGTCTGACACGAACTTCGGTAGTAATCGTCTGTAGCCTGTCAAAAGGAGCAATGCCAAAAAGCATTGCTCCCACATTCAATCGCCTTATTACTTTATCACAGAAAAACTCAATAATTCTCAGCCTTTAGCTGGAAATAATCCCTCGGATGATTACATACGGGGCATACCTCCGGCGCTTCCTTGCCTACAACTATATGACCGCAATTGCTGCACTGCCAGATACAATCGCCGTCTCTTGAGAATACAAGCTTGTCCTCTACGTTCTTAAGGAGCTTGCGATATCTCTCCTCATGCTCCTTCTCTATGGCTGCCACACCCTCGAAGAGCTCTGCTATCTCATCAAAGCCCTCTTCTCTTGCCTTCTTGGCGAAAGACGGATACATCTCCTGCCACTCATAGGACTCACCCTCAGCAGCTTCCTTAAGGCAATCTATGGTGCTGCCTATGCCTGTGAGTATCTTGTACCAGATCTCCGCATGCTCCTTCTCATTAGCTGCGGTCTCCGCGAAGATATTGGATATCTGCACATAGCCCTCCTTCTTAGCCTTGGAAGCAAAGAAGGTATACTTATTACGTGCCTCCGACTCTCCTGCGAAAGCCGCCTGCAAGTTCTTCTCTGTCTCCGTCCCCTTAAGATCCTCTGCCCTGCATCTCCATTTATTCTCTGCCATGATAATTCCTCCAATCTACCTAATAATGATCAAAGCTCCTTCACCCACAGTCCGTGAAGATTACAATACTCGTATACCGCAACCGCCTTATCGCCTGCTGCCAGAGTAAATTCTGCCACAGGCTTATCACCTGCCTTAAGGTTCTTAACCTGATATCCGGATGCGGTCTCAAGCACTATGAACTGTATATGGTGCTCCTCAAGCATCGGATGCTCCACTTCACCTATCTGTACCTTAACATTACTTCCGTCTATCGTAACAGCCGGCACATGCTTCTCATATGCTCCATCCGTAGCTCCCGGTACAAGCTCCTTCATCGGCTCTCCGCAGCACACCACCGGAACGCCGGAATCATTAAGCTTAGTGATAATATTGCCGCAATGCTCACATCTGTAGAATTTCATAGTGTAACCTCCGTTTCTTGAATCTATACATTTTACTCAGTATAACATAAATTCCGGCGCTCAGCATCCCTGCATCGCTTTTCCCCGGAATTTATCGTATAACATCGTGTTACATCATAAATTCCGGCGCTCGGCATCCTTGCCTCGCTTTTCTCCGGAATTTATCGTATAACATCGTGTTGTATCATAAATTCTGAAGACTGTCCCTCTTTGATCTGTATTCTATAATAGGCATATCCGCTGCCACAAGGCTTTCTCGCATACGAAGCTCGCTTCTTACGGGAAGCTGTGTCTCCACGATCCTCTTATCCTGCCTCTCAACTATCTTATTGGCTCTGCTTCCAAGCCAGGCAATTGCCTTGTCTATAGCCCTGACTCCCGTGATCTTATTGTAAAATCTTAGAGAGATTATGGCATGCTCATCATCCACTGGCACGAAATACGCTAATATCATTATCTTGTCCGTCACATGATTAAGCCACATATTGGGGAATTTAAAAGTGAGATTGGTCTCTTTGATCACACAGTCCTCAGCGGACTTAGGTGTCTGCCCCGTGTCGACCTCATTATTGGCGCTGGTCTGCAAGGTATTATCATCAAGCCACACAACCTTAGGACCGTTGCATAAGCGCTTATCGCCTCTGCCGATCGTGGTGCGGTGCACAAACGCCAGGTGCGACACATCCAGCTGATTCTCTATAACTCTGGAATAGTGAACATTCCACATATCATTGATATGGTCGTAGGTATACGAGGTATCCTTTACCACATCGAATACATCCGGCTCACCCACAGGCTCACCATCTCCGTACCATGCAAAGATTATGCCTCCGATCTCTTTGGTCGCATAATGCTTCATATGGAACCGGCTGTAATCAGCCGCAGAAGCTCTGCCCTCCGACGGCACATACACGCACTTCCCCGTTACATCATACTCTATCCCATGAAATGGGCACCTGACATGATCATCCGTCACACAACCCTTGGCGAGAGACGCACCCCTGTGAGCACACAGACTGCTGATACATCCGATCTCGCCCTTACTGTCTCTGAAAAATATGAGGTTCTCACCGAACCTTCTAGCCCCGACGATCTTCCCATTCTTAAGTTCATGCGAAGAGAGGACTGCGTACCATTGGTTTTTGATCATACCTTTTCTCCCGAAAACTATAAACTAAGAGCAGCAATACTAATTATATTATCTCGTCCGCGTCTCGATGCGGATGTTCGTCAAATCTCAGCCTTTGCAAGCATTGCAACAATCTGTTTCTATTATATCATATATCGCAGCGATACATACATATGTATCTTGTATTGACGCTATACATTAAGCATATTTCTTGGATGCTTATTGGTCAGAATATCTCTCTGTTTTGCCATAGCCACATGTGTATATATCTCCGTTGTATGAATAGAGCTATGCCCCAACATCTCTTGGATATACCGGATATCAACATCAGCTTCAAGGAGAGCTGTAGCAAAGGTATGGCGAAACATATGCGGTGTGATATGCTGCTCTATCCCTGCCAACCCGGAATAATACATAAGCATCCGTCGTACAGCCTGATCTGAGAATCTATTCCCCGACTGATTAACGAACAGGTACCCGCAGTTTTCAATTTCATGCTTGAATTCATCCATATATCTCCGGAGCGCTTTAAGCACATCTGCATTTCCAATGTGTATTCGCCGTTCTTTAGCCCCTTTCCCGTATATCAATATGTAACCATCTTGCATATTTATATCCACCGGCTTAAGTCCGCATAATTCCGATATTCTCACACCGGTTGCAAAAAGCATTTCGCATAATGCCGCATCTCTGATGGCATTCCTCCTGCGAAACCCGGTTCCTGCATCATTTTGCGATGTATATACCGTACTTAGTATGCGTTCTATTATATATAAAGGTATGGTCCTTGGCAGCACCTTGGGCTCACGAAACGATGTGTTGACCCTCGCAAAAGGATTGGCATCTATGTATCCGCGATATTCAATATAATGAAAAAGCGCCTTGGCAGACGCTATCTTCCTCTTAACACTCTTCGGTTTATAATGACTATGTAACCGGACTATATATCTCTCAATATCATCTCTGGATACGGTGCGTATATCCATCCCGCCATATTCTTCGCATAACTGCCGCAGATCAGCCCTGTATGCCCTTACTGTTTTCCTGTCCAGTCTCTTGGAAAATACACAATACTCCAGATATTCACTGCTTATCTCCCGTAGATTACTCATAACACTATCCTCCTGTGTTCTAAAGCTACTTATTACAATCTTAGTAATTCTAATACCGCGGGATGAATTGTGCTATGGAAATGTGAATGCGTGATAATTGTAGATTATCTAACTTGAAAAAAGACATAATAAGCATCCTGGACTTATCTATAGACGAAATAGATAAGATAATAAATGTTGCAAATCTTAGGGACGAGCTATTTGTTAAGTATAAGGCTTCCATGCAAAGCAAAGTTGCCGGAACATTGTTTTTCCAGCCAAGTTCACGTACAAAACTAAGTTTCCAATCTGCCTTTATTCGCCTCGGTGGTCAATATATCGGTTTTTCTGATATTGAAGAATCAAGATGCGGAAGAAGTTACAATGAAAAATTGTGCGATCTCGGAAAGATTATTGATGCATATTGCGATCTCATTATTTTACGGCATTTCGACAACAGCGCTGCCTTTGAGTTAGCAGAGAATACAAAAATACCATTAATATCTGCGGGGAATGGTACAGACGAACATCCTACCCAAGGACTTACAGATTTGTATACGATCCATAAAGAGTTTGGTACATTTGATGGATTACAAATCATGATAATAGGCACATTCCCCTCAAGATCGATGAATTCACTTATTATAGGACTGTCTCGATATAATGATGTGCATTTCCATATCATCGGAAACAATTCTGGTATTCCAACTAGGTTTGCACACCAGAATATTACTCTTTATTCTTCTTTTAACGATTTCGATTCAAAAAGAGAGCATAGTCTTGAAATTAATGTAATATATGTGACAGAAATAAAACCGAATACAGCAAAATCCGAAAAATATGTTTTACACTCGGATGTTTTAAGCACTTTCCCAGACGCTATTATTATGTGCCCATTACCAAGAACATCGGAACTCCCATTTTCAATAGACCGTTATAATTCAGTTCGCTATTTTTATCAAGCAAAAAACGGACTCTATGTACGGGCAGCGATATATTTGCACATTTTTCAGATAATATAGTATGCTAAAAGTGATAGTATGAAAGGCGTCTCAAAAAAATCAAATTTATTTGTATTATTCCAGCTCAATGGTGTATGATTTAGACATTTAATCCCAAGTGAGTTTCTTCTGTTTTCCTCAACATCAGGTCTAAAACGACTTTTATAAAAGTTGCTTTCTTTATATAAACGAGCTGCTTCTTCGTAATCTCCGCATGAATAATGTATAAAAGCCTGGTTTAAAAGGCTATTTGCATAAATCCATCCGTCATGTTTCCGTTCACCACACATATACTCATTAGTAAATGAGTGAAGTATTCGTTCGGCCCCACTTTTATCTCCTAATGCAAATAATACTATTGAGCGATTAATCTTAGCAGAAGCAGTCTCAAAGGCTCCACTAAAAGGTTGCCTAAGCGCTTCCAAGAGAAGTATATTTGCACTCTCATAGTCTTCAGCAACAATGGCGCAACATGCTAAATTGTTTAGTGGTCGAAGTATTTCATATCCCGATTTTTTAATATAATACTTTGCTGTAGTAAAATAATTTCTTGCCAAATCAATATCACCATTATAGAATGCAGCTAGTCCCCTATTATTATTACATGTCCCCAAAAGCATATCCCTGTCACTTCCTTCCGAAGTATTTGTTGCAAGTTCTATTGCTTTGTCATAATCTTCGACCAGTTCAGCATGAAAAGAAGTGAGGCCTTTGTCCCGATAAAATCGACAAAGAATCGGTAAAGGGTATTCGTATTTATCAACCAGCTGCTTCGCCTTATTAAAGCAGTTATTAATCATTTCCGGTTTCCCCTGATGCTCATAAAGTGTCATTCCAATTATCTCAATCTCGAGTTTTTTTGTGATGTTAATGTTAGCTAATGCTTTGACCTTATTATACATTTCATTTGCGGAATTCTTGCCACTGAATATGCCAAGGTCTATAAGTACCTTTGTATAAATACTAATAAGTTCATACTTCGAATTATCAGTCAAATCATCTTCAAATCTCATTAGAAGTTGTGCCAGACGTGCTGCATCATCCAGCATTGCTCCTTGATACATATGTTTAAGAAATATATTTATACCATAATCTTCTATGTCTGTTTCTTCTAGAACCAATATGCATTTTTCAAAACATAATGAAGCGGCTCTAATAACACTAAGGTTGTTTTTTGTATCTTTCTGAAGTTCCTTATAGTATTGGAAACCTTCGTTAAATGCAGACTCCGAGTATAGTCTTAGTATTTCACATGCATAATCCGACTCATCGTTTCTTGCCTTACTTAAACTGGCTGCAACATTTTTTGCTACCTCAAAGAAATCCCCATTTGTTCTTATATAATCCATGAGTATTTCTCTTGAAGAGTCATGGCAAAACCAAACTACATTTTCACGAGTAATGAGTTCAAACTTCTCTAACTCATCTATTGCTTTTACGTATTTATCGTCCGCATATTTTCTACAATGGACACCTTCGACTATATCCTTAACACACAATCCCAATATCTCATATGAAATCGGCATCCCATATACTGCAATAACAGAGAGGATTATTGCGTTATAAATGTTTATATTAAATATGCTAATGTTTCGTTCGACTGTAAAAGGATAACCAGGTTTTCCTAATCCAGTATTCTTTTTATAATCACTAATCATCTTCTCAATCTCTTCATCAGAAGATTTAAATAAATTGTTAATTTCCAATGGGTTACCTTCTGTGATTTTATGTAATAAGAGATTATTATTTTGAATCAGAAGCCGGTTATGTTTTTCAACAATATCCGTAAATAGATCAGAATCAAAGTTATGAAGAGTGATGCTTAATAAGTTTCTATCATCATATGAATCGCATAAGATATTCTCTAATTCAGAATAACGCTTGTTAAAAGGTTCTTCCAAGTCGACAGTTCTTCGACTTGTTACAATAATAGAAATAAAACAGTTATCATCTCTGAGCAAGACACTTTTTAGGACTTCAAAAGAATAACTGTCCATCCATGAGATGTCATCAATACAAAGAATAATGTTTTGTCCAGAAAGCAAACGACTTATCATATTAGAAAAGCATATAACCAACTGCTTTTTAATCATAATATCACTTACCGTTGCTTTAGATTCAACAATGCCTTTCAAACTATATTCAAGTATATCTTGCAACGATGACAAGCCTGGGATTTGGGGAATCAGCTTTGCGACAGATTCTCTGACAGAAACTGGCGAAATACCGTCCAACGAATCTATAAGACATTTATCAAATGCTCTTTCTTTTTGGTTTTGCAATGATGCTAAGACATCGGCCGCGAAAGCAAATTCCTTATCAAATTCTTCTTCATTGCATTTATATACATAATCCAATGAAGCAAATTTGAAAGCATCACCTCTGTGTTTTTTTATGCAGTTACGCATTAAATTAGTCTTCCCAACACCTCGCTTACCTTCAATAATTATGGCAACACGCTTGCCCTGAGCTATTTTTTTTAATTGAGCATTTATTTGTTTTTGCTCTTCTTTTCGGTCATAAAACATTTGTCATTCCTTTTCAATCGATAATCTACAATTATCATTGTTCCTTTTATCCTTTTGCAAATATAATCTTCTACTAAACTATATACCTCTGATGCAGTTTTAACCTGCTCCTTAGTATCATCAACTGATATTATATAAAAGTCATTATAATCGCTTTCACATCGTATCTCCTGCACACGGCTTATTCTGCATACAACTCTACCCCTTCATTGGCAATGTTATTAAAAAATGAATATGCATTTATCCACTTTATAAAAAAATCTTCATTCTGAACTATCGGCATAATCTTTACATCATTCTCATAATTAATGTCAAATGTATAGTCAGACAACATATGTCCCTTAAGCTTAATCTCATCTTCATCAACATCTACAAGTATCATTATGTCAATATCCGATTCACTACTGTAATCACCTCTTGCATAAGATCCATACAGTAATACCTTCTTAAGACTACCGGAATATATCTTTTTCACGACAGCAACATATTCTTGCAACAGAATTCTCACTCTATTTGGCATGATATCTCCTATCATTCATACTATATCATCCATATAGCATACTCTTCTGTCATCAATTGTATTTTCTCATATTTTATTGATGTATGCAACGCTACTTCTTATTCTTTGCATTCCTAGATAACAATCGTATCCCATAATGCTTTTCTACCGAAAAGTCTTCATATAGTCTGTTAAATCGTCTGATCCTCTGTCTTGACAGTTTAACAGGCGACTCGTCAATGATATTTATCCCTTTCAGCGCCTTCCTAGCTTCCTCATCAGATGAATAATATGCCTCAGTGTCCAGAACTGTATGATATGCCTCCGAAGAGAATGTAGTCATATTCTTTATTGTCTCGATTATATCATCAAATTCATCAAGGCCTTCCTGCGGATATATCTTTCTGCCATAGTCCATCTTTTCATATATTCTTTTTGACAAACCTTCGTCATGTCTGAAATGCAGTTTTTCAAATATAATATCATCCTGCAGTGGGGATGCTTCTTTCATATGAATAGCATAGGCATGCTGGCTGTGACATCTCATAAAGGGTTGATACCCAATCGGCAGAATCTGATTTTTAGCATCCAATGCCTCTCCAAAAGCCATTCGTGTTTCAACCTGCCATCCCGGCACATGAAATATCACTCCATATTTTGTCTTATCATCTTTTTCTGTATCTCCCTTTGTCAGAGGAACCCATTTTTTCTTTTGCCGGTCCCATTTACATGTGGCAAAAAACAACGCTACATCAAAATCACTCGTTATATCCAGCCATTCTGTCTCCAACCCATAATGCTGTGCCAGCGGTTCAAATAGTACTGTACCGTAATTATTCATCCATAACCGTGTGATCTCAAACCGGCATAAGAAAAGCCTGAATTCCTCAATTCTCATCCTGTTTATAAAACGATATGCTGTCTGTTTGTCTTCATCCATGCCCTGCAGCTGTCTTAGCAGGGATGGTACACTTCTTGTATATATCTGCTTCTCACCACGAAAATAGCTGTTTCTTCTTCCTTGTGAAATGATGGTTCCATGCGGATATTGCAGCACAAAACCATCAGTCTTCATATCTCTGTATAAGAATTCCTTAAAAAATGCCATGGTGAAATCCGGGATCTTCTCATTACCGGGATTCCCATCATTCTGATAATATGTTTCCCCTCTGTATGAGCTCTCTGTCACGTGCCTGCATTCAAGCTTATCCTGCTCGTTCTGACGCATTATATACTCAAGATCGCTTACAGAAATCTCATACGGCTCATTCGAAAGCTTCTTTCTCTCTTTTCCGGTGATATAATCCACAGTAGCACCTCGCTAACAGGAATTAACACAAATTATGCTTTACGGTTTTACCGGTGCAATCTCTTCATACACCCTCAGCGCGGCCTTCACATTATCTTCATCTGTGAATCTGTCTGCGACCCACTCATATCTTCATAGAATTCACCGAGATGACATAGAAATATCTTCCACGCGATAACTCTCTATATTCCTTATATTATCGTCATATGAGAAATTCATACCGATCCAAATGATCTTCTTGCACAACTCCTTATCTATCTCGAATTTCTCAGCATATTTCTTCGCTTCTATTTGTTCAATGGCTTTTTCAGCACTCTTATCCAGCTTACATTCAATCACATATATGTACTCTCCGGATCTGAGAACCGCATCTATACGACCGATATTAGTCCTATCTTCTGCTACAACATCCATTCCGCACATCTTGAAAGTCAAAAACAGTAGCGACTGATAATACTTCTCATATTTTAGATGCAGATCATACGGCACAGATGCAAACATGCTCTTAAGTACGGACATCATCCTGTCCACATCACCGACACCAGCCGCCTGCTGGACCAATGTGACCATGCTGTTTATCTCCTGCACACCCTGTCCTGCATATATAGATGTCAATTCCATCTCAAACGATTGCCGAACCTCATAATTCGGATATACAAGCTTATATGCCGGATTGATCGTTCCCTGTATCCTGTCGCCAAATGTCAGGTATCCCGTCTGAAACAATAACTGAACCAACATCTGTGTATTAAGCTCATCCCCCGCTAGCGACATCAAATCGAATGAATTGTATGACACATCCGTAAAAACGGCATTCTCAATATCCTCAATGGTCAACTTCTGCTTCTTGGCCTGGTTAACAAGCATTACAGGAGTTGCCGTAGCATACCAGTAATTACCGAACTCACAGCCATTATTGAAGAATTGTCCGATAGATACAGGATTATAAACGCTCTTGCCGTTCGGAGCAAACCTAAAACCGTCATACCATTTGGTGAGACTTGCCTTAAGTTCATTCTCGGTGCAGTTAAGCTTCGAGGCGCCTTCACGAATATAATCGTCGAAATATCGATCCAACTCCTCATCGGTATATCCGACCATAGACGAATACTCTGTCCTTCTGCTGATATCCTCCAGATTATTAAGCTTACTGAATATAGAAACCTGGCTGAGTCGTGTGATCCCAGTGAGGAATACAAATCGAAGCATACTCTCATATCCCTTGATCATCTGATAGAAAGCTTCCATCATGATCCGAATCTCATCAACTCTTCGCCCGTCCTCTATATTGTTCGTGACCGGTCTGTCATATTCATCGATAAGTATCACAACGCCCTTAGACTCCTTATTATAGAGCGCCTTGATCAACTCTCCGAACATGAGCGCCGGACTGTCACCGGAGATTTCAACACCATTACTCTTAGCTATACCGGCAAGTTCTTTGCCTATCCACTTCTCCAGATTCTCCTTACTTGTGCTGTCACTCCTGCCAAAATCAATATGAATGATTGGATACTTTGCCCATTCATAGTCAGACTCATATATCCACAGTCCCTCAAACAGATTCTTCTGCCCTGCAAAGACAGCCTCAAGCGTGCTGACCGTAAGGCTCTTACCGAATCGCCTGGGTCTTGAATAGAAATACTGACCAAACGGGGCCTTTACCATACGGTATATATATTCCGTCTTGTCAACATACAAACAGTTCGACTCTATTAACTTACTAAATGTTGAAATTGAGGTACTTATTGATCTCATATACAAAACCTCATTCATCACATTATAAAATTCTCAATTCAATATTGTTCCTTTTTTGCAAGTATTAAAAATAATACACAAACTATTCTATCACTAATGAGTCTCCTTCAATATACCATGTGGGTTTGTAATCATCTGTGATATCCCTACATAATATGGCTTCTATTTCATCTATAAATCTCTCCGTAACAATCTCAATCAACTCTGAAATTTTAATAATCTCTTCATCGTGTATATAGTATTCTATACCATTACTCTCAAAATTTACATCCATCTGATGCACTATTTTATTTCGCGTATCGAACGCCATTCGAAGGTTTTCATTTTCATTTCTCTTAACTAATGAATTCGAAGGAATATCAAAATAACTACCAACCTTAAGCAACTGTTCTGTACTCTGCAAACTTCCAACTGCCAACTCACTTTTCAGTTTCTCTATCAACACTTTCCTGGAATTCCTTGCCGTGAATAATTCTGCAAGTAGACCACAATCCTTTTCTTGCTCTTTTTTTATTGCTCTTTGGGCAAATTTTCTAAGTTGTTCCTGCGCACCCACATCTCTTTCTATTACAGGCTCAAGCGTATCAATAATTAATTGTTTTACAACTGCATCAATTCCTGAACATACAAAAAGAATAATAGCTCTATAGATACTTTGTTCTATTCTTTCATCATTAACATCCTGTAGCAAATCCCGTAATGATGTAACATTTTCCTTTAGTGTATCTAGAATCATTCGACTCTTTTTTGTCTTATTCTCAACTGTATCTTCCATTACTTTAGCCTCTTCTCATCAACATCAACTGTACCTGGGATATATCCGCAATAACCCGCATAACCTGGGTAGCCTGGGTAACCTGGATAACCCGGATAGCCTGGATAGCCCGGATAGGGAACGGCATGCTGATTTAAATCAACCAACAGGCGATTATTGTTGAAGATTGTTCCTAAATAGTTTCCATCAACATCTACAGCAATATTCCCAGAAGGAAACCATCCAATCCATTCACCATCTGTATTATACAAGTATTTGTCAACTTTAAAACTAATCCAATTGCCATTTGTATCAAATAGATACTGCGCTTGCTTCATTTTTTCCTGCCCTTTTGAAATCATAAGTTCAATTAGATTATATTTGCTTGCTATATCAGTTTTGCATTAACCCTATATTTAGCGTTCTACACTTTCCTTATCCTCATCCATCCGAACACCTATATCTAATATTGCTCGCTTTACTCCCTCTATCTCTTTCTTTACATTCTTTAATTCCTTAACCACAGGTTCATCACTTGTTGAAGAAAAAAATGTTGCATAATTCTCTAAATCAATATAAATATCACTCTCATAGCTTCTCACTTCATCTTGATATATAAGTTTCCCTGTCACTGGTCTCATATTGGAATTTCCACGAAGCTCATTGCTTGCGATATATAAGTCATAATGTTGTCCAACACCAATGATACACTCTTTGTTTCCTTGGTTTCGCAATATACTCTTAAATCCATTTTCAGGTATACTATCTATGAAATCTGCATCCAATTCTATTTTCACATGCTGTGCCGTTAACTTTCCATGATTAACAAAGCGAACTATATACCAAGTGCGATGTTCGTAGCAAAACTCAGTTTCTATACGAGGGCGATTTTCCTCCGAATACTGTTTTTTCATTTCAGCCAATTCCTCTTTTGAAGCTCTAGCTGATTTTATATTTGCCCAACATATAAAAATAGTAGCGATAACATATATAAAGGTAATTACAACCATTAACCAATCTGTTATTGTCGGCAATAGAACACCCCTCCTTCACCTTATTCCCTTATAAACTTCTAATACGCCCTTCGCATTTTCTTCATTAGTGAATCTGCCTGCAGAACGCTCACAACCCCTCTATCTTCTCATCTACCCCATAATCCCTGTCTGCCACATTTCCAATGATCTCATTCCACCGCATCGGACTTATACCGTCTCCGGGACGCTTTGTAGTCAGGTTATCCTCCGTGAAAACATCCCCCGCTTTTATTTCCACAGCTGCCACGACGCTCTTACGCGCAACCGCAATATTCCCCTTCTCAGAATCTGTCACGTGCTTTATACCATCTCCCATAGCCGCCTCGATATGCCTGATCGCAGACACCATAGCCTTAAGTTCATCCGGCTCAAGACTCGCCTTGTGATCCGGCCCCGGCATATTCTTATTAAGCGTAAAATGCTTCTCTATCACAGTTGCTCCCATGGCAACTGCTGCAATGGGAACTTCTATTCCCCTTGTGTGATCGGAATACCCCACCGAACATCCAAATTCATCCCTAAGGGTTAGCATGGCTTTCAGATTGACATCTTCATATGGTGTCGGATACTGCGTATTACAGTGCAGTAGCGTAAGATTTCCACCCTTGGTCAGAGGAATGTCCGAAAACTGTTCAAGTACGTCAACCGCAGCCCTCACCTCATCCAACGTACTCATCCCCGTGGACAAGATTATTCTCCTCCCACTTCTTGCCGCTTCGCATAAATACGGGAAATTGGTTATTTCACCTGAGGGAATCTTGATCGTGTCCATACCTATAGACAGCAGAAATCTCATACTCTCTATATCAAAAGGAGAAGACAGGAAATCTATTCCTCTCTCCTCACAATACTTTAGCAACACGATGTGATCATCTTCTGACAGTTCAAGCTTACGCAACATACTCTGCTGCGACTCGGAAGCTCCCATATTCTGCTTCTGATAATCAGCCATCACTGCACTCGACGCAGCCAGCTTATCTGCCTTAAACATCTGGAATTTAACAGCATTCGCTCCTGCTTCAACCGCTGCATCCACGAGCATCTTGGCTGTATCTATATTGCCGTTATGATTAACTCCGGCTTCTGCAATTATATACACGCTCATCCGCAATACACCTCACCGGCTTTGATAAAAGAACCTGATCCAACATTCACACACTGCACAACAACCGCACCTGCTCCTACAAACACATGGTCTCCAAGGCACACCTGCCCACATAGACTGGCTCCAACCGCCACATGCGAATAATCTCCGACCACCGTCTCATGCTCCACCAGGACCTTGCTGTTAACAATACACATCTTTCCAACCTTAGCCTCAGCATTCACAATAGCACCCTTCCCGATAAAAGTACCCTCACCTATAGCGGCCGTACCAGAAACGATTGCAGATGGATCAATGACCGCCGGAAGCTCAAATCTGATATCCTTAAGCATCTTATAGAGCTTATCTCTGGTATCGCCTTTGCCCATATATCCAACACCAATAGCGGCGTACTTTACTCCACTATCAAAGATATCCTTAAGCACAACATCTGTACCAAGATATTCATATCTGCTGCAAGCTGTATCTTCTCTAACATCTGTATATCCGACTATATTAAATTGCTCTGTTCTTTCAATTGTGTCGGCCACACTTTTGGCATGACCGCCAAAGCCGACTAATACTATATCTCTTATCCTCATACCCCTTTTAGCAAAAACATAATGCTTTTTGCTCCTATTACCTGGTATATAGCATTTATAGCATCCCACCTATAATCTCCAGTATATATAATCCTCGCTTTCATATTCACTCTTATCGAATAATCCCTTAATATCTGCCAGGACTTTAACCTTATTATTCTTATTAAAGAAACTATCTATATCCGACTTATTAAGCTTCAAAAACTCATCATGTGCAACCGCTATGATCACGGCATCCATATCCTTGATATCAGACATCGCGCCAAATGTAATGCCATAAAGTCTCTTAGCTTCGTCAGCATCAGCCGTGGTATCAACTACAAGCGGAGTGATACCATATTCACCAAGTTCATTGTAGATATCTATCACCTTGGTATTACGCGTATCCGGACAATTCTCCTTGAACGTGAAGCCAAGTATTGCAATCTTAGCACCCTTAACCGGTCTGTCGGCTGCAATAAGCTTTTTAACAATAGACTCTGCCACATACTTACCCATGTCGTCATTGATACGCCTTCCGGATAATATGATCTGACTGTGATATCCTAATTGCTCTGCCTTATATGTAAGATAATACGGATCAACACCGATACAGTGTCCACCAACAAGCCCCGGGGAGAATTTGAGGAAATTCCACTTGGTTCCTGCAGCGCGCAGAACCGCCTGAGTATCAATACCCATCTTATCGAATATGATCGACAACTCATTCATGAAAGCGATATTGATGTCACGCTGACTGTTCTCTATAACTTTAGCCGCCTCAGCAACCTTGATTGACTCTGCCCTGTGCACACCAGCCTCTACAACAAGCTCATATACATGCGCCACCTCATCAAGTGTCTCCTCATCCATACCTGATACAATCTTAGTGATCGTCTCAAGTCTGTGCACCTTATCGCCCGGGTTGATTCGCTCAGGCGAATAACCGATCTTAAAATCTATACCACACTTAAGGCCTGACTCCTTTTCCAATATGGGCACACAGACATCCTCGGTAACTCCCGGGTAAACCGTCGACTCAAAAACAACGATCGATCCCTTGCTTAAATTGCGACCAAGAATCCTGCTTGCGCCTTCAACCGGTGTAAGATCCGGAGTGTGGTCATCATTAACGGGTGTCGGCACTGCCACAATGTAGAACTTCGCTTCCTTAAGCTTCGTCTCATCGGATGTAAACTCAACCTTCGTATTACGAATCACATCGTCGCCAACCTCGTTCGTAGGGTCGATTCCGTTCTTGTAGAGGTTGATCTTGGCCTCGTTAAGGTCATACCCTATTACACTCACCTTGCGTGCAAACGCAACAGCGATCGGCATGCCCACGTAACCGAGCCCCACAAGCGCTATCTTCTCTTCTCCATTAACAATCTTCTCATATAAGCTCATGTATCTCTTCCTTCCTGACTATTTTTATATAAATAATATGCTCTATTTGTATTCGTACTCATACTTGTATTCACATTTACACCTACATTCGCGTCACGCTCACTCTCACACTCATACTTGTACAGTATACCATATATGAGGGCCGTTTGGATAAAAAAAGAGGCTTGCCTGATCAAATTTTCATTCTCTATTACTCCTGCAACTTATCCCGCTGCTTCTCTATAGCCCTAGAATAATGCACATCCCACGTATCATTGATATGGTCATATGTAAAAGCAGGGTCTTCAATTACATCTAAAACAATCTATTAGAAGCCGTATCCTTAATATCTTCTGCCAGATTTTTGGTGTATGTCATAAAAAGTATTTTCCATCCGAGTCCAAATTTGAAGCAAACTCTCTCGATGGATTAGCAATCTTTTCTAGTACCCTAACAGAGATACCGGCATAATAAATGCAGCTTCGTTTAAAACCCTGATCTTTTCAGCATTATCAATTACCATCCCCTGCTTGATTGGCATATTATACTTTGCAAGTACATTGAAGTTTTTCGTGGGTTTACTTGGTGCAATCCCCTTCTTGATCTCTACGGGATACAATGCTCCATCTTTAACAAGAAGAATGTCAACTTCCTTTTTATCGATATCTCTGTAGTAATATATATATTGATTCGGCTCTATCCCGTGATTGTAAAAGCTCTTTATTATCTCACCTACCACATATGTTTCAAAAAAGGCTCCGCTCATCGCACAATCCATCAGCATCTGAGCATTTGGCCATTTGCAAAGATATGCACAAAGTCCCGTATCCATAAAATACAGTTTTGGAGCTTTGATTATACGTTTGGAAGCATTTGCCATATATGGTTCAAGAAGATAAATAATTCCCGAAGTTTGCAATATTGATATCCATCGTTTACATGTTTCAACATTTATGCCTATAGCATTAGATATTTCATTATACACAACTTCCTGCGCCGTTCTGAATGCTAAAAGTGAAATAAACTTACGAAACTGCATTTCACTTGATGCGCTGATAAGCTTTCTCACATCTTTTTCGATATATGTATCTATGTATGCCTTATAATATATATCCCGCTTGGATTCACCTGTGCAAATGTCCGGCATACCACCTTGAAAAATATCTTCAAACACCAACCCGCTGCTTCTATAAAAATCCTTATGATCATGCTGCTTGTTCAGTAGTCTCTGCATATCAATATCAAACAACGATCCGCTTATACCCCGTTTTTCTGTCTGTGTAAAACCTGACATATTGATAACGGCCGTTCTTCCTGCAAGAGACTCTGATATTCCCTCCTGAAGTTCAAACTGGTTCGACCCTGTCAGCACAAACATTAAACGTCTCGGCTCATTATTCTTCATCCAGATACGTCTCTGTTTATCTACAATTTTCTTTATCTCACTAAGCAATCCTACCGCTTTTTGTACTTCATCTATAATCAGCGGCCAAGGATGAGACTCAAAAAAGGCTCTGGGATTTGATAAAGCCATATCCAGTTCTTCCGCATCATCAAGGGTCACAGTTTCAAAGTCATCTCCGAATAGTTGATCCACAGTAGTTGACTTGCCAACCTGACGACTCCCATATATGGTTATTACCTGAAAGGACTCTGCTGCATCAAGTAATATTTTCTCAATGTCTCTTTTAATATACATATCTCTTCTTACTCCTTTCGTGGTAATGATAGCATATATATTCGATTAAATCAATATTTGACTATAGTTTTAATCGCAATAATGCTTATGTCTTTTCTTACTGCACATTTTCCCCTCTGCCCTGATTATTTTTATAGGCTCTGCGCTTCGATTAATCTTGCCGCTATCATGTTGACTAAAATATATAATCAGCCTGTTTTTATCACAAACGAGCAACGCTACTATTCCCCAAAAATAAGAAAATAGCGATTTTATGGAATAAAAAAGGAAGCTCCGTCTGATGATGAACCTTTGAATTAAGATGATCTACCAGCGACGCTTGATTAGTACCGTAGTAGCCTTTGTATTTCCTGCTGTGTTCTGTACTTCTTTTTTAGGATTTGCGGATGATTTGTGTTATATTATACTTCGGAACTCAGGAGGGAAGAAAAAAGTGGCTCAAAACTGTTGAGAAATATCAGCAATATAGATATAATTAGAAGCATCTATTTCAACATAAAAAAGGAAAGGTAACCTTTATTGTATGCAATAAGGTGCTATTTATTTCGCAAAATGGATTCAAAAGAAAAAGTAACAGTATTAATAACGATACTAGTAGATTATTGGTTTCCTCTCACTCTCAAAATATATACCAGCATCAGAGTCATAAACCTGTATGCCTATTTCAGCTACCACTTCCACCCTTTTC
>CAJONG010000004.1 GCA_905235845.1 uncultured Lachnospiraceae bacterium
ACGAAGGCTCGTTACAGTAAAATGTTGGAGATAAATGAAACCATTGTATTCTCAGAACATCTCTTTTTATTTCCAACCAACAATAAGTTTACGCTATCACATCAAATAGTTGTATTTGACGATGGGACTCTTTATATGTATAGTGAAAAATATAATACTGATTTTAATGAAAAAGAAATAAAGATTGACAAATGGAAAATGGATAATGGTAGTCTGATTATGGAAAGAAGCGGATACCGGACTGTTATATCTTCATACAAATTTCAAAATAATGATATTATTTTTATTGGTTCCCCGGATGAAACTACAGCAATGGATTTATATAAGAGAATTAAATAGAAATTGTTTTAATTTAATGGGAGATATAAATTGAATGCTATAAGTGAGAGTATTCTTAGAGCAGTCTATGAGGGGAAATGGCTTGCAATTGAATATAAGAATAAGGATGATCATATTACGAAATATTGGATAGGTATTTGCGGTATTGATCCAATAAAGCGCATATTATGTGTTGATGGGTTACATACAGGGATATTGTCTGTAGAAAATTTCTCTATATACATAGATTCTATTTTGTCTGCAAGGCTGTTAGATGGAACTTATCAACCTATAAATAAAGAACTGATAGATGATATTGAATTTAACACAGAGAAATACTCATTTCTATTCACTAACTCTTTAAATCTTAAAATTCTTAATTATCTGGAACTCTGTAATAAACTTGATTCTTCACCGTATTATACGGATTTTTCTCTTGTACATTTTCTTGACAGAGAAATAGTAGCGGGAGAGTATTACCTTTTGAATGACGAACAATTTAGAGAAATAGTTTCAGCCTTTAATACTCATAAGAATTCAACTTCATACAAGATTAAAAACATTGTAATGAATGTATTAAGTCTTCATACAAAAAAAGGATTATATGTTCTTGCATATAAACGCCTTAATTTAGATCCCAAAACCAGAATACTAAAACCGGATGAAGAAATTACGTTTTGCACTGAGTTTACAATCGACGGTTCAAAGCAATCAATTAATTCATACATACCCGAGTCTGATCAGTGGTTGCTTGAGGAGTATGATAGTAATCAGGAGAGAATTAAAGATATAATACAAAGTAATAATAGATGGAATAAACCCAAAATAGATGATATGCCTTATATAATGTGTATAGGGAGAGATTATACGTTGGACCTACATAGTGAATATGAAGGTATTTTGGATATGTATGATAATAATTGTGTTACAGAACCAATTCGTGCATTTTTTGGTGAATTTGTAAAAAAGAATAACAAGCGTAAATCTTATCCTATTACACTTATTTCATCACAAACAAACTTGGATCAGCTATTGGCAATAGATAATGCGATGAAATATCCGCTGGCATATATTCAAGGTCCGCCCGGAACCGGTAAGACAAGTACGATAATCAATACATTGGTAACGGCATTTTTTAACGAGCGTACAGTATTAATGTCCTCATATAATAATATTCCGTTAGATTCTGTTTTTAATAAATTATCATCATTAAAAATGAAAGATAAGATTATTCCATTGCCGGTGCTAAGATTAGGAAATGAAGAACATGTAGATTCAGCAATCGAGTATATTAAGCATGTCATTGAACAAACTAAGAGTATTAACGTATACGAGAAAACGCTTGATAATCGAAAAGATAAACGAGCGGATGCGGCAAAACGTTTGTCGGCGTATCTGACAAAATATGAGAACAAATTGGATTATTCTGAAAGGCTTGACACAATTGATACGATTCTAAAATACCAGAATGACACGGAAGAGTTTAATCTCAACCTGCTTAATTTTAAAAATGATCTTAATCATAAGCAAAAGCAAAAAATAGAAAAAGAACTTTGTAAACTTGGCGAATTCGATGATATAAGTGCATTGGAGTTTGTTGATCATAATTATGAAGAACTTGCTGTTTATCTTTACTATACGTCGGCAAAATATATAAAAAAGCTGGATCAGCCAAAGTATAAGGAACTACGGGAAATAATAAACTATGATGATCGTAAACAAAGAATAAAAGCGTTTAATGAATATATAAGTAAGACGGAAAATGTTGAATTGCTTCTTAAGGTTTTTCCAATAATAATTACTACATGCATATCTGCACATAGGCTTGGAACTCCCCAACCTATTTTTGATATGTGTATAATGGATGAAGCAAGTCAGTGTAATATGGCGACATCCCTTGTTCCAATAATTAGAGCCCATAATCTTATGTTGGTAGGAGACCCACAACAACTTAATCCTGTTATTCTTCTGGATGAGAATACAAATAAAAAACTTATGAATAAGTATAAGATTGGGGATGAATATAATTATCGCACTCAATCCATATACAAAGCATTTTTGTCCAATGATGCGGTCAGTGATGAAGTCCTTTTGCGTAATCACTATAGATGCGCAGCAGAAATTATAGGTTTTAATAACAAGAAATACTATAATTCAAAACTAAACGTATGTACAAAAAATTCATCAGAGGAACCATTGAAAATAATAGATATTGAGAATTCCTCCGGATGCGACATTAAGAACACATCGCCAGACGAAGTAGATGCTATAGTTGCATATGCAAGACAGAATTCAGATAAATCAATTGGGGTAATTACTCCTTTTGTAAATCAGAAGAATATGATTGAGAACGCTCTAAAGGATGAAGGAATTGATAGTGTATCGGTTGGAACCGTTCATGCATTTCAAGGAGATGAGAAGGATGTAATAATCTTTTCAACAGCGATTACATCCAAGACTCAGGACTCCACGTATGAATGGCTAAAAAATAATAAAGAACTGATAAATGTAGCCACTTCAAGAGCTAAAGATCAATTCATTATGCTTACATCTTCAAAAGATTGTAACAGACTGCATACGGAGGGAGAAGATGATTTTTACGAACTCTTTCAATATGTTAAAAGTAATGGTAAATATGCTGTTTCATCTAAGAAATCTTATTCCCGTGCGCTTGGTGTTAAACCATATGATACAGTCACAGAAACAGCTTTTTTATTAAGTCTTACGACAGCATTAGAGAATATCAGCTTGCAGCAGGCTAAATATTCAATAAAAGAAGAAGTGGGTATTTCTCAGGTTTTTAAAAATAATATAAGTGGACAGAATTTATTTTATACAGGTAGATTTGATTTTGTTATTTATGAAAAAAGAGGTAATATGGATTTTCCAATTCTTGCAATAGAATTAGATGGCAAAGAACATCAGGATAATGAGTATGTCAAAGAGCGTGACAGAAAAAAAGATAAAATATGTAAGGAACATAATTTGGAATTAATACGTGTTGAGAACTCATATGCACGGAGATATAGCCATATTAAAAATATACTTCTTAAATATTTTAGCAGTGAACATTAATTTGAGTATAGATATTCTCACTAAGTAAGAGATTTATACAGAATTATTTTCACACTCGGCTTAGAAATGCCATTATCATCTATAAAGCAGAACATCCGCAACAAAAAATTGTACCCAGATATTATAATATATCCGGGTACGGGTTTGATCTACTCATTAACAAGAGGTGGCTTTTGGTACAGTTTGCGCTCAATCTCTTTTCTGATTGATTCGCTTTCCTGTTCATATTCCCCTCGTTTTTGAGCCTTATCGAGTCTTTCGACTATTGATAATTGGTCGAAGAGAACATTGTTGATTTCCTTTTCATTTGTCGGCATCAAATCACCTCCTTTATTGTGTATATTATAACATTGATAGCAGAATTTGACTATAAACTTACTTATGAGATGAATAACTATTCGTTAAACTGTTGTTTTGCGAATAGTTATCTACCTACCTCAACACTACTCTCAGAACACCTTTTAGTATATACTTTTAGATTTATTTATCGCTTCGCAAGCTCCTCGGTTACTTCTTCCCAGGTTATTCCACGTTCTGCCATAAGAACCATTATATGATATAAAAGGTCGCTTATTTCATAGATGACTTCATTGGGATTCGGATTCTTGGCGGCAATCACGATCTCTGTGGATTCTTCGCCGACCTTCTTAAGTATCTTATCAAGTCCTTTATCGAACAGATAATTCGTGTACGACCCCTCCTTGGGATTGACCTTGCGGTCTAATATCACATCCATGACCTGATTAAATACTACTAATGGATTGGAGCCTCTTGCAGTCTCCTTCTCATATATATTGGTATAGAAGCAAGTACGGTTGCCTGTATGACAGGCGGCGCCTACCTGCTCTACCTTTGCTAATAATGTATCATTATCGCAATCCACATACATTGATTTAAGGTACTGGAAATGTCCGCTTTCCTCGCCCTTAAGCCACAGCTTGCCGCGGCTTCTGCTGTAATATGTCATATTGCCGGTGTAAAGTGTCTTATTATAAGCCTCCTCGTTCATATAAGCGACCATGAGTACCTCGTTCGTCTTATAGTCCTGGACGACTACGGGCACAAGACCGTCAGAGTCGCTTATTTTCTTAAGTTCTGCAAAACCTATCTTATTATCCGAAGCATCTGCTGCATCCTTATATAAGCCCTTATCCTTAAGCTTATTCCTGATCAACATGATATTGTCAAGGTCATGGCCTATGCAGTCTCCGCTTATTCCGCTTAGATTATCTGCCTTGCACAGCTTTACAAGCTTTTTTAATTTCTCCTCCGGCATACCGTTATTATCAACGGCATCATCATCGGGAACCATGGTGATTATCGGAAGTTTAGTGCTCTTACATGCATCTTCGGTACTTGTATAGGTCATGAAGAGGATCTCGGATACATACTCTTCCATCGTATCCTTATTCTCATTAAGCTCTACAAGGTTGGCGACAGAGGCGATAAGCTTATCCTTGCCAAAACGTTTGGATACCTCCTCTGTAAGCTCTATATTGCTGCCCTTGCTGTAATTAAGCGCAGCTTTGCTACAGCCTGCATACAATAACTTCTTGATATCCTCGGCTTTTTTGACATTGCCCGCACCGTATACGGGGACACTTACAGAGTCACATATGCTCTTAAGCATATCTATCGCTTCATCATGCTCTGTGTCATTTTCGGACAGATCCATGATCATAAGAGCATCCGCTCCCTTGGCTTCACATTCCTTGGCAAGTGCTACAGGATCGGTACTTAATACTCTTGTATCATCATAAGACCTAATGGCGATCTTGTTATACAGATAAATGCATGGTATAAGTCTTTTATTCATATCAATATCAATTCCTTTTCATATTCATAGCTTCACTTTGGATTCGCTTACTATTACAGAGTACCCTTTGTACTCTGTACGCCCTGAATCCTCGGATCTACTGTTGTAGCTTCATCCAAAGCCTTGGCGAATGCCTTGAACATGGCCTCTGCAATGTGGTGTCCGTTCTCTCCTGATAAAACCTTAATGTGAATGTTCATCATGGCGCTGTATGATATGGCTTGGAAGAATTCCTTAATAAGCTCCGTATCAAATTCACCGATCATGGGTGTCTTGAAGGTATAGTCAAAGCTAAGATAAGGTCTTCCGCACAGGTCAATGGCACAGAGGACAAGCGCATCGTCCATAGGAAGTATGAAGTTGCCAAAGCGTCTGATGCCGGTCTTATCTCCCAAAGCCTGCTTTATAGCCTGGCCAAGGACTATACCGGTATCCTCTACCGTATGGTGTCCGTCCACCTCGATATCACCGCCGCACTTACAGTTCATATCGAATAAACCGTGCTTGGTAAAGGCTTCTAGCATGTGATTGAAAAAGCCTATCCCCGTATCTACGGATGCATTACCTTCTCCGTCGATATTAAGTTCTAAGGATATCTGTGTCTCCTTGGTATCTCTTGTTATATTCGCCACTCTTTCCATAATGTATTTAACCTCCGTGCTGATTCTATGATTATTATTGTTTATTCAAATCTTACCTTTATCGAATTGGCATGTGCCGTAAGCTTCTCCTGCTTAGCAAAATATTCTATCTTATCATGTACCGCTTCAAGACCTGAGCGTGAATAAGCTATGATGCTGGTCTTTTTCGTGAATTCATCCACATTAAGGGGTGAGAAGAATCTCGCCGTACCGTTGGTGGGAAGTATGTGATTGGGACCGGCAAAGTAATCACCCAGTGGCTCACTTGAATAGGGACCTATGAATATTGCTCCGGCATTGCGGATCTTCGTCATCACTTCATATGGCTCTCTTGTCTGTATCTCAAGGTGCTCTGAAGCTATATCATTGGCGGCATCAATGAGCTCATCCATATTATTACCTACAAGTATATAGCCGTAGTTTTCAAGGGATTTCTCGATTATATCCTTTCGCTCAAGCTTTTTTAGGAAGTCGTCTATCTCGGCAGATACCTTCTTGGCCAATTCCTCACTGTCTGTAAGAAGAATTGCACTTGCAAGCTCGTCATGCTCCGCCTGACTTAATAGATCGGCCGCAACGAATCTCGGATCGGCACTGTCATCGGCTATCACAAGTATCTCGCTGGGTCCTGCTATTGAATCTATTCCCACTGTTCCGAAGCATGCCTTTTTGGCAAGGGCAACGAATATATTGCCGGGACCTGTGATCTTGCATACCTTCTTAATAGTATCGGTTCCATAGGCCATAGCGGCGACAGCCTGTGCACCGCCCACCTTAATGATCTCATCGGCACCTGCAATATCGGCAGCGACTAAAGTGATCGGATTTACCTTATCAGTACCCTTCATTGCAGGAGTTGCAAGGACAATCCGTGGGACTCCGGCCACCTTGGCAGGTATGATGTTCATAAGTACACTTGAGGGATAATATGCCTTACCGCCCGGAGCATAGCATCCCACGCTGTCTATGGCTGTTATACGCTGACCTAGGATACTGCCGTCGGGCTTGGTGGTTATCCAGCTTTCCCGAAGCTGCTTAAGGTGAAAATCCCTTATATTGTCAGCAGCGGCCTTAAGCACCTCGATGAACTTATCATCGGTCTGTCTGTAAGCCTCTTCTATCTCTTCTTTAGTCACTGTAAGCCTGTCGGCTGAAGCGTCCCAGCCGTCGAATTTCGCTGTATATTCAAGTACGGCGGCATCTCCGCGTTCTCTTACAGCCTCGGTTATCTCCTTAACGGTAGCTTCGTATTCCGCATACTGACCGGGGCTTCTCTTAAGAAGATTACCGAGAATATCGGATTTGGTGTCATCACTTAGTCTGAGTATTCGCATTTTGTCATATTCTCCTGAACTTAATTACATATCACATATGTATTATATTATCACATATCATTTTTCACAATCTTGTAGTTCCCTGATACTTCGTATGAGCTCTCTTATCCTGCCTGCCTTAAGCTGCATGCTGACCTGATTGACTATCATACGGGCAGACAAAGGAATGATCTCCTCTAATACCTCAAGGCCGTTCTCCCTAAGAGTAGAACCGGTCTCCACTATATCCACTATCACATCACCAAGTCCCACTATGGGTCCAAGCTCTACCGATCCGTTAAGCTTGATAAGCTCTACCGTCTGGTGTTTTTTGTTATAGAAATAATCCTTGGCGATCACAGGATATTTGGTACATACACGGATCTTCTCATGATGCTTAAGTAACTCCTTGGCTTCGGCCGGACCGCAGACACACATACGGCACTTTCCGAATCCGAGATCGAGCACCTCATATACCCGCCTGTCCTCTTCTATTATGGTATCCTTGCCGACCACTCCTATATCGGCCACGCCGTTCTCCACATATGTGGGCACATCGGGTCCCTTGGCTAAGAAGAAACGAAGCTTAAGCTTATCATTGACAAAGATGAGCTTCCTTGTATCCTTATCCTTGATCTCTTCGCAGGACATACCGATCTTTTCAAGCAGATCCAGTGTCTTATCTGCAAGTCTGCCCTTGGTCAGGGCAAAAGTAAGGTATTCGTCTCTTTCTTTTGATTCGTTAGCCATAACAGCCTGCAGCAGATCATCTATGACGATCACGAAGCCTATGGCAGGTGCATCCTTACCGAATTCCTTAAGCAGATTATCATATCTTCCACCCTTGGCTACACAGTCTCCCACTCCCGGCATATATACCTTGAAGACCATACCGGTATAATAGGTATATTTGTTGAGCATACTGAGATCATATGACAGACATTCCTTAAGTCCGCTTCCGGATAGGGCGTTGTGTATGATACGCAGTCTGTCTATTGCGGCCTTGGATCTGGGATTATCTGTTAACTTAACAGCCTTATCAAGTACATCCACATCTCCTATCAGATCCTCAAGCTTAAGGATATTGTCTATGGTCTCTTCCGGAATCGGCTTACCGTCTATAGTACAGCTATTAAGATACTGCCCCGCAGCCACGAAATTCTTATTGGTGACATAGGCTCGAAGTTCCATCTCGATATCCGCAGGTATTGAATACTCTTCACATAATCCTTTGAAGTATTCTATATCGGATATGACTACTCTGACAGGCTTGTCACTTACGGATCTGATAGCCTCCAAAGCCAACCTTATGACTTCCACATCCGCTGTTGTTGAACTGTCTCCTATAACATCCACGCCCATCTGGGTGGTCTCACGAAGCTTACCGCGAAGTTCATCGGTCTGTGAGAATGTATTGCCCTTATATGTGAACTTAAGCACGCCCTTCTCTTCCATGAAGTATTTGGCGGCACACCTGGCAATGGATGGTGTGAAGTCCGAGCGAAGCACCACAGTCTCTCCGTCCCTGTCCGTGAACCTGTACAGATCCTTACTTGGAGTAGTGCCGATATTGGAATCGAAGAGGTTGAAATATTCGAATGTGGGCGTCTGGATATCGGCATATCCGGCACCGGCGAATACCCTGTGTATACTGTCCTCTATACGAAGCTTCTCGGAATACTCTCCATTATATATATCTCTTACCCCCTCGGGTGTATGCAGCAGATCGTTCATTAAATACCTCCATGTACTTTAGCGTGGTAACGTGATAATTCGCTATCACGATAAATTATATAAGAGTTTTCCCCTTCTGTCAATCATTACTTCGTTCATCAATATCATGCTGTATATAATTAAGATAAGGAATGATGGGACCATTGACATCCTCTATGAAATACTCCCTATCAAGCTCATCAATGGTAAAGCTCTTGCGTCCGCCCTCTTCGGCTCTTCTGATATATATTTTAAGCTCCGACAGTCTGAGATAATAGAACCTGTCCACACCCGTAAAATGAATCAGGAAAAAAGCGATACCCTCCTGTCTCTCGAATTCCTCCATGAACCTTATCTGATGCTCATGAATATTCTGGAGCGCGAAACGTTCTGTAGCACATTCCTTTGCATCAAAGCATACAGCAAGCCCCTGGATCACTCCTATATAGTCAACGGTACTTTTCTTGTCAAAATAAGCCAGCTTGATCTGCTTGGTCTTATGATCCATATCTATGGGTGTTATGGGAGTCGGTATCTTCTGTATGAGAGCCAGATGCTCCTCACAATATATCTCATTGGTGCGATTGATCATTTCCTCAAGCACGGAACCTCTTAGTCCCCTGCTTTTCCATGTAGCCATATGTATGTCCTCTTTAAGATATATCCTTTAGTGAAAAAGGGATGTCAGTAGTATATACGTTTGAATCAAGAGACAGAGCCTCCACAACCGATTCATCAAAAGCGATCCTGTATGCATGCAATAGCTGTCCCTTGATCCCAAGCTTTTTATCCTTTAACGAATCACCGTATTTGGGATCACCGACAATCGGATAACCAAGCGATGACAGATGAGCTCTTATCTGGTGGGTCTTGCCTGTGATCAACTCAATATCCAGAGCGCTTAGTTTCCCTAAGGCATGATCACGGGTTTCGATAAGCCGGATACCGGTCTTAATGATATCATAATCCCGGGTATTCTCATCCGACATGGAAGGATCAAGAATATTGACCGAATTGGTCAAGGAATCCTTCTTAAGATAAGCCGTAAGTATTTCATCACTACCTGTATATTCGCCCCACACAACTGCCCGATAGAGCTTATGCAGTGTCCTCTCCTTCAGAGCTTTTGATATTATATTGGCTGCCTTAAGGGATTTGCTTCCAAGGACTATTCCCGATGTGTTACGGTCAAGTCTGTTAAGTACGGAGGGCTTAAAATGCAGCAGGGAATCCTTATCTGTAAAACCTGTATCAATAAGATAACCCAGCATATATTCATTAAGAGATATCTCACCGGATTTTGATCTCTGTGTAAGTATTCCGGAGGGCTTATTCATGATGAGAAGATGTTCATTCTCATATATGAGGTCAAGGGGAGAGCTTAAGCTTTTATATGCCGCCAGTGCTTCTTCGTATATACGCTCCGACCTATCCCTTACAGAACTGTCATTTTTTGCATCACAGGCCGATTCGCCCTTATAAAATGTCTTGAAGGTTTCATCGGATAGGAAGAATACTACTTCATCTCCGGCGGATATGATCTCGTTTCCCTTTATCTTACTGCCGTTTAGGGTTATATTCTTATTACGGAATTGCTTGTACATAAGCCCTGAAGGCATTCCGGGCAAAAGACGCCTGATATACTTATCTATTCTGCTGTTATCAAAAGTTGGATCAATTATCTTTTTAATCATTATAAGTCTTGGGTCGTTTGGTTATTATATTCTGCCATTATCCTGCTTTTGGGTAACCATTTCGAAAGTATAAGGTCAAGGCTTATCTGTTCGACGGGCTTGGATATGAAGTCATCCATACCTTCACTTAAGAGGGAATCCTTAGCTTCCTCCACAGCATTGGCAGTGAATGCAATTACAGGTACGTCATTATATCTGGGATACTTCTGCCGTATGATCCGTGTGGCTTCGACACCATCCATCTGCGGCATCATATGATCCATCAGTATAAGGTCGAATTGCTCCTTACCGGCTGCTTCTATGGCCTCAAGGCCGCTGTCAGCGCAGACAGGCTCTATATCATATTCACCTAACAATCCTTTGGCGATCAATAGATTCACGGCATTGTCATCCACCACCAGTATCTTGGCTTCGGGAGCCTTGAAGGAGACAGGGCACGTAACGGGCTGCTTATCTTCATACATAGTTCCATCATGAACGGTGTCATCCACTCTGCCCTGAGGAATACTTAGTCTGAATGTTGTTCCCTTGCCGAATTCACTCTCTACTTCTATGTGACCGTGCATCATCTCGACGAGATTCTTGGTGATCGCAAGACCAAGACCTGTACCCGTGATCTCTCTGTTACGAGTACTGTCAACCTGTGTGAACGACTCGAATATCTTGTTAATGTCCTCCTCTTTGATGCCTATACCTGTATCCTTTATGGTAAAAAGAATTATATCATTATCCTCATCATGCTCCGTACAATCGATTGATATGGATATCGAACCGTTCCTTGTAAACTTAATAGAGTTGGATACAAGATTGGTAAGTATCTGTCTGATCCTTAAGCTGTCACCGTAAAGGCAGATCGGAACATTATCGGATATATCAGTAATAAGTCTGATGTCACGATCCCCCAGATTGATCTTGGCAAGGTTAATTACCTCATCCATAAGGTCTCTGATGATATAGCGCGAAGGGATTATGTCCATTGCTCCATACTCTATCTTTGAGAAATCAAGTATATCATTGATGACGGATAAAAGCGATCTTCCGGCAGAGCGGATATGCTCTGTATATTCTCTTACCTTCGGCGGTATATCCTCCTTAAGTATCAGATCTGACATACCGACCACGGCATTCATCGGAGTCCTTATCTCATGACTCATATTGGCAAGAAAATCCGACTTAAGTCTTGAAGCCTTCATAAGCTCATATTCGTGATCCTTAAGCTTATTGATCATGCTGGCGGTATTGTCAGCCAGAGTACCTATCTCGTTGCCTTCAAAAGCATAGCCTTCTATATCATTTGCTACTGAGCGTTCTCCGGTATTGGTGAATTCATCGATCTTATTCGAGAGGAACTCAAGCTTTTTTATGAATTTATTATTGATGAACAAAAGCATGATTCCTGTAGCGGTAATCAGAACAGCCGTCAGGATCAGGCACAGCCTTAGTGTACTTGCGAATATCCTGCTGTTCACATCGTCTACGGATATCTCGGCAACTACAAGCCCCAATCTCTGTCCATCCACGATAAGAGGCACATAGCTTGAATAGGTATGTCCCCATTTATTGTTCCATTCGTATATCTCATTTTCATACTTAACACCCGTGGCCCATGTGCGCCATAAAAGCTCATAGATCGAAGGATCGTTATAATAGGTATCCGCCATATACAGATAGCCCGGATGTTCTTCATCAGGGATACGCTCTCCGTCTATCATGTATACAACATTATAGGTTTCATCATCGGGTATAAGGAAATAGGTATAGGGCAGATCGAAGGATTCTCTGGCCTGCTCGAATGTAAGCAGCCAGTATTCATGATAATATGTATAGAAAAGCAGCTTAAGCTCATCAGTCATATCCTGCGGTCTTATATCTATCATGAAAGCCCGGCCGGGATACTCTTCTTCAAAAGCAGCAAGGAATTCTCCGTAAGCTGTATTGAACTCATGCAGATCATACGGAATACGGAGCTTGTCATAATTCTCCATATAATATTCCGTATAAGATGCGAATATATCTTCTTCGTTTTGCAACATTCCGGCCAGATCGTCCGCCACATCGGAGATCGTCTGTCTGTATACGCTTCTGTATTGCCTGACCTGGAATAGATATGTACTGATAGCTGCAACAACAACTGTTAAGATTGTAAAACCGGCAGCAATGAACGCCAACTGCTTTAATAGTCCGTTACTTTTATTCATGTGCAGATTATAATACCATCAATCTATCTGTTACTTTCGAAATCCTCTACAGCCTGTACGATAAGCTTTTTAGTGCCCTCTTCACCGAGCAATGAACTGTTGATGCATATATCATAGCTGTCAGCGCGTCCCCATTTCTTGGATGAATAATAGTTATAGTAGCTCTGGCGCTGCTTATCCTTTTTATTCATCATATCCTTAGCCTTCTGCTCGCTTAGGTCATATTTTTTCATGATATGGTCAAGCTTATGCTTCTCATCACCGTAGATGAACAGATCAATGACATCCTGCCTCTCTGACAGTGCATAATCAGCACATCTTCCGACGATGACGCAGGGACCTTCGTCTGCTATCTTCTTGATGGTATCGAACTGTGCAAGGAATATCTTGTGGCTTATCGGCATATCGACGAAGGATGATGCATTATAGCCGAAAGAATATGTGTCCATTACCAGATTATAGAGAAAAGAGCTTGTAGGTCTCTCGTCATGAACCTCGATCATCTCTTCACAGAATCCGCTCTCCTTCGCGGCTCTGGTAATAAGATCCTTGTCATAAAAAGGGATATTAAAGTGTTCCGCTACAAGCTTGCCTATCTCTCGTCCTCCCGAACCGAACTGTCTGCCTATCGTAATGATCGTATTCATATTAATCTCCATTCCAATGATGTATTGACATCATCTTTCACACCATATCTCCGTGACTGGCACGTTGTTATATACATATATTTTAACATATTTCAGACATTTTTCAAAATTGTATTATCGCTTATTATCCTCTCCATATAGGCAGGAATTGGGGCGATGGTTTCTATATATTCACCGCTCCTTGGATGTATGAAGCCAAGCTTATAGGCATGAAGCGCCTGGCCCATGGTATCGTAGCTTTTAAGGTGGGAAGCGGCATTACGTCCTCTGTAGTATACTTCATCCCCTAGCAGAGGATATCCGATCGCCTCCATATGAACCCTTATCTGGTGCGTACGTCCTGTCCTTAGACGACACTCGATATATGTACAGTCTCTTAAGGATTCAAGAACAGTCACATGCGTTATGGCACTCCTGCCGGACGCAGAGTTAACGCTCATCCGCTTCCTGTCACTTGGGTGTCTTCCTATCGCTGCGTCTATTATAAAACCACTCTCATCCAATGTAATAAAGTCATTTCCACTGTCGGATGCCTTATCCGTAAATGACCTGAGATCCCCTAATGCAATGGCCCTATAGGTTCTGTTAAGGCTGTGATCCTTAAGCTGGGAAGCTATGGATAAGTGAGCCGTGTCGGTCTTACATGCGATAATGGAGCCCGAAGTGTCCTTATCTATCCTGTGGACGATACCCGGACGCAGGACTCCGTTGATGCCGGAGAGAGAGCCCTTACAATGGTACATAAGCGCATTGACCAGGGTTCCGCCCATATGACCTGCGGCAGGATGTACCACCATCCCTTTGGGCTTATTGACAACGATCACATCTTCATCTTCATAGAGTATATCAAGAGGGATATCCTCGGGAACGATCTCACATTCTGCCGCATCCGGCAGTGTGAGACGTATGATATCATTTTCCTTAAGATTATATGAGGCTTTGGAAGCAATGTCATTGACATACACTTCTCTCTTATCGATTACCTTGCGTATATAAGAACGGGACACTGCCGTTTCAAGCATCATAGACAGTGCCTTATCAAGTCTGATACCATCATATTCTTCGTCTGCTGTGAATATATAGTCATTCATACGGTAGTTTTATCACCTGCAACACCTGTATCATTTGCATCACTTGCATCACTTATATCACTTATATCACTTATATCACTTATATCGCTTTTGTTGTTTTTGGCGTATTTCGTTTTAAGGCTTAGGAACTTAAGATCCTCCTCCTTGTATACGAAGAGTATCCCGATTATCAGTACAATACAGGCTACGGTCACATATATATCCGCCACATTGAATATGGGAAAATTGATAAGTACGAAATAGAAGAAATCAACAACATATTCTGTAGTCACCCTGTCGATCATATTGCCTATTGCACCTGCACCTATCAAAAGCAGGCATATCTCCATAAGGGCATATCGACCACCCTTAGGCAGCCTTATAAGTGCATACAATACGAACAGCACCATAAGAACTGCGACTATAAGAAAGAAGAGCTTCATATCCTGCATTATGCCGAAGGCCGCGCCTCTGTTCTCAAGATAGTTAAGCTCAAATATTCCTTTAAGCAGCACCAATGGCTTATTGTCCTTTAAGTATATAACTGCCAGGTACTTACTGTATCTGTCTAAAGCTATGAGACAGGCCATGATAAGTATATCGGCTATGACTGCAACAATACTGCGCCTTTGCATGTTCGTGTTCTCATTAAAGCTCATCTGTGTATTCTATCTCCTTAAGTGCCGCTCTCATCTCTTCTTCGGTTACGCTTCTGTCTATTACAGCCTTGCCGATCTTCTTAAGCAATATGAACTTAAGTCCGGCATTGTCCTGCTTCTTGTCCTTATTTACATTTGCGATTATCGTATCGATATCAATATCCTCGACCGTTATCGGAAGATTGAAGGGGACTAGCATATCCCTTACCTCAAGATATTCCTCCATGCTTATCATCTCTTTTTTATAAGATATATAAGCCGCTGCCACCATACCGAGTGCGACGCATTCGCCATGCAGAAGCTTATCGATTTTGCAGGATTCTATGGCATGACCGAGGGTATGTCCGAAGTTAAGCAAAGCCCTGTCGCCCGCTTCCCATGGATCCTTCTCCACAACGATCCTCTTGATATTGACGGAACGATACAGCATCTCTTCAAGAGTATCGGGATCTCTGTCACATATCTCATACATTGATTCGATGAGCCATTCATAGAAATGCTCATCCTTGATGATGCCGTGCTTCATAGCCTCTGCAAATCCGTTATAGAACTGCCTCTCATCCAGAGTGGACAGCGTAGAGGTATTCATATACACAAGGTCCGGGAAATAGAACGTACCGAGCACATTCTTAACACCCTTATAATCCACTCCCGTCTTGCCGCCTATGCTTGAATCACTCATGGCAAGGAGCGAAGTGGGAACCTGTATAAAAGGTACTCCTCTGTTATACTGGCTTGCCGCAAAGCCTGCCATATCACCGACTACACCGCCGCCTAAGGCTATACATATATCCGAGCGTTTGAAGCTACCTTCAACCATATGATCAAGGATATCATCAACTGTCTCTTTGGTCTTAGACTTCTCTCCCGCCTCAAATACATATTCACTGCATGACATATCGCATGCACACAATACCTCCTTAAGCGCTTCCATATATATGGGAGCGACCTTATCATCCGATACGATCATACACTTTCTGCCGTTTAGTCCAAGCCTTGTAAGTTCAGGAGCAAGTTCCTTAAAGCCATTGGTGATGACCACATCATATTCTTTTTTAACGGTTGTTTTAACGGTTATTCTTTTCATTGTCTTATCCTTGCATTCTTGTATTCCTGGATCATAATAATAAAAATTCCTATCCGGTCATTATACCGGATAGGAAGTACTTTGCTTTATGGAGTATCAAAAGAACCATTCAGTATCGCCGGAAAATCGCCCGATATATCAACGCTTGGAGGAGTTATTATGAAGATATAATGCGATATCTTCTGCAGATTGCCATTGATGGCATATGTAGCTCCTGATGTAAAATCGATCACTCTCTGGGCTATATCACCGTCAAGTCCCTCCATATTCAGGACAACCGTCCTGTTGCTTAACAGAGTATCGGCGATCTCTCTTGAATCATCTACGCTCGTAGGCTTGATGACACATACCTCCATGCCGTTATTAAGCCTCTTATTCCTTCCCTGACCGGAACGTCCCATGGACTTTCTCTGGAAATCATCCGACTGATTATCACTTTTTGCCGTATTCTTGACAGGCTCCTCGGGTACATCCTCGTTATCAAGGTATTCGCCGTCATCATATCCGTCATCCTCGCCAAGCTTAAGTCCGCCGAGGATCGAATCCATAAAACTCATATTGCCAATCTCCTTAATGTTCTAACCTATGGCGTAATTACGTTCTCCGAATATGCCGGTTCCGACTCGTACAAGACCGGCGCCTTCTTCAACAGCAACCTCATAATCTCCCGTCATACCCATAGACAATACGCCCATAGTGATATTATCAATGTTTTTACTCGTTATGTCAACAGATAATTGCTTTAAGCGGTTAAAATATATCCTGTTATCTTCGGGATCTGTCGTATATGGAGCAACAGTCATAAGTCCGGATACTTTAATTCCGGGTAACATGGCGGCCTCTCTTACCAAAGCCTCGCAATCTTCTATGCTTACACCGAATTTGCTTTCCTCATCGGCCACATTGACTTCTATCAGCACGGGAATGGTACGGCCTGCTTTAATAGCCTGTTTGCTTATCTCTTTTGCAAGCTTAAGTGAATCCACGCTGTGTATCATACAGACCTTATCGGCGATATACTTGACCTTATTGGTCTGCAGATGACCTATCATGTGCCATCTGATATCACCTGGCAGCTTATCGTATTTTTCAAGGATCTCCTGAACCTTATTCTCTCCGAAATCCCTTACTCCGGCATCGTATGCCTCCTTAAGCATATCGACAGGCTTGGTCTTGCTTACGGCGATAAGGGTTATAGTCTTTAAGTCCCTGCCTGCCTTAAGTGCTGCCTTACTGATATTATCATTTACCTGCTTGATATTATCTTTAATCATATATGAATTCATCCGTTTCCACGCTGTTAGCGTCAAGTGCGATATAGTCGTAGGCCACAAGTCCGTAATCCGTATTGGACTTTATAATGGAATACTCATCGTTCTGATTAAGTACCTGAATCTGTTTGAAATCCGCATATCCCTTGTTGATGTTATACACACCCGTAAGCTCGGCCACCTTGGATATGGTATAGTCACTTAACGAATCCGGCTTAAGTATTCTGTCACCTATCCTCAGAACATCATCATCTATGTAGTATTCACCGTTATTTAAGCTGTATATTGTAATGGGGACGGTCTCAACGCTCGTACTCCCGTCCTCTGCATATACCTCCCTTAAGACCACATCGGAATTATTGTTGCCGCCCTTGGTCACATAATCTTCGGGTATAAGGAAGAACTCCTTGGTGATGATGGACGAATTGGGAACCTTAAGTCCGGATTCCACATCCGTGATAAGCTCCACGTCTATGAACCTGTCAGTGGCAAAGCTTATCATGGAATTGGTGAAGAACAACTGCACATATGTATTACCGTCAGTCCCTTCAAGGAGTTGTACTCTGCCCCATGATTCATTGCGGTTTTTTAAGAATCTTACCTTGACATATTCTTCTGCAAGCAGCTCTTCGGCTCTCTTCCTCTCAACGGGAATGATAATGGACCAGTTCTCATTGTCAGAGAGCTTATACAGTATGTCTCCGGCAGATACCAGCTCGTTATTGATAAGCTGCGTCTTGTCATAGCTATCCTTCTTAAACCAGTCTTCATTCACATCGGAAGCGTCACGGTCTTCGTATCCATCGACAGAATATATCACTATGCCCGACTCGGGACTCCTGCAGAAGTTGATAAGACCGGCACTACCGGTATTCTCAAGGCTTTCAAGATTCTGAAGGAGATTATTGTTGGAAAACTTCATGACAGAGCCTTCTATGGCATACTTAAAATCATATGCGGACTGGAAATTACGGCTGTCAAAGGATGTGGAGAAGTCAACGATGTCGTTCCTTATCTCCGATATGTCCGAGTCACTTAATACGGCAATGCCGTCAGTAGCCTCTTTGTTCATAAGATCCTGCAGCTGTCCGGTCTCGTCAACGGAACATACTACTCCGCCGGAGCCCACCTTCTCACCCTCACGCGCATAGTAATTAACATATCCGGAATAATCACTTGTTACAATTATCTCATCACGAAGAGCTATTCCTTCATATACGTTGGATATGGACAGCGAACCTGCCTTAACCTCATATCCGACTACATGCTTGGAAGTGAAGTACATGAAGCTGCATATCACGATATATACCATGATAACTAAGAAGCATATGATACCGATATTGATATTGAGAGGCTTGCGATATGCTCTGATATTATCCTGACCCAATACTTATCTCCAATCCAAACTAAAGCCCCGGAATATGAGCATTCCGAGGCTTATAATAACTTACCGTCAACGCTCAAAGAGCAACTATGACATACTCTTTGAGACTATCGCTTATCTCGGCGGAATCAATTGATGCACTTATAACGATCTTAATGCCAAACTTATCGCTTATGCCCTTAAGCTTGCCAACGACCTCTTCAAAGCCTTCCTTGTCAAGCCTTGCGATCTTCATGATCCCGTCTATATACATCTGTTCGATGTCATGATCCTGTGAAATGATACCATATATAAAACCGATAAACTCGGACTTATTCTCGAAATCGTATTCTGAAACATTGATCAAACGAACTCTGTTATTGAGTTCAAACATATGCTTGGTGCTTCTGTCCAAAAAGACAATATTACCGGAAGCTTCCTTTATCTCTTCATTGACCTTATCCAACAGGTGCTTGGTCTTGCCCTTACCTTCCGAGCCTACGATTAATTGTATCATTGGGGTGTCCTCCTTAATAAGCAGAAAGCCTGCCTTTATTAATCAGATTATACAAAAATATAAAGGAAAATACAATATGTTTTACCTTATTTCTCTAAGTATGTCAGCCATCTCTTCATTGACCACAGCTCTGGTGCTTGCCCTGAGTATCACGGCTATATAGGGGTTGCCGGAGGTATCCTTGACGATAAGGATAAGACAATTGCCTGCAGCAAGGGTCGTTCCCGTCTTGCCTCCGATGACCGTCACATTACTGGGGGCTGAATAGTCACCTCTTAAGAACAGGTTGGTATTCTTAAAGCTCATGGTCTTCTCGTTACCCATACTGTCATTATATACCGTCTCGTAATCCGTCATATGGATGATCTCATTAAAAAGCTCGTAATTAACGGCCTCATTCATCATAAGATACAGATCGTATACGGTAGTATAATGATCGTCATCAGACAGTCCGTGGGGATTGACAAAATGCGAATTGGTCGCACCTATGGCAAGTGCCTCCTCATTCATAAGCTCAACGAAAGAGTCCATATCTCCCGCTACATGCTCAGCAATGGCTATAGCCGCGTCATTGGCTGAATTAATGAGCAAGGCATGCAAAGCCTGGTTCATCGTAAGCTGGTCTCCTGCTTTAAGACCGATCCTCGTGGCATCGGATGGTATGTCGGTTACATTCTCGCTGCAGGTGATCATATCCTCGGTATTACCGTACTTGATGGCGACAAGTGCAGTCATTATCTTGGTAAGAGAGGCCGGTGCGAGTCGCTTATGTATATCCTTCGCATACAGCACACGCCTGCCGTTAATGTCGAATATACCTGCTGCAGAATTCTCCTCGATCTCAGCTCCCGATGTACCCTCCACATCCGAATCGGTGATGGCAAGATCATATGCGAAGCCCTCGGCAAAATTATTCATCCTGTCCGTGGATACGATGGAATGGGAAGATACGTATTCAAGGGGGAGTGTTTTTTTGCCGCATCCGGTAAGAACGGCAGATATACAATATACGGTTAGTATGATTACAGTCAGATTTCTTTTCATATAAGGTTATTTGTACATCTCTCTCCATTCCATGTCGCCGCGGTCCAAGGACTTGATCAAAAGCTCGGCGCTTGCCAGATTGGTGGCAAGAGGAATATTGTGGACATCGCACAGTCTGAATATATTCCCCACATCAGGCTCATGCGACTTGGGAGTCAGAGGATCGCGCAGGAATATTACCAGATCGATCTGATTATGCTCTATCTGGGCTCCTATCTGCTGTTCTCCGCCCAAGTGTCCGGCTAAGAACTTGTGAATATTAAGATTGGTCACTTCCTCAATGAGACGCCCCGTGGTTCCCGTTGCATACAGCTCGTTCTTGCTTAAGATACCCCTGTAAGCGATACAGAAATTCTGCATGAGCTTTTTTTTGTTATCATGTGCGATCAATGCAATATTCATCTGAATATAATCCTCCTGTTAATTAACATCCGTAGACATTTTTTTGCGTTTATCGCCTTGTAATCCAATATTAAGGACCACGCCAATGCCCAGATACAGACTTACAAGCGAAGTCAGTCCGTAGCTTACGAAAGGCAGCGGAATACCTGTATTAGGCAGAAGCCCTGTTGTAACGGCTATATTCATAAAGCCCTGTATGGCTATAAGACCGGCCATGGCATCAGCTATTATCGCACCTGATAATGTAGTGGAATAATGAGCTATCCTCATACATTCTATCGCTATCAAAAGCAACAGGAGGATGACAGTAACGGCTCCGATAAAGCCCAGTTCCTCTCCCACTATTGCGAATATAAAATCGGTCTGGGGCTCTGAGATAAAGTTACCGTTTTTAACCGAAGCTATGACATTATTATTAAGTCCCTTGCCGTGAAGCATACCCGATGAGATGGCAGTTATGGAGTTCTGCTGCTGGTATACCAGATCGGGATATTTCTCCGGATAGAGCCATGCAACGATTCGCTTAACCTGATAACCCTTAAGTATTGTCTGATCCTCCTGTAATATGATACTGAAAAATACCACACCCAGAGGGATAAGTGTACCAAGCACTATGAATACAGTCCGATATTCCAGACCTCCGACAAAAAGCATAATGCAAAATGTCACCATGATCATTATGGTGGTGGAAAGGTCGGGCTCACTGTACACCAAAGCCATGGGTATGATCACAAGCACAAGAAGAACACCTATTATCCTGAAGGTATTAAGCCTTTCCCTGTATTTCATAATAAACTGTGAAAAGAACAAAATCAACAATATCTTGGACAACTCTGAGGGCTGGAACTGGAAACCGATGTTAAGCCATCTCTTGGATTCGTTGACAGTAGTTCCGAACATCAGAACCGCCACCAGAAGCGCGATATTGAATATATATATGATCCATTTGATATGCGCATAGAGCTTATAATCTATTATGGACACGATGACCATGACGATAATGCCCACAAGTATACCGTATAACTGCCTTGATTGTACGGATTCACGGGCACTGCCGATGGCAAAGTATCCGATAAAGGATAGGGCTATAACAAATAATACCAATTTGAAGTTGTAATTCCTTAACCTATATTGTCGTAACATTTTCCATTGCTTCGGGACTTATGACATCACTCACAAGCTCTCCGTCCTTGTTATATATGATGCAGGGTACACTCTTCCTTTTATCGAAAAAGCCCTTGCCTGTCCCCGGTGTATAGCTTAAGACACCGATCTTGCATATATGAGGGTTCATCTTAACCGCGGTAATAAAATGCCCGTCATTATTATCAAGACCGGCATAGGCATCGCCTGACAGCTCTCCGAGTATTATTATATCCTTGGTGGCAGCTACCACGCCGCCCTCTTCCACATTACCCATAACGACCAAGGAGCCTTCGCTTTCTATGACTTCGCCGTTACTCACATTGCCACGGTAGAAGCGACCGTTATTCTCTTCTCTTTGAAGCTCAACCCGCTTTAATGCCTTGATGAACTTCCTGTTGGTCTCCTCGTTCTTGCCTACAAGACAGATGATATTAAGATCGGAATGCTCATCAATGGTCTGTATCAGCCTTTTTTCCTCTTCACCGGAGAGTATTCTTCCCTCTATTGACAGGGCAAGAGCAGCATCCCTGAAGAATTTTCTGGACTCTTCGAACTTCTCGGCAATCTCTTCAAGGACAGCATCGAAAGGCTCGTTTTCTTCAAGATGCAATGCAATTCCGCCTTTATAACTTTTGATAACGACCATATCTTCTCCTTTTCACACTAATCCTCAATGATCAATCTCCGCCCGATATCTCAGCGTCCGGGATCTCGGCTGTACCGGTAACGATATCGTCTTCGTCCTCCAAATGGAAGTAATACTTATATATATCCCTGGTGAGGTTGGCAGCAAATTCAGAGGTATAACCGAAGGCTATACGTGTAGCCACAGCCACCTCGGGATTTTCATAGGGTGCATAGCTTACAAAAAGCGCATGGTTGGCTCTGTTACGGCTCTCCTGTGCGGTTCCGGTCTTGCCGGCCACATTGACACCGAGGTTGTTATAATACGATTTCTGCATGACCACTCTCCGCATTCCGGTGTGGATAGCGTTCCAGTATGCGCTTGGAAGATCCACGGTATTGCGAAGCTTGGGCGAATACTCCTTGATCGAATTACCGTTTAAGTCCGTTACCTTGTTAAGGAGTGTCAGATCGTAGCATGTACCGTTATTGGCCACAGTCATCACGTATCTGGCAAGCCCTATTGTGGTAAAGTTATTGGTACCCTGACCAATGGCCGACAGAACGGGATATTCATCCGAGGCTTCGGGTGACGCTTCCTCTATCTCCACTCCGGTTTTGTCCGTAAGACCATAGAGATCGGCATATTTCTTAAGCTTTTCAAGACCAAGATCCTCATTATACACACCGTTATCGTCAAGTGAGAGCTTATATCCCACTTCGTAGAAAAAGCTGTTACATGAGTGTTCTATACCGCCTGTTACATTGAGGCTGCCGTGTGAGCCGGGATATATCCAGCAACGATATGTCTCGTTCTCGAACCGGTCAAAATATCCTCGGCAGGTTATGGTTGAAGCTGTATTGATGACACCCTCTTCCATTGCGGCAGTTGCGGATACCATCTTGAAGGTGGAACCGGGCGCTGTCCGCTGCTGTGTGGCGTAATTCCATAACGTCCTTGACAGATCGCTCTGCAGCTTGGCATAGTAGTCCGAATCGATCGAATTGGCAAGCCTGTTATTATCATAGCTCGGATAGGTGACAAGAGCCAGCACATTGCCTGACATATCCGTTATGACAGAGGATGCCGAATAAGGATCAAGAGCAAGCTGTCCCGGTGTGATATACAGATTCTGTATAAGATACAGCATGAAGCTGTATGAGGACATTACATTGCTGTAGAACTTATCCTGCTCCTTGGCTGTTATGGATATGGCATCCTGTTCGAGCAATGTGGCTATTATCTGGTATCCCGTTATCTCATCGTTACGTATCATGTACCTGTACATTCTCTTTGAGAAGGATACGCTTTTTTCAAGCCTTTCGAGCATATATTCACACAGTCTGTCGAAGACCTCGCTTGAATCCGAATACTGATTATCAAGACTTATCTTGGTGACATCTATGCAGTTTTCTGCGATAAGGTATCTTAGATAATCGCCTAGGCCTATAGTCTCCTCGACTCTCCATGCAAGGTAGGTATCGTCCTTTTTATCTATTTCGGAATCCTTGATGACACCGTTTTCCGTAAGCATGGATACGATGAAGCTTTCATATATCTGATATTCGTTAGGAAGATCCTTATATGGCGTATTGGTCTCATTAAGCTCTTTCATGAGCTTATCAAAGACCCTGTCCTGCTTGTCTAAGAAAGCCTCGTATATCTGCTTCTCATTCTCCTTGGCATCCTTGGCCGATAAGTGGGACAGATCGATTATGCTGTTATTAAAAAGGGCAAAATATACATCCGTTATGGGGATGATGTATTTGCTCGCGGCAGTTCCCTCGGGCGGGTCGTATTCCTTGACATTCTGGATCTTGGATACCAGAATACCAGCAAGCTTCTGCTCAAGTATATTATATACGGCCATCTGCAGATCTCTGTCTATGGTAAGATATACATCATTTCCGGCCTGTGGATCTATAAGCTTCTTGCTCTCTATTACCTTACCGAGGTTATCAACGTATACGGTCTCACTGCCCTTGACACCCTGAAGATAGGTCTCCATGGTCTTCTCGATACCTGCCTTGCCCACCATATCGGTAAGGATATAATCGTTACGAGGCTTTATCGTATCTCCGAGCATATTGCCGCTGTCCATATTGTTATACTGGCTTATCTCCTCCTCGGAGATCTTGCCGGTATAGCCGATTATCTGTGAAAAATACACGCTGTCGTTGTATTTCCTTATATTGTCCTCTTCAATTGCTATGCCAAGAAGAACATCACTGTTCTCCATAAGTGTGGCTACAGTCTTCTCACATACATCCGTGGCGATGACGGTGGGAATGAATTTCTGGTAGCTGTTAAGGCTCATGGCGTAGCGGATATTGACAAGCTTAAGTATCTCCCTCTTGGTATAACCGCGACCTACAATGAAGCTGTCCCTTGGGTTTAAGGGATCGGTCGATTCCCCGATACCGAATTTATTATAACTGCACAGATAGTCGATCACGTCGGAAGCGGTTGCGGTCTCTTCCTCGTACTTAAGATCTCCGATGACCTTGTGTCCGTATATATCCGCAAGGAATCTCTTAAGCTTCGTATCGGATACGGTGAATTCATATTCATTGTCTTCGTTAAGCACTATGCTTAAGTCGCCTATGGTCCTGTCCCCATTACGCTCAACAATGCGAATGGTCTTCATAAGCGTATCGTTAAGCGAGGCGTTCCTGCCCTTGCCGGATTCGTATACATCCTCCATTGTGACGTTATATGCAAGCTCATTGTAGGCTAAGAGATTGCCGTTACGATCGAATATCTTGCCTCGTGTGCTGCCGATAGTCCTTTCCTTCTGAATGCTTAATGTGAAATTATCCAAAGCATCCTGTCCTCTCACTATCTGGAGAACGAATATCCTGACTATGAGCACGATAGCGATGATCGCAATAAAAATCCCGATCACAAGGGTTCTGCCGGAAGAAGAATTTATGAAATTGTCCTGGGTTCTTCTATTCAACTGTCTCTTCTACCTTCTGTTCATGATATTGTATCCTGTCTATTACATACTTGATCAGGGGAAAATAGAATATGGCGATTATAGTCGTATATATTACCTCCGGAAGTATGATCTTTGTCAGATAGAATACATAATGAAAATCTCCCTTTAAGAAAAACATCAGTATATAGCATGCATGACAAAATGCCAGATCACTTCCTACAATAAGCGCCAGGGGCAGCTTAAAATCACCCGGGAATAAAACCTTACGGAATACTCCGTTAATATATCCTGTCAACATATATAATAAAGCATATAAGCCCAGGATCCTTCCAAAGAAGATATCTACGATAAGTCCGCCTATAAAGCCGGATATCATCCCGAATCTCCTGCCAAGTAGTAGTCCGACGGCCGATACGGTGATAAGCAACAGATTGGGTGTTATATCACCTATGGTAAACCTCGATAACAGTGTTGACTGGAGTAAAAAGCTTATGAACATGAAAAAGAAAGTAACTAATACATACATGATCCTAATCCCCGTAAACAGACGGAACATTCTTAAGCTCGGTAATAACAAGCACCTCCTCCAGATGCCTGAAATCAACCACGGGTATAAGTGTTCCGGACTTGGTTAAGTTATTGGAATCGGTATTGATGGAGTCTATATATCCGATAAGTATTCCCTGAAGATATTTATCGCTTATATTGGAAGTCACGACCTTATCCCCGACTCCGACCTGATCGTCCGGGTCTGCAAGCTGACTGTATTCAATCACGCCGATATCCATAAGCTTAAGGCTTCCGGTGACTATGAGATTATCACCCGTAGACAGTGTCATCCCGCTTGTATTGGAATTATCGGATATAATGGATATGACCTTGGCATAATTAGGCCCCACATCCGTGACACGTCCCACAAGACCGCTTCCGGCTATAACATTACAGTCTACGCTTATACCGTCATTGGTACCCTTATCAATTATGAAGTCCGAATACCAGTTGCCGGAGTCTCTGGCGATGATACGTGCACCTATCTTATCGTACTGCTCGTACTCCGCATCGAGTTCATATAATTCACGCAGCTTAGTAAGCTCATACTTATCCTGTTGCAAAAGTGTATTGTCTCTGGTCAGATCCTCAATCTGCTTTTTGAGTTCTTCATTCTCATTGGTGACCTCTTCAAGGGTCTTAAGGTTTTGCGCCCTGTCTATCAGGGATGTGCCCACAGCATTCAGTCCCTTCTGAAAAGGGACAAGTACATATCCGCTCATGGTATTAAGCGGAGTAGACAATATATTGGTGGAGAATGACAGGATCATAAGTACCACACACACTATTGAGAGGATAAGCAGGATATATCTGTTGGGGATAGTGATCCGCTCTCTCTTTCTCTTGACCAAAGGGCTCATCTTCCGCTCATTCCTTCGATATAAAATGCAAGTGAACGATACTTCTCTTCATTGATGACCTTGGCAATGCCCATGATCACGCTGTCGATGGGATCCTCACTGGTATTGACCTTAAGACCGGTGGCTTCGGATAAAAGCGGAGCCAGATTATATATCTGCGATGCGCCGCCTGTAAGATACAATCCGTTCCTGTATATATCCGCACCAAGCTCCGGAGGTGTCCTTTCAAGGACCATCTTGACATTGTCAATGATCTGCGAGTAGGAATCTCTTAAGTTGGAATCAAGTATCTCAGGCGGGATCTCCCTCTCTATGGGAAGTCCGCTTACGATATCACGACCGTAGCATACAACATTCTGACCGGCTTTTATTAAGGAGCTCATGCTTATCTTGATCTTCTCTGCGGTCTTCTCACCAATAAGAAGATTGAATTCCTTACGCACCGTATTCCTTATATCTTCATCGAACTGTTTACCGGCCACCTTAAGGATACGGCTTAATACTATACCTCCGAGTGAAAGTATGGATATCTCGGTCGTTGAGTAGCCCACATTGACTATGAGCACACCCTGAGAGTTCTTAACATCTATATCGAGTCCGAGACCATCCGCAACAGCTTTTTCCACCACATGTATCTTATGCGCCTTGATACCGGCATCCTCAACAAGATCATAGAATGCTCTCTTCTCAACATCGGTTACATCCGTCGGAACTGCTATGACATAATCCGCAGGCTTGATCCCGCCCTTGGAAAGATCACTGATAAAGAGCTTAAGCAGCGTCTCCATATTGCTGATATCAGCTATTACACCGTTGTTCACGGGGAAGCTGGCAACTATGCTTGCGGGAGCCTTTTCATACATATCAAAAGCCGAATCTCCGTAAGCCAAAAGCACATTGCCGTTCTCTATGGCGATCATGTTCTTCTCCATGAAGATACTGTTGTCCAATTGATTATAGATCCTGATATTGCTGGTACCGATATCGATACCGAAGTAGTTATTTGCCATTTTAACGGCTCCTCTCTTATTTTTCTGTATTCAAAACTTCCTGATATGCTTTCATGATACCGAACTTGCCGTGTGCCCATGTCAGTCCGCCCTGAAAATACACGGCATAGGGCTCTTTGATCGGTCCGTCTGCCGAAAGCTCTATACTTGAACCCGATATGAATGCTCCTGCAGCCATTATGACCGGAGAATCATATCCGGGCATATCCCATGGTTCGGGAGTTACAAAGCCGTCAACAGGGGCGGCGGACTGTATACCCTTACAGAAAGCCTTGACCTTATCGGGACTTTTTAATGTCACTGCCTGTATTATATCATGCCTGCTCTCATAAGCCTCGGGTACGACCTCGAATCCCGCATCTTTAAAAAGAGCTGCGGCGAATATGGCGCTTTTAAGTGCGCCGGCCGTAACTGTGGGGGCTAAGAAAAGTCCCTGATAGAAGCTCCTTAGCACATCAAGGGAGGCACCGACTTCCCTGCCCAGTCCCGGAGTGGTAAGTCTTACGGCCGCATTATCGATATATCTCTTTTTGCCCGCTATATATCCACCGATGGGTGCAAGTCCTCCGCCGGGATTCTTGATAAGGGAGCCTACAGCCATATCCGCTCCGACATCTGTGGGCTCTATGGTCTCCGTAAATTCACCGTAGCAATTATCGACCATACATATTATATCAGACCGTATACCTTTAATAAATGCTATAAGTTCTCCTATCTCTTCAACAGAAAGCGTCTTGCGGGTCTGATAGCCCTTGGATCTCTGGATGGTTACAAGTTTAGTCCTGTCATTGATCGCATTCCTTATGCCATCATAATCGAATTGTCTGCCGTCTATCAGATCCACCTGGGAATATGTGATCCCGTATTCGGCAAGACTCCCTGTACTTTCCCTTATGCCTATGACCTCCTCTAAGGTATCATACGGCTTGCCTACGGGAGACAATATCTCATCGCCCGGACGCAGATTACCGGCAAGGGCTATGGCAAGAGCGTGTGTCCCGCATGTGATCTGAGGTCTTACAAGAGCGGCTTCTGTATTAAAGATCCTGGCATAGACCTCTTCTAAGGTATCACGGCCGATATCGTTATAGCCATAGCCGGTGGTGCCGCTTAAGCAGGCTTCACTGACTCTTGATCCCTGCATGGCTTTCAATACCTTAAGCTGGTTGTATTCTGCCACGCGGTCCGCTTCTTTAAAGCGATCATCAAGGGAAGTCAATATATCCTCGCATTTCTGATATACATCCCTTGTTATACCCAATTCTTCGTATATATCTGCATCAGTGTTATTTTTCATGTCACTACGGGATAAGCCCGGACTCCTTTGCTTTACTTATAATGTATTCAATAACTTTGACTTCATCATTATCTTCTCTTACGATCATGTCCACATCCCGTTCACGTCGCAGCCATGTAAGTTGTCTTTTGGCATAATGCCTGCTGTTTTTCTTGATATCCGCTATGGCATCTTCAAGACTGCATTCACCGCAGATATAAGCAGCCATCTCCTTATATCCGATGGATGACATGGAATTAAGGTCCCTGTCCAATCCGGCATTAAGAAGCGTTCTGACTTCATCTGCAAGCCCCGCTTCGATCATAAGGTCAACCCGTCTGTCTATACGCTTATACAGTATATCCCTTTCATAGGTAAGGGCAAAGTACAGATGATCATATTCGGATTCTCTTAAACTCTGTATATGATTATACTCCGAAAAAAGCTTTCCGGTATAATGATTATACTCCAATGCCCTCACTACCCTTTTAACATTATTGGGATGCACGCTTAAAGCATAATCGGGGTCTACCTCTTTAAGTCTTTCATAGAGCTTAAGTTTTCCGTCAGAACCCTCTGCTTTGTCATAGAGCATGTTCCTGAAGCTATCGTCATGCTCAATTTCTTCGCTCAGATCTACTCCATAGATAAAGGCCTGAATGTAGAAGGCTGTACCGCCCACCATGATCGGTATTTTTCCCCTTGAAAGAATGTCATTAAGTGCCTCCTCCGCATATCGTATGAAGGTATCAACACCAAAGTATTCATCGGGCTCAAGGATATCTATAAGATGATGTCTGATCTCCTTAAGCATCCGATCTTCAGGCTTGGCAGAGCCAATATCTAAGCCTTTATAGACTGCTACCGAATCAGCGCTTATTATCTCTCCATCAATCTTTTTTGCAAGCTTTAGTGCTATATCGGATTTGCCGGAGCCGGTAGAACCGGAGATTATGATAAGGGGCGGTTTATTATGACTGTGATCCATCTTATCATTCATCTATACGATCCTTTTGAATCTCTTCTCTATCTCATACTTAGTCATGGTAATAATGGTAGGTCTTCCGTGAGGACAATTATACGGATTATCCAAGGTAAGAAGCTTTGCTAAGAGCTCCTTGATCTCGGCCTCATTCATGGGAGTATTACCCTTGACTGCCGACTTGCAGGCCATGGATGCGATCTTGTCATTGATGACCTCGAATACGCCCGTAATTCTTCCTTCGCTTATCTCATCAAGAATACTTAAGAAAAGTTCTTTGGGATCATGACCATACAGGTCCATAGGTACTGCCCTTAAGCTTATGTCAAATCCGCCAAAATCTTCTATCTCATAGCCTATAGCCTTAAAGTTATCTCCGTACTCTTTAATAACGGATAGTTCAGAAGGGGTAAGGGTAATGACGATAGAGGGAGACAATAACTGTCTGGCTACATTATTATCCTTTATCTGTTTGATCAAAGCCTCGTACTTGACCTTCTCGTGCGCCGCATGCTGATCCATCATAAGCAGCTTATCCTTATATGTGAAAAGCCAGTATGTATCGAATATCTGACCTACTATATTGTATTCGGATACTGCATCATATGATAGCAGCTTATCCTCGAAAAGCTCCATTTGAACGGATGTATTGACCAAAACAGCATCTGATGCCTTAATAACATTTTTCTCAGGCTCTGTGGGGGGAGCATCCGGATACGGCTCGCTTCCCGGCACATCGGCTCCAAGGATCCTTCTGATATCGAGACTGCTTTGATTAAGGTCCTTTACTATCCTTTTTTCCTCAAAGGGTTCGGCGCTTGATTGTGTAAGCTTAGGTTCCTCTTCCTTAACCAGAGGGATCTCCTGTATCATTTCTGATACTTTAAGCCTGCTTGCAACGGCGCTGGATATCAGATCGGATATATAAGTATTGTCTTTAAATCTCACTTCCATCTTGCCGGGATGAACATTGACATCGACATCCTTAGGGTCAATGTCAATATACATTACAAAGAATGGGAACTTATGCTGCATAAGGTATTCCCTGTAGCCCTCTTCCACAGCCTTGGATATGACATCGCTTTTTATATATCTTCCGTTTACGAAATAGTTCTCGTAATTCCTTGTACTACGGTTAAGCTCGGGTTTACCGAGATATCCCCTGATACTTATACCATCAGTCTCGGTCGTAAGCTCTATCAGAGCCAGTGCTGCTTCCTTGCCCAAAAGCCTGTATATCAGTTCCTTGATATCTCCGTTGCCCGAAGTATGGAATTTGATCTGACCGCCGTTAATGAACTTAATGGATACCTTGGGATTGGCAAGTGCCAGATGTTCAAGTACATCTGCCACATATCCGGCTTCGGTTATGGCGCTTTTAAGGAACTTCCTCCTTGCCGGTGTATTGAAGAAGATATTCCTTACTATGATCGTAGTACCGGAGGGAACGCCTACTTCCTTCTTCTCTATCTCCTTAGAGCCTTCGATGACATATCTCGTACCGATTATGGATTCCTTGGACTTGGATATGAGCTCCACCTGACATACGGCCGCGATAGAGCTTAATGCTTCGCCTCTAAAGCCGAGACTTCTTATGGATAAAAGGTCACTGCTTCCCCATATCTTGCTTGTGGCATGTCTTAAGAAGGCCTTGGGTATGTCTTCTCCTGAAATCCCCACGCCGTTATCCGTAACTCTTATGAAGGATATACCTCCGTCCTTGATCTCGACGGTAATGGCATCCGCGCCGGCATCAATGGAGTTCTCCACCAGTTCCTTAACGATATTGGCCGGTCTTTCGACGACCTCTCCGGCCGCTATCTGATTGATAGTTTCTTCATTAAGCACATGGATTATGGACATATCTCCTCCTATCCGTTCCATCTGTTATTAAGTGAATTCTGCAGCTTATACAGAGTGTTAAGGGCATCTAACGGAGTAAGATTACTTATATCAAGCTCCTTTAACTCCTTAAGTACATCTTCATCGGTGGTCGTCGCAAAAAGTGACATCTGTGTCAGATCCACCTGATCGTAGTGCTCGGTTTTTTTGCTCTTATTATCACCGGAGGTTGATACGGCGATACTCTGTATCTTATCAATGATATCGTTGTCCACAAGGGATGCGACTATCTCCTTGGCACGATCTATCACTATATCGGGGACACCCGCAAGCTTGGCCACCTGTATACCATAGCTCTTATCCGCACCGCCCTTGACGATCTTCCTTAGGAACACGATATCGTCACCATCCTCTTTGACGGCGATACAATAGTTATTAACATTGTTCATCTTACTCTCAAGCTCCGTAAGCTCATGATAGTGAGTTGCGAAAAGAGTCTTGGCACCTAAAAGCCTTGTATTGGCTATATGTTCCACTACCGCCCAGGCAATGCTGAGACCGTCGAAAGTAGATGTTCCTCTGCCTATCTCGTCAAGTATTATAAGGCTTTCTGAGGTGGCATTACGAAGTATATTGGCAACTTCATTCATCTCGACCATGAAGGTAGACTGTCCGCTTGCAAGATCATCACTGGCCCCAACTCTTGTGAATATCCTGTCGACGATACACATATCGGCAGAATCGGCAGGGACAAAGGAACCTATCTGGGTCATAAGGGTTATTAAGGCAACCTGCCGCATATATGTGGACTTTCCGGCCATATTGGGACCGGTTATTATGGATATAAGCCTTTTATTATTGTCAAGAATGGTGTCGTTGGGTATGAACATATCGCTGCCCGTCATCTTCTCGACTACGGGGTGCCTGCCACCCTTTATGGAGATGATCCCCTTATTGTTAAGCTTAGGTCTGCAGTAGCCGTTTTGCTCAGCCACAAGTGCTAAGGATGCGAAGACATCCAGGGCGGCCACGGCTTTGGCGGTCTTCTGCAGTACCTCTGTCTTAGCCCTGATCGTCTCCCTTATCTCTACGAACGTATCGTATTCAAGTCCCGTGAGCTTATCCTCTGCTCCGAGTATAAGATCTTCAAGCTCCTTAAGTCTGGCGCAGGTGAAGCGTTCGGCGTTAGTCAGTGTCTGCTTGCGTATATAATCATCCGGAGCCTTGTCCTTGGCGCCGTTACTTATCTCTATACAATAGCCGAATACCTTGTTGTATTTTACATGGAGACTCTTGATACCGAGTCTCTCCTGCTCAGCGGCCTCAAAGTCCTTGACCCATTGCTTGCCTTCGGTACTCGCCTTTCTTAATTCGTCAATGTTCTTATCATATCCTCCCTTGATAAAGCCACCTTCCCTGACGGACAGAGGAGGTTCATCGACTATGGCATCGTCTATCATGGTGTATATATCCTCAAGAGGATCTATATCATTACTGATATTTCTTATAAGCGTTGTATCAAGCTCCAAGGTGATGAGTTTGATAGCCGGAAGCATCGACAGCGATGACTTAAGAGCAAGCATATCTCTGGGATTGATGGTATTGAATGCGATCTTGCCCACGATCCTCTCAAGATCGTATATCGATCCGAGATACTCTCTTAATTCATCACGCTCGATGGGATTGGATGAAAGCATATCAACGGCATCAAGCCTCTTAGTGATCTCTTCCTTGTCAACTAATGGCTGACGTATATAGGAAGCGAGAGTACGGCTTCCCATGGCAGTCTTGGTCTTATCAAGCACCCATAGCAGGGAGCCTCTCTTAAGCTTATCCCTCAGGGTCTCTGTAAGTTCGAGATTACGTCTTGTGGAGCTGTCAAGGAGCATATATCTGCTCGCTATATAGGGATACAGATGCGTAAAATGCTTAAGCTCCTGCTTCTGCGTATCATACAGATACTGCAACAGGCTGCCGGCGGCGACCACGCCGTTGGGGAAGTCCGATATGCCAAGTCCGGATATGCCGTTGATGCCGAAGTGTTTGGCTATAAAATTCTTACAGCGGTCCTCATCATAAAAATGCGGAGGAAGTGCGCTTATGGCTATACCGAACCTGTCATGAAGCGAAGCCGGATCAACACCGCTTACAAGAAAGGCTTCATTGCATACGATCTCAGAGGGGTTGTATTTGATGATCTCATCAAAAAGCTCTCCTTTATCCTCTACCTCACTAAGATAATAATCTCCCGTGGTAACATCGGCTATGGATATACCGATATTATCACAGGTATAGGATATGCTCATGATATAGTTATTGCTATCCCTGTCAAGTACGAGTTCACTTGTATTGGTTCCGGGGGTTACTATCCTTACGACTTCCCTTTTGACAAGTCCTTTGGCAAGCTTGGGATCCTCCACCTGTTCGCATATGGCTACCTTATAGCCCCTGTCAACCAGCCTGTCAAGATAATGATCCACAGCATGATAAGGTACACCGCACATAGGCGCCCTCTCATCAAGTCCGCACTGCTTACCCGTAAGGGTGATCTCAAGCTCCTTAGATGCCGTCAGTGCATCATCAAAAAACATCTCGTAGAAATCACCGAGCCTGTAGAAAAGTATACAGTCCTTATACTCTTCCTTGGTATCAATATACAGTTTCATCATCGGGGACAATTTCTCGTAGTCTATCTTCATATGCTGTCTGTCATCTCCCCTATGTAATAGAAGCCCTTCGCATTGATCAGCTTAACAGGCACAATCTTACCTATCAGGTCACTGCCTCCGGTAAAATGTACCATACTGTTATTATCAAGCCTCCCTGATACCATTGAAGGATCATTGTCGGATATATCCTCGACCAAGGCCTCCACGACCTTACCCGTTAAGATACCGTTACGTGTACCTGCACTTATCCTTACGGCATCAAGCACTCTGTTAAACTGTTCCTTGGCGAATTCTTCACTTACCTGATCTACTCTGTCAGCAGCCGGAGTTCCGGTTCTCTTGGAATAGATAAAGGTAAAGGCATTGTCATACTGTACCTGTTTTATCACATCTATCGTATCATCCACATCCTGTGCGGTTTCTCCCGGGAAGCCAACGATGATATCGGTGGTTATGGCTACATCGGGTATGGCGTTCCTTATCCTGTCACAGAGCGCAAGATAGCTTTCCTTCGTATAGCATCTGTTCATGGCTTTAAGTATCCTGTCAGAGCCGGATTGCAAAGGGAGGTGGATATGTCTGCATATCTTCTTAGAGGCAGCCATGACATCGATAAGCTCATCCGACAGATCCTTGGGATGTGATGTCATGAATCTGATCCTTCTTATGCCTTCGACCTTCTCAACCTCAAGAAGCAATGCAGGAAAGCTTATCCCATCCGTAAGTCCGTTTCCGTAACTGTTGACATTCTGCCCAAGCAGCATGACCTCTATCACTCCGTCATCGGCAAGTTTTTCGACCTCTCTTATTATATCCTTCGCGTCCCTGCTGCGTTCCCTGCCCCTTACATAAGGCACGATACAATATGTACAGTAATTATTGCATCCGTACATGATGTTCACGCCGGACTTATAGCTGTACTTGCGCTTGACCGGAAGATCCTCAACATAGTCATCGGTGCTGTCCCATATATCTATTATCTGATCCTCGGATGTATACATGTTGTAAAGGAGCTCTGCGAATCTGAAGATATTATGCGTGCCGAATACAAGATCCACGAATCTGTAATTTTTTGATATATTATCTATGACACTGTGCTCCTGCATCATACATCCGCACAGGGCTATCTTAAGACCGGGCTGTCTTTTCTTCCTTGCCTTGAGGGTTCCCAGATGTCCGTATACCTTCTGATTGGCGTTATCCCTTACGGTGCATGTATTATATATTACAAGATCCGCATCCGTCTCATCCGCATCCGTATCAAAGCCGGTCTTTATCAGTATCCCGCATAGCTTCTCGGAATCCCTGGCGTTCATCTGACATCCGAATGTGACCACGGCGCACTTGGGAGTCCTGCCAAGCCTGTCTTTCAGTCCGGTCACCACATCGGTGAGTTTATCTATGTATTCAAGCTGTTTTTTTAATTCTTCGGTATTTTCCACTTTATTCTCCGTCTTTAAAGACCATGCGCTTTAATTATGCGCGTGGGTGTTATAACAGCGCTCATGGGGATATCCGTATCCTTAGAGTCTATATGCTCCATGATCTGAAAATCATAGGCAAGACCGATCCTGTAAGGGATAGGATTTGTGGCAAAAAAGCGGTCATAATAGCCTTTGCCGTAGCCCATTCTGTTGCACTCTATGTCGAACACCGTGCCGGGAGTTATACACAATGTATCACAATCCGTATCATCGGCAGATAACTTAAGATATTCAATCCTTAAGGGTTCCCTTATGCCGTATGTGGATGACTCCATCTCTTCAAGTGCATATACCCTGTAAAACTGTAGTGTATTATCATTAAGGCATACGGGCGCATACACCTTTTTGCCGTCAAGCAAGGCAGTGCAGATTATCTTATCCGTAGCGACCTCACCGTTATGATCCGCATATACCAATAGGGTTTTTGCTTTTTTAAATTCATCCAGAGTAAAAAGCTTATCCGCGATCATATCGCTTTCTTTTATGCGGGTTATGGCATCTAATGCTTTGCGTTTTTTAATGATATCCGCTCTTGTCATAATCTTAGTGTAGTCAGTCGTTCATGTGATTGATATATTCCACCATATCAAAGTCCGATGACGGGTCAGACTTAAAGAAGGTTCCGATCTCACGACCGTCCATGATACGATGAAGTATCCTCATATCGGAAGAATTGGCGATTATCATATCACATCCCGTGGAGGTGGCGATCTTAGCGGCATTTAACTTGGTATTCATTCCGCCTGTCCCCACATTGCTTCCGGTGCTTGCCTTACCCATCTCGAAGAATCGCTCATCAAGCTTATCTACATTCGATATGAATCCGGCATCAGGATTCTTCCTGGGATCATCCGTATAGAGCCCGTCTATATCGGACAGAAGGATCAGAAGATCAGCTCCCACAAGGGAGGCTACGATGGCTGAAAGAGTATCATTATCCCCTATCAGTATATCATCATCACCTACGACTATCTCGTAGGTCGATACGGTATCGTTCTCGTTGACAATGGGCACTATGCCCATGTTGAGAAGCTCTGAGAAGGTATTATAGGCATTGGCTCTGTTGATATCATCCGTCACGGTGTTCTTGGTCATAAGTATCTGTGCCGCTATGTGGTTATACTCACTGAAAAGCTTCTGGTACGTCATCATAAGCCTTGCCTGACCGATGGCGGCGCAGGCCTGTTTAAAGCCCATGTTATCCTTCTGTGAATTGACGGCAGCCTGTCCTATGACCCGCTTGCCCACAGCGATGGCACCACTGCTTACCAGTATCACATCCTTACCCTGATTGCTTATATTGCACAGCTCGCGTACCAGGACTTCTAACTTGGTATAGTCAAGACCACCTGTCTCGTTGTGTACCAAAGATGAGGAGCCGACCTTAACGACTATCCTCTTCTTATCCTTAAGCCCCGGTCTTGTTATCAGATCAAATTCTTCTTCCATATCTCCTCCGCTATATATATTCCGTCCATCGCGGCAGATGTTATCCCGCCGGCATAACCTGCTCCCTCTCCGCATGGATATATGCATCCGCATTCGCTTGTTCCGCGATCCCCTCGATGTATCCTTACGGGTGATGACGTTCTGCTCTCTATACCGGCAAGAACGGCTTCTTCACCCGCAAAGCCCGGTATGATCCGGTCAAAAGCTTCCATTCCTTCAAGGAAAGAAGTCTTTATCTGCTCCGGCAGAAGGCCGCGGATATCTGTTTCCTTAACTGCTCCCTTAAAACCATCCGGCTTTATCCTGATATCTCCCATGGGATGTCCCTGCTTATAGGAGATATAGCTCTGCACAGGTATACATCCGCCGCCCATGTCATAGGCTCTTTTTTCAAGCTCTCTCTGAAAGCTTATCCCGCTTAAAGGGCCCGTGCCCGGATAGTCCCTCTCATCCACGCTTACGATTATCCCACTGTTGGCGATCCCACTGTCTCTGGATCTTAAGCTCATACCGTTAACCGCAGTATGCCCGGATTCGGATGAGGCATTGACCACATATCCTCCCGGACACATACAGAAGCTGTACACTCCTCTTAAGCTTGCAGATCTGTGGGTAAGCTTATAAGCGGCAGGACCAAGGATATGGGCAGCATGGGGATCACCGTACCTTGCCATATCTATCATATCCTGCGGATGAAGTACCCTTAAGCCTACAGCGTATGCCTTGGAAGACATCGGTATCCCCAGGTCATATAACATCCCAAAGGTATCCCTTGCACTGTGTCCTATGGCAAGTACCAGTGAATCGGTTACGATCTCTTCGCCGTTATCAAAGATCGCGGTGACTGTATCCTTACCTTTTAGGATGATATCCGTAAGCTTATGTCTGTATCGGAATTCGGCACCCTTTGATATCATGTCATCACGCATGGATGATATAACATCAGCCAGCACGTCTGTCCCGATATGGGGCTTGCTCTCATACAGTATGTCATCCGGAGCGCCGTGATCGGCGAATATCTCAAGGACCTTCTTATTACGTCCGTATCTGTCATTAACAAGTGTGTTAAGCTTGCCGTCAGAGAAGGTTCCTGCGCCTCCCTCACCAAACTGTACATTGCTTTCGGTATCGAGTATTCCTGTGTCCCAGAAGTGGGCAACTGACCCGGTCCTTTGCTCCACCGGAAGCCCTCTGTCGCATAATATGGGTCTGCAGCCTGCATTGGCAAGCATATATCCGCAGAAAAGACCTGCAGGTCCCATACCGATCACAAGCGGCCTGTAGGCTCCGGTTTTACCCTTAGGCCATATGTATTCCTTTTCATCCGCTATATCGGCCTGTCTGCATCTGCTCCTTCTAAGAACATTAACTTCGTCTTTAATATCTACATCTACAGAATATACATGATAAAGCCTTGGTTTTGATCTTGCATCTATGCTGTGTTTAACAATACGGAATTCAAATTCCGCATCTGTCTTAAGCTTGCCTGCGATGGCCTTTCTTAATGCAGGTAATGTATCCTTAATGTCCGTATCTATCTTGATCTGATTGATCCTTATCATATTAACCCAATCATAATTCCATTCTAGTAGCAGCCTGCCGATCTGCCTGCTATGTATCCGGATGTCCATGCCCACTGCAGATTATATCCTCCGCAGGCACCGTCCACATCAAGCATCTCTCCGCATATGTATAAGCCGGGAGTCCTTATGGACTGGCAATTATCATCGATCTCTCTTAAGGGTATCCCACCGCTGCAGCACTGCGCATGTGCAAAATCCTTGGTTCCTTTGACAGATACATTGAAGCATCTTATCTTCCCAACAATGTCGATAATACTGTCCTCGGTCGCTTCACAGACTTCATCCGCGGGACTTAAGCCGACAGACTTGATCAGATGATCGCACAGCTTGGAATTAAGGGTTCCCTCCATGAATACACCCACACTGCTTCCGGCAAATTGCAGCATTCTGCCCTGCATAAGGGATATATATTCATCCTCATTCATACCGGGCATCAGATCGATCTGCAGAGTATGCTTCATATCGGGGTACGCACCCACATAGTGGCTTAGTTGCATTATGGGTATACCTCCGAGTCCTGTATCGGCAAACTGGAGCTCCCCGTATTCACTGCCCATAAGCACACCGTCAGATATAAGAGTTATCATAGCATCCGTCCTGACTCCGCTTATATCCTTCCAGAAGTCTCCGTAACAATTAAGAGCACTTAGGGCAGGCTTGACCGGTATGACCGTATGTCCAAGACTGTAAGCAAGGGAATATCCGTCTCTGTCACTGCTTATCCTATCCTTCTTATCTATGCCGGCATAGCTTCCGCAGGCCAATACTATCCTGTTAAATGTCCGAGTCCTGCCTTCAGTCTTCACTTCGAAGGTATCAGGGCCACTCTTAACTATACCCTCGACCACGACACCGTGCTCAACCTTAACCCCGTATGAATCAAGAGCATTCTTAAGAACATCCCTTACAGCCTTAGCCTGCTCGCAGAAGGGGTACATATACCCACCGATCTCCTTGATGATAAGACCCATACTCCTGAAGGTTCTGACGGTATCGTCTTCATCGAATTTGGAAAAATAATTATCCAGAAGATCGTTGTCACTGCTATGGTAGTGATCGGTCCTTAGATCCCTGTTGGAGATATTGCATCTTCCGTTACCGGTCTTAAGAAGCTTCTTACCCAGTATATCTTCTTTTTCGAATACAGTCACATAAGCGCCCATGGAAGCGGCACTTACGGCTGCCATCATTCCGGCGGCTCCTCCGCCGATTATAAGAACCTCCATGTCACTCCTATCTGTCCGTGAAGAACCTTCCGATGAATAACAAAGGATAATATATAAGTGTCCCCTTTAAGGAATTGATATCTCTGGCAGTTACACCCTTAAGAACGGCCAAAGTCACAAAATATGCCGGATAAGCGATAATTATCGATATGAGCAGGAATATGACGTTCATTACGATAAAATGATCCATTATGGCAAGCAGACCCGAGAAGACAAGACAGGCAATACATATCCTTAAGACCCTGATGCCCATATCAATAAGGTCAAGGCCCACCATCATGTTAATGATGAAGATAAGGAATACGGTCTGCGACAGATAACCGGCAATAAGCGCTATTACGGGCATGATGATATTGCCCTCATTACCTGCCGTGATAACGGCGAATAATACCGATACACCAAAGCATATAAGGCTTGATATATACGAGTATCTTACAAGCTTGATGGCACTCAATATGCCCTTACACAGATAGCTGATACCGATAAAAAGCAATACTATACCACCTTGCTTAAGCAGTGAGGCGCCAAGTGTCATATTGCCGCCAAAAAATATCCTTACGATGGGATCAGCCAAAATGATGACAAGCAAAGTGATGGGCAGTAGTATGAGGACGGAATTCCTTAACATATAGGATACCCTTGAACGTACAAGCTTGTGTTCTTCAGCTGCGTAATCCCTGCGAAGCTTTTTGCATTCCCTGTCAGAATACTCGGCAAAAAAGATCATGAAAAAAGCCGGGACAATAAGATATTTGCCAAAGAACACACCGACCCTTGCAAGTACTTCCTCAACACTGATATCGTAAGTAAAGGCTCTCTTAAAATAAATTGCAAGAACCGTAAAAACCGTAAGCACAGGTGATAGCTTCTCCGCTATATTGATCACGCTCGACTTTAAAAAGGTGATGGTTATATTCCTTCTGTTATCCACACCCTTAACGGAATTATAATCATATCTGTATACCTTGCCTGCTATCCGGTCTCCAATTATCAGAGCCAACATACTGACAAAAGCCGCTATGCACTGTGTCATGACAGCGCCTATGGCTCCGTTGAGATTGGCATATATCGGATCCTTAAGCAGACCTGAGACCTTAAGCCCGTAGGAATACATATTAATGATAAGTATGGGACTTAATCCCACAAGGCACAGAGACTGAATGAGCTCGGCCACTACACATATAGCCGTATCACCCCTTCCCTGATAATATCCGTTCAGACATCCCTTGATCATATTCAGAAAATAATATACTCCAAGGACGCTAAGTACACTCTGAGGTATGGTATATCCGATTAAAAGCGAGAATATGGTTCCCGATAAGGACCATAATATAAAGCCGATGACAGCACCTATTATCAGGCTGTAGAACAAGCCGTATCTGAATATCAGCATGGAATTATAGTGCATCCCCTTAGAATTGCGTACAGCGACCATACGGGCGATGGCCTGTTTGAGCCCGCCGCCGAATGTGATCATAAGTACTTCAAAAAGAATAAAACCGATATAATAAAGACCCATTCCAAGATCGCCCGTAAGATACAGGGTGATCATCCAGAATATCAGATTACAGATCCTTGTTATTACACGAACAATTTCCTTGATGTTCATTATATACTCCAATAATCACAAAACTTAATCCCTGACAATGCCAAGCTTATTAAGGACTGCCTCCTGTCTGCTCTCCATCAAAGCAGCCTCATCATCACTCATATGGTCGTATCCGCTTAGATGCAGCATACTGTGAGCGATAAGGAACGCATATTCACGCAGTCTGGAATGTCCGTATTCCCTGGCCTGACTTATCACTCTGTCAAGATTGATAACAATATCCCCAAGGATCACGAGTCCCGTCTCGGGGTCAATATAATCGGATTCACTCTCGGGAAGGATATACTCTCCCTCTTTTTCAAAATCCAGATTGGGAAAGGACAATACATCCGTCGGCTCATCTATCCCACGCATATCCTTATTGAACTGCCTTATGCCGCGATCATCCGTAAGCAACAGATTGACCTCGGCTTCAAAGGGACAATTCTCTTCCGCCAAAACCTCATCTATGACAAGACGCGCCGTATCCTCGTAATCAAAGTCCATTATGACATCGGTGTCATTATCCAGAAAAAGCTTCACTTCTTCCCCTTTCTCTTATCACGAAGGACTTCATCCCTGTAAGCCTTATGTGAAGCTTCCCTGCTCTCATACTTTTCGTAGGCCTGTACTATCCTCTGCACAAGAGGATGTCTTACTACGTCTTTGCTGGTGAGCATACAGAATCCTATCTCATCCATGGAACCGAGAACCTTAAGTGCAACATCCAATCCCGATACTGTACCGGGAGCAAGGTCTTTCTGAGTTGCATCACCTGTTACGACTACTTTGGATCCGAAACCGATTCTGGTAAGGAACATTTTCATCTGAGCAGGTGTAGTATTTTGTGCTACATCCAGGATGATAAAGGCATTGTCGAGAGTTCTTCCTCTCATATAAGCAAGAGGAGCAACTTCTATAAGACCCTTTTCAAGATTAGCTTGAAAACTTTCAGCACCCATAATTTGATAAAGGGCATCATAAAGAGGTCTAAGATAAGGGTCTATTTTACTTTGCAAATCTCCAGGTAAGAATCCTAATTTTTCACCAGCTTCTATCGCAGGTCTAGTAAGTATAAGTTTAGTTACCTCACCTTTTTTAAATGCTTCTATAGCCATACACATACCAAGATAAGTTTTTCCTGTACCAGCAGGACCAATTCCAAAAGTAATCAT
>CAJONG010000005.1 GCA_905235845.1 uncultured Lachnospiraceae bacterium
TCCATCAGCTTTTTCTTGAAGAGTTGCTTTGTTGATGAGAGCCTCTGACATCATCGACTGAGTTAAATTGTAGTAGACATCAACGATATCGGTATAATGCATTGCATCACGAGCCTTGATTCTTTCCGCAAGGTATTGGAGAAGAAGCCCCTTAGGAGATTCCATCCGGGTTCTAAGATACTCTCTGCCGGAAGCTATGGCTGTAATCTCAGGTGCCCCTTCTGTCAGAACAGCGAGATATCGTGGGATGAGGGGGTAGAGAGGTGGAGTACACAGGCCGATACCCTTAGTCCCAAGGAGCTTGCGGATATTGCGGCAGGGCTTAAGGATAAGGGCAATATCGGCGTTGCTTACACATACAATGAGCCGCTTATCGGATATGAATATGTATTAGATACGGCTAAGCTTGTACATGATATGGGCATGGTCAATGTGCTTGTGACTAACGGTACGGCAGAGACAGGTATACTTAAGGAGCTGGCGCCATACATCGATGCCATGAATATTGACCTTAAGGGCTTTAATGACAGCTATTACAGAGATACGCTCGGAGGCGATATGGGGATGGTGCTTGCCTGTATCGAAGAGGCTGTCACCTTTTGCCATGTGGAGCTGACCACACTGATAGTGACGGGAGAGAATGATACGGATGATGAGATGCGCCGCATAAGTGGCTGGATAGCGGATATAGATCCCGATATCCCTCTGCATATATCTCGATTCTTCCCCTGCTTCCATATGACGGACAGGAGAGCCACGGATGTGGATACGGTATACCGTCTGGCGGATATAGCCGGAGAAAAGCTTAAGTATGTATATACGGGGAATGTGTGAAGTGCTTTATGATAGCAGGGTTTGCCATACAAAACGCTATCTATAGCAAGAATGGCATAGTATTGAGCAATCCATACAAGCGTATAAGGGTTACGTTTTAAGGCTTTTTGGGGTATTATAATTTTGACCGTGCCTTTTCGTGCTTTTTGATTGATTAAGAGTGTGAAAGGGTATAAACTATATAGTTAAGAGTCTTAAGACTTAGTATGGAGGTTACAGATGAGGTATTTTTTTGAGTCCAAGGTAGAGAAGGCGGAAGTGGGATATTCGATCAATATTCCCTTCAACATCTGGGAGGTATGTAAGCAGAGAGATGTCATTGAGGCGGATATCGTCATTGACAACAAGATCATAGAATGTGAGCTGCATCCCAAGGAGAAGGGCAGATATGACATTAAGGTTGCGGATGAGAATTCCGCACTGGCAGGCGTTGAAGCCGGAGTGGATCATAAGATACTGCTCCATATACACGGATCGCTCATAGAGACCGATAAGAACAGTCCTTACAGCCTTGACAACCCTATAAGGAAGATAGATTCCATGGAAGTAGTCATGCAGGAGGATGACGGCCTGTGCGGACAGTGCTGTGTGGCGATGTTAGCAGGAGTGACACTTGCCGAGGTCATCACGGTGATGGATTGCCGTGAGTGGCAGGCCACGATGGGTCGCATGATATCTGCACTTAATTACTATGGAATAGATCATTCGGACATAATAGTATATACGGAGGGTCGTGATGTGGTATTGCCCAAGTGTGCGATACTTATGGAGAAGATGGGCCGTTACTGTCATTATCTGGTATATTATGACGGAAAATACTACGATCCCAATCTCGATGTCATGACAAGCTATGATACAAGCAAGCTGCTCGGATATCTCGAGATCAAATGCTAATATATTAACGAAAGGAACTGACAACAATGGCTGAGAAGAAACTCGTAGAAGCTATCACATCCATGGAGGAGGACTTCGCGCAGTGGTATACGGACGTGGTCAAGAAAGCTGAGCTTATGGACTATACATCCGTTAAGGGCTGCATGGTGTTCAAGCCCGCAGGCTATGCCATATGGGAGCTCATTCAGTCTCAGATGGATGCAAGATTCAAGGAGACGGGAGTGGAGAATGTATATCTGCCCATGTTCATCCCGGAAAGCCTGCTTAATAAAGAGAAGGATCATGTGGAGGGCTTCGCCCCCGAGGTTGCATGGGTGACTCACGGAGGCAATGCACCGCTTCAGGAGAGGATGTGCGTACGACCTACATCGGAGACGCTTTTCTGCGATTTCTATAAGAATGATGTACAGTCATACAGGGATCTTCCCAAGCTCTATAACCAGTGGTGTTCTGTGGTACGCTGGGAGAAGGAGACAAGACCCTTCCTAAGGAGCCGTGAATTCCTCTGGCAGGAGGGACATACGGCGCACGCTACGGCCGAGGAAGCCGAGGAGCGCACGATACAGATGCTTAATGTATATGCCGACTTCTGTGAGGAAGTGCTTGCAATCCCCGTCATAAAGGGACGCAAGACAGATAAGGAGAAATTCGCCGGAGCCGAGGCTACATATACGATAGAAGCACTTATGCATGACGGTAAGGCACTTCAGTCCGGGACAAGCCACAACTTCGGTGATGGCTTCGCCAGAGCCTTCGGTATCCAGTATGCGGATAAGGACAATACGCTTAAGTATGTACATCAGACCTCATGGGGAACGACCACGAGACTCATAGGTGCCATGATCATGGTACACGGAGACAATTCGGGTCTTGTACTGCCACCCAAGGTAGCGCCCGTACAGGTCATGATCATACCTATACAGCAGAAAAAGGAAGGTGTCTTAGACACTGCCGCCGCTTTAAGAGACCGTCTTAAGAAGGCGGACATAAGAGTTAAGCTTGATGATTCCGACAAGAGCCCGGGATGGAAGTTCTCAGAGCAGGAGATGAGGGGTATACCTCTTCGCGTAGAGATCGGACCCAGAGATATTGAGGAAGGCAAGTGCGTACTTGCCAGAAGGGATAATGGCGAGAAGATCGAGTGTGCTTTAGATGATCTTGAGTCTAAGGTGTCAGAGCTTCTTACATCCATACAGAAGGATATGCTTACGCGGGCAAGAGCTCACAGAGATGCTCATACATATACTGCGAAGACCATGGATGAGATGCAGAATATCCTTGATTCCACACCCGGTTTTGTCAAGGCAATGTGGTGCGGAGAGCAGGAGTGCGAGGACAGGATCAAGGAGAAGATGTCGGCGACAAGCAGATGTATGCCTTTTACTCAGGAACAGATATCGGATACCTGTGTATGCTGCGGTCGTCCGGCTAAGAAGATGGTCTATTGGGGGAGAGCTTATTAAAAGAGATACCTCAAGGGACATATGATAAATACACGGTGGTTGACATAACACGGAGAATGTAATAATGACCACAATCAAGGAGATAGCGAGACTCTCAGGCGTATCGAGAGGAACGGTAGACAGGGTACTTAATAACAGAGAGGGTGTCAGCGAGGAGACTGCGGCACGGGTTAAAGCAATAGCCAAGCAGCTTGGCTATAAGCCCAATAAAGCCGGAATGGCGCTTGCTGCCCAGAAGAAGAAGTATCTTATCGGGATAATTGTCTTCAGCCGCAAGAACCCTTTCTTCGATAAGGTTATAGAGGGCTTCACGGAGAGGGCCGAGGAGCTTGCGTTCTTCGGATGTGAGGTTACGGTTAAGCGTGTGGCCTATCATCCCGAAGCCCAGTTGTCAGCTATAGAAGCCTGTGTCGAAGAGGGCGTTCAGGGTCTTATCATTACTCCATATAATGACAGTAAGGTATGTAAGAAGCTTAACAGCCTTATAGATAACGGGATACCGGTCATAACGGTCAATTCCGATGCGGAGAATGTAAGGCGTATTGCCTATGTTGGCAGTGATTATTATAATTCGGGTTCGGCAGCGGGAGCCCTGATGCAGCTTATGACACATGATAAGGTCAATATAGGTATCATCTTAGGAGATCGCAATATCCTGTGTCATTCACAGAGAGAAGCGGGATTCAGGGAAAGGCTGGCAGAGGACGGGAGATTTAACATCGTATGCTGTGAAGAGAATTACGATGATGATCTTAAGAGCTTCGAGATAGTCAGCAATATGCTTAATAATCACCCGGAGATCAACGGACTGTACTTCACGGCAGCAGGCGTATACGGAGGGTGCAGAGCGATACAGGAGCGTGCCATAGGTCGTGACATCCGTGTCATAACTCATGATGATGTACCCACCACCATAGACATGCTTGATAAGGGTATAATCACCGCCACGATATGTCAGGAGCCGGAATGGCAGGGAGCCAGATCCCTTGAGATAATGTTCAATTACTTAAGCAGCCAGGAGCCCATAGACATAAGAAGCTATTATTATGCGCAGCTTAATATCAAGATAAGAGAGACAAAATAGTTAAAGGCAATATAGCAAAAGAGAAAATATCGGAGGATTACGAAAATGAATGTATTAGTACTTAACTGCGGAAGCTCATCTCTTAAGTATCAGCTTATAGAGACAGACTCAGAGAAGGTATTGGCCAAGGGTCTGTGTGAGAGGATAGGCATAGACGGAAGTGCCATCACCCATACTCCCGAAGGCGGTGATAAGGTGACTGAACAGAAGCCCATGAAGGATCACACCGATGCGGTGAAGTTAGTGATAGACAAGCTCACTGATGCGTCGGTAGGTGTCATTAAGGACTTATCCGAGATAGATGCCGTAGGACACAGAGTGGTACACGGCGGTGAGAAGTTCGCAACTTCGGTTATCATAGATGATGATGTAATGAAGGCCATAGAGGAGTGTAATGACCTTGCACCTCTTCATAATCCCGCCAATATAATCGGTATCAACGCATGTAAAGAGGTTATGCCCGGTGTGCCTATGGTAGCGGTATTCGACACTGCCTTCCATCAGACCATGCCCCGCAAGGCATATATGTATGGTCTGCCCTATGAATACTATGAGAAGTATAAGGTTCGCCGCTACGGCTTCCACGGCACAAGCCATGACTACGTATCCGACAGGGCAGCTCAGATACTCGGTAAGAGCAGGGATGACCTTAAGATAATAGTATGTCACTTAGGTAACGGTGCATCCATATCGGCAGTCAAAAACGGCAAGTCTGTAGATACATCCATGGGTATGACTCCTCTTGAGGGACTTATCATGGGTACACGTTCGGGTGATATAGATCCGGCTATCATAAGCTTTATTGCAGATAAGGAAGGGCTTACGGCAGAAGAAGTGATCAATATATGTAATAAGAAGTCGGGTGTATACGGACTGTCAGACGGAGTATCAAGCGACTTCCGCGATCTGACCAAGGCGACTAAGGACGGCGATTCCAAGGCTGAGGGTGCTCTTGAGACCTACGCCTACAGAGTGGCCAAATACATCGGTTCTTATATAGTAGCCATGGGAGGCGTGGATGTGGTAGCCTTCACTGCGGGCGTAGGTGAGAATGACTGCGCTATGCGTAAGGCCATCTCCGAATACCTCACCTTCTTAGGCTGTTCCATAGATGATGAGAAGAATTCCGTAAGAGGCGAAGAGGTCATCATCTCTAAGCCCGGCGATAGGGTAACTGTCATGGTAGTACCTACCAACGAAGAACTTGCGATAGCCCGCGAGACAGTAAGGCTTACGAAATAATAAGGAAGCAACAAAGGAGGCAACGCCTAATGCGGCGTTGCTTTTTATGGATTAATAAGATCCTCTACATCACAGTGTAGAGCCTGTGACAGTTGCAGAACCGTTCCGACCTGCGCTTTACTTATGTCCCGCTGACCCTGCTCAAACAACTGTATCTGTCTTAATGCCACACCGGATTCGGCAGCCAGCCTGCTCTGGGAGAGACCGGCATAGGCTCGAAGTCTCTTAAGCATGGATTCTTCTCTGCCGCCATGACATTTTTCATTCATAATATCAACATATAATGATATATCTGCTTCATGAAGCGTGACATACATTCCGTACATGGAGTCTATAGGCACATGTCGTTCGATAAATTTATATGATAAAGATGAGTGCCACTGATAATATGCCAAAGCCCAACCAATCCAGTATTCGGGAGATTTATCCAGATACATGATATCTTCCTTATCTATGTTCAGATCAGTGCATTCGCCTACTACCTCCCTGGCCACTTCACAACCGTTCTTGCCGGCTATATATGTCGGATTGCCTATCTCAAATTGATGAGCCATACCGCTTATCAAGAACATCTTAAAGAACTCTTCAATCTTAATGGAGAGTGTATTCACGGCATAATCAAACATGTCGCCCATGACACGCTGGGCAAGGGGCAGATATAGTTCATTATATGCGCAGGTCATCTTCTCTAACCCTCCCTCTTAAGATATCCAGGATAAAAATATCATCCATATCATCGGCGGACGATCGTGTATCAGCATAAGCCTGTCTGGTTTCAAGATCTCGAGTGACTTTCCGTGAATAGTATATCTCTGCTTCAGCCGGATCATTCGCTATATAGTAGATTCGGCCAAAGGCTTTCTCGCTCTTAAGAACCACCTGTTCTCCCAGCTTACCGAGATGCATGGCAATGCTTAACTTACGTAAGGATATAGTTCCCATTATAAAATCCTGAGCAAATGAAAAATATGAATCATCAGCTCTGTAACCTGTAATGACATCATATGAGGACAGATCGATATAGTAGTTCTCTTGAAGGAATACTTTGGCCTGTTCAGCTATACTGTTCTTCTGCCAGTAACCTCTGAATCTAGTGAGTACAGCCAGCCAGTTAAGTATGTTGTACTCCGGGCTGTTGAGGTTACATACAGCAAGACCGGTATCATCGAAGTTATACTGATTAATGACACCGTCTCTGTCACGTTTACAAGCCCATTCACCGGCGATATCGTAATTCTCGGTACAATAAAATCCTCTGCCGTAATCGTTGGCAGAATTACCCTGTCCGAATACGGGCTTATATATTATTTTCTCAGAACCGTGGTACAGTAGCATATTCCGACTCCTACGAAAAAGACTATGGAAAAATGGAGATACTATATCGCTGTGGCGATATAGGAATATTATATCGCTGTAGCGATATAATTGCAACTATTGTTATACTTTATATTGAAACAGAAAAGATTTGGTTATCATCTAAACGGAAGAAGATTGCAGCGTTGGGGACATTCATATGTCCAAAAGCCAATCCTCCGTCTATATTGATCAGATTACCTACTCTTACAGGAACTGGAAGACTATTTCCCTGTAGATACAAGTCCGGCATGATTCGCTGAACCGGTACGTGCCCTGTAACGAATACCCGGTCTCCATATTGCTCGTATATGTTATCGCATTTGGTATCCCAATCCTTTCTGAACATAGACCTCCACACTATGTCCCATGTTACGTCATATGAGATAGAAGAGTATGGTATTCCCGCGTATTTCGGAAGATAGTAACTGTGGCACAGCGTGAACAGTTCTTTGCCGGAGAGGGGTATCTATGCTTACATCTTTAATGAGCTCGCGGTTATTTAACCAAAATAGGAGTTCTTTACGGTCCGATACTGAGAGCTTTTTGTATTCTGCAAAGGTTGTATTGCCACCATTATAATCAAGCCATAGGTAAGAATCTCTGCCATCACATATGGGCTTACCGTCCAGATTAATGGAGTTAAGCATCATAAATTCATGATTTCCGAGGACGAGATCCATGTTCTTACGGCGCTTTATTTTGCGTAAGATACGGATGCCGTCCGGGCCTCGGTCTATAGCATCTCCGATGACATAAAGGAAGTCAGAAGGCGAAAACTTGATCTCCTTAAGGCCACGTTTAAATGTGTCATATTGTCCGTGAAGATCTGATACTACGTATGTGCTCATAACTTATCCTCCAATATCTTCATTTTAGCACAAACATATGAATAGTAATTTGACTGATTTACTTATAATGAACAATTCCACATAATGATTTACGCAGGAGTATAGTAAGGAAATCTGGCTCAGGCAGGAGGTGAGCTTTCGAATAGAAAGCGTACCGAGAGCCTGAGCCTTTGCTATGCATGGAAGAGACCTGCTTTCACTATGTTTCCGAAGCTTTCGGAAAGAGAGGTCAAGCCGTGAGTAAAATACAGATAAGGGAAAAGAATGAGCCTATGCAGGTATTCCGAAACTCTCGGAAAGGAATAAAAAAAGAATGGCATAATGAGCTCATAAAAGAATTAAGGGGCCTATTGGCCAGATTTAAAGGAGGTGTCCGTATGAATAAAAAGATTTGTCCTCATTGTGGAAGAGAATTTGTCAGTGTAGGTAATAATTCAATCTGTCCGTTTTGTATGACTCAAGTGCGTAATCCCGGTTCTACAGAGATGGGTGCAAGCAGAGGAGTAACAACTATATCCTCATTGCCTAAATTCATCAAGAATATTCGCGAAAAGTGGTTGGGTACAATAATAGCCACTGCTATATCCTTCTTTGTACTTGTTTGTCTTATGAAAGATGAGGAAGCAAGTGGGGCAGTTAAGGTTATTATCTTACTGATTTTGTTTGGAGCGATGTTTGTGGGTAGGATGGTGAGGTTTTTATTTCCTTCAGTTCCGGCATTCTGGGTCTATTATCTAACGGATATTGTCTTTTTGTTTGTTTTTGTTCATTTGTGGATATTGTTTGGACTAGATTATGAGTCTGTGAGGTTTATCTTCGGCAGTACTGTGTTTGGACGGATCCTCTGTTGCTGCTTCTTGAGTTTAGGACCGGCACAGATTTCAGCATTGATTTAAGGAGAATCGACTATGAAAACATATAATTGCGGTAACTGTGGAGCCCCGTTGGACTTTAATCCACGCTATATGAGAATGCCATGTCCTCATTGTGGTACTACTAATTTCAATGACAGCCCTTTGACGAAGGAAGAAATAGTTACAAGTGGAAAGGTCAATAATAGCTATGAAATAGAAAGGATTTTTGTTGAAACCGAAGCTGTTTTCATAAACCCAGTTTCTTGCACTTCTTATAAAGGATCTAACGCTACGGATGAAATAAGAGATGTCGAAGATGTTATAAGACTAGTTGCTATTTCATCGGGAACTGATTACACGGTAATCGTTAAAGAAGTATCTGAAATAACAGTTAAGAAGACATATAAGTTTCGGCGTAGATGAAGACAGAATAGTTGCCCTCGTCGGCATGGGTTGTACTGATCCGTGGCACATAGAGGATTTAAGTAACGGGATACTTATAGAAGAAATTGCGTCAAAAAACAGGAAGGTTATTATTCTTGATGCGGAAAGCGAAGATGCAAAGTTGGTAGAAAATTGGCTTCAAATCCGGACAGAGAGGTAAGTGATTATGGAAATAATATTGTTATTTTGTATCGTCCTTCTGGCCATAATACAGTATCTATTGGAGAATGCGATAGAACAATATGAACGTTTGCTGGAAGAAGATAGTGGTCAATCATAGATAAAATGAGAGGGATAGGAACATAGTGGATTATTTGTTCTTATCCCTCTCTATATAGTTTCTCTTATTACTTTTAGTATGGCAGTATTATACTCTTAGCAAGACTGAACCATATATACACGGACTCATGCACTGTCAATAATACTGACAGTTCGTTCCGAAAATACAGTAATTACGAGAATCTGTTAGCCAGTCGCTGTCTCTTTTTCCTTATGGCACATTTCACTCGGATATGATAGAATCGAGTTAAGCTTAAGAAGCAACGTGTTTGGAAGAATAGCATTGCGAGGATTATTGTATGTTGAAATTAGAGATTAAGCTGGATGATGATAAAGTTGAGAAGGAAGGAAAATACACTACATCCGGAATATACGGAACAGTAGATAAAGTATTCTCCCAATATGATTTTAACAAGGAAATCCTAAGTGATGGAACGCATTGTTATTACGGAAATGGGAAACCAAAAGACTACGGTATCTTTGGAAAGATCATCACATCCCTAAAGAATAAGGAATGGTTTATTGATTACCTGTCCAAGTGGCTCTGGTATAATAGTGATGATGGTGAGGATGATGAAGATTATTCTATAGAAGACGTTTTGTATCACTATACAAACAGAAAGAGCATGGCATAATGGCAAAAGGGGAAGTAAAGAGACTTAAAGCAATATATTTTGACATGCGAATAAGAGATTTGGAGAATTATTACTCTAAGACAAATCCTAAAGGCGCCTACAAAAAGATCAAGGCGTTTATGTTGAATAATGGGTTTGAGCATGAACAGTATTCGGGATATCATTCCAAAAAGAAAATGACTGATTTGGAAGTATTTGATCTGATATATGCTATGAGCGAAGAATTGCCATGGATGCAATACTGCATGAATCATTTTGAAGTAACTAATATCGGAGCAAATCACGACCTTATGGAGTTGTTTAGCGATGACATTGGATATGAAGAAATATAGGGCATTCATAAAGCAAAAAAGAGATAGCAAGTAAGTCGCTGTCTCTTTTTCCTTATGGCGCAATCCATCCGGATGTGATAGAATCTTGGTGTCGACAAGACAGATTATGCTGATTGCAAAGCTTCGTGCTGAGCAAAAAGGAGGAAAAAATGAATAAAGACGGATCAAATCTATCTCTGAGTAAGAAGATCGCGATCAGTGCGATCCTGTTGGCTATATGTGTAGTCAGCCAGTTTTTTAAGAACTTAAGTGTCTACATCACGGGACCGGTGATCAACCTCTGCCTCGTGCTCGTGACGCTCACTGCGGGATTGGTATGCGGGCTTATCCTGAGCATCATCACGCCGATCACTTCTTTTATGATAACGGGTAATCCGTTAATGAGTGCCGTACCGGCTATCCTGCCCCTTATCATGTTGGGCAATGCAGTCTTGGTAGTCATGATTCACCTGTTTCTTCGTAAGACGATATCGGGCGGAAACAAGCTGATCAATCCGAAGTCGATCGCTGCGGCCGTACTTGCATCTCTTGTGAAGGGATGTGTGATGGGTCTTACCATATCACTTTGGCTTTTGCCGACCTTTATCCCTGTGGACAGTCCCTTAAGAGGCAAAATGCCGGTATTCCAGATGACATTCTCGGTTGTGCAGTTCACTACGGCATTGATCGGATTCGTGTATTTCTTTATTGTATGGGTGCCGCTTAAGAAGACGGCTATAGTATCGGAGAGTCAGGTTGGAGACAAGAATAGCGCTGGTAGCGATAATAGTTAAGGACAGATCACAGATAACGCGCCTCAATGAGCTGCTTATGGATTACGGGCAGTATATCTTAGGAAGGATGGGTCTGCCCCATCAGGTGCATAACGGAGAAGAGCTTGCGATTATAAGCATCGCTATGGAAGCTCCTCAGGATGTCATAAGTGCATTATCCGGCAAGCTGGGTATGTTAAAGGGCGTGACATCCAAGGTGATCTATTCATAAGCAAAGTTACCAAAAATCGAATAAAAAAACTGTGACAATTCACGAAAATATCCCATGAGTGCAAGTAATGATTGAATTAACTGCGCTTATGGGATATTATATTTATAGTGTACCGTGCACGGGCACGGAGAGCGCCGGAACCGGACACAACCTGTAGATGGAATGGCGGCACAGACTACAAAATGTATTGGGAGGTAAGAATAGGAGAAATGTTATACGTAGGAATTGACTTAGGAACATCGGCGGTTAAGCTCTTACTGATGGATGAGACGGGCAAGATACATAAGATCGTATCAAGAGAATACGACCTTTCATTCCCTCATCCCGGATGGTCGGAGCAGAAGCCCGAGGATTGGTATGCACAGTCCATCGACGGACTTAAGGAGCTCTTAAGCGAATGTGATAAATCCAAGGTTGCGGGCATAAGCTTCGGCGGACAGATGCACGGTCTGGTCATACTTGATAAGGATGATAATGTTATAAGACCTGCGATACTGTGGAATGACGGACGTACGACCAAGGAGTGTGATTATCTCAATGATGTCATAGGCAAGGACAAGCTCTCTGAGTATACGGCCAATATTTCATTTACCGGATTTACGGCTCCCAAGATCTTATGGGTAAAAGCGAATGAGCCTGAGAATTTCGCCCGTATCGAGAAGATCATGCTTCCCAAGGATTATCTTGCATATAAGTTATCAGGTGTACATTGCACGGATGTATCGGATGCATCCGGAATGCTCTTATTCGACGTTAAGAACAGATGCTGGTCCAAGGAGATGATGGAGATCTGTGATGTTAAGGAATCACAGCTTGCGAAGATCTTCGAAAGCTACGAAGTAGTCGGCACGCTTAAGAGCGATGTTGCGTCAGAGCTTGGTCTTTCAACTGATGTCAAGATCGTTGCCGGTGCAGGTGACAATGCGGCAGCAGCGGTAGGAACAGGTACGGTAGGTGACGGCAGATGTAATATCTCGCTCGGAACCAGCGGAACGATATTTATCTCATCCAAGACCTTTGGTGTGGATAGCAATAACGCACTTCATTCATTCGCACATGCCGACGGAAGCTACCATCTGATGGGTTGTATGCTGTCCGCTGCATCATGCAATAAGTGGTGGATGGAGGATATCATAGACACCAAGGATTTTGCCGGTGAGCAGAAGGCAATAGATAAGCTTGGTGAGAATCATGTATTCTTCCTGCCTTACCTTATGGGTGAGAGATCCCCTATCAATGACCCTTATGCAAGGGGTACATTCACAGGTATCACCATGGATACCACAAGAGCCGATATGACACAGGCTGTTCTTGAGGGCGTTGCATTTGCGCTCAGAGATTCCTTCGAGGTAGCGAAGTCACTGGGCATTAAGATAGAGCGTACCAAGATATGCGGCGGCGGAGCGAAGTCACCTCTGTGGAAGAAGATGATAGCCAATATCCTAGGCGTCAAGGTGGATGTCATCGAGAGCGAAGAAGGTCCGGGCTACGGCGGAGCGATGCTTGCGGCAGTTGCGTGCGGAGAGTTTGCATCCGTTGAGGAAGCGGCAGCCAAGCTTGTCAAGGTAGTTGACACAGTTGAGCCTGACGCAGAGCTTACAGCCAAGTATGAAGAGCGATATCAGCAGTATAAGAAGATATATCCCGCACTTAAGCCCATCTTCAAGGCGATAGGATGATTGAAAAACATCGGCAGGTATAAATGCCGGTTGAAATACAGATTAGGAGGTTACAGAATTTATGAAGATTCAAAATGTTACGGATGCGGCTTTTCGTAAGTACGGAAGAGTCATATCAGAGATCGATTTTACCGAGCTTATCGATGCTATGGAGAAGTCACCTTTGCCGGAGGATGTAGTGTATGAGCCGTCGATAGATTATCTTGAGGCCACGTCACTTATGGATAAGCTTCAGACAGCCTACTATGGAGAGCTTCCCATCCAGATAGGATATTGCAACGGACACAATCATCTGTTAAATGCGGTTGAGTATCACAGATCATCAGAGCTTGATATTGCCTGCACGGATCTTATTCTTCTCATCGGATGTCAGCAGGATATCACGGATGATTTCACTTATGATACGAATAAGATAGAGGCATTCCTTGTACCTAAGGGAACGGGTGTTGAGCTCTATGCCACGACACTTCACTATGCTCCCTGCAGCGTAGGCGATGCGGGATTCAAGTGCATAGTGGTGCTTCCCAAGGATACCAACCTTCCTCTTGATAAGAAGCACGCAGGCTATGAGGATGCACTTATCACAGCCAAGAATAAGTGGCTTATCGGACATGCCGAGGGCGGGCTTGATGCAGGTGCACATATCGGCTTAATAGGTCCCAATGTGAGCGTATAGTCTCGAACCATATTGAAGTAATTCATACAACTTAGTAAGAATTTATAATTACCCGATGGCGGACTGTAATCTATAATCGGTAAGGAACCCGATATGGAACCATGATCACGATATCAGGGTGATTGTCAAGGACAATAAAAGGTAGAATAAGGAGGATTATTCAATGAACAACATTCCCAAGATCAAATTAGGTATCGTAGCAGTATCCCGTGACTGCTTCCCTGAGTCTCTGTCTGTCAACAGACGTAAGGCTCTTGTTGATGCCTATAAGAAGAAGTATGATGCAGAGGATATCTATGAGTGTCCCGTGTGTATCGTTGAGAGCGAAATCCACATGGTACAGGCTCTTGAGGATATCAAGAAGGCAGGATGTAATGCTCTGTGCGTATACCTCGGCAACTTCGGTCCCGAGATATCAGAGACTCTCTTAGCTAAGCATTTCGACGGACCCAAGATGTTCTGTGCCGCAGCAGAGGAGAGTCAGGGCGACCTTCAGGATGGAAGAGGAGACGCATACTGCGGTATGCTCAATGCAAGCTACAATTTAAAGCTTCGTAATGTAGGCGCTTATATCCCGGAGTATCCCGTAGGCGATGCTGAGGATTGCGCAGACATGATCCATGATTTCATACCTGTAGCACGCGCCATCGCAGGTCTTTCTGATCTTAAGATCATATCATTCGGTCCAAGACCCCTTAACTTCCTTGCATGTAATGCACCTATCAAGCAGCTTTACAATCTCGGCGTAGAGATAGAAGAGAATTCAGAGCTTGACCTTTTTGAAGCATTCAATAAGCATGCAGGCGACTCTCGTATACCCGATGTTGTTAAGGACATGGAGAATGAGCTTGGTGCAGGCAATAAGAAGCCTGAGGTACTTGCTAAGCTTGCTCAGTATGAGCTTACACTTCTTGACTGGGTTGAGGAGCATAAGGGTTATCGTAAGTATGTCGCTATAGCAGGCAAGTGCTGGCCCGCATTCCAGACACAGTTCGGCTTTGTTCCCTGCTATGTGAACTCAAGACTTACAGGACGCGGAATACCGGTATCATGTGAGGTTGATATCTACGGATGCTTATCTGAGTACATCGGAACATGCGTATCTGATGATATCGTTACACTTCTTGATATCAATAACTCTGTACCTAAGGATATGTACAATGAGTCTATCAAGGGCAAGTTCGATTATCAGTTCACGGATACGTTCATGGGCTTCCATTGCGGCAACACATGCTCTAAGAAGCTTGCGGCATGTGAGATGAAGTATCAGAAGATAATGGCAAGGAACCTTCCCGTTGAAGTTACCAACGGTACTCTTGAGGGCGACATCGCACCCGGAGATATCACATTCTACCGCTTACAGTCTACGGCTGATTCCAAGCTTCGTGCTTATGTGGCAGAGGGTGAGGTATTGCCTGTAGCTACCAAGTCATTCGGTGGTATTGGCGTATTCGCAATAAAAGAGATGGGACGCTTCTATCGTCATGTGCTTATCCAGAAGAACTATCCTCACCATGGTGCCGTTGCTTTCGGTCACTACGGCAAGGCCCTCTTCGAGGTATTCAAGTACATAGGCGTACCGATGGAGGATATCAATTACAATCAGCCTAAGAGCCTTCCTTATCCTACGGAGAATCCTTTCGCATAAGGATAATGTTATGCAATTAATCCCTCCGGATTAATGAAATAAAAGGTCTGCCACACAGTACATGTATTGACCCGCAAGTACATCCCTGTACTTGCAAACGGGTCTTCGTAACATCGTGTTACGGGTGTGGCAGACCCTTTTTATTCTTATATGCCGTTTATACATGCATCGGCACCTTGATGATGAATTCAGTCCCCTTATTCTCTCCCTCACTTATGATATCCATCACATCCTCGCGACCCGTGAATATCCTGATACGCTCGATCACATTACCAAGCCCTATCCCGTTGGAGTCGTTCTTATCGGGATCAGCGGCTATGCCGTCGCCGGAGAGTATCTTCTCTATCTTATCCGCAGTCATACCCACGCCGTTATCTGCTATGGATATATGCACCATATCACCCACGCGGTACGTCTTAAGATCTATATGACCCTCCCATTCTATATTACGGATGCCGTAATTGACCGCGTTCTCCACGATGGGCTGAAGCACCATGCTCGGTATTCTTATCTCACCCAGGCTGTCATCAGTCTCCTTATGGTAATGAATCTCACCGTCGAATCTCACGTTTAAGATATATATATACTTATCTACAAGCTCAAGCTCTTCGTTAAGAGACACATCCTTGTCTATACTCTTGATATTGTATCGGAAAAAATCGGCCATATTCTGTATGAATTCCGTCGTCTTGTCAGCACCCTCCATCATGGCGAGCTGTGCTCCCGCATTCAGGGTATTGAACAGGAAATGCGGATTGATCTGCGCCTGTAAGGATCTTAGTTCAGCCTCTCTCATCCTGGTCTGCATCATAAGCTCCGATTCCTTCATACGGCTCTCACGACTCATACTGTCACGAATCTCGGATATGTAGAGCTGTATGCTTCCTACCATTCCGGCGAAGGCTCTGGATACCTTACCGATCTCATCATCCACCTCCGGGGTCTCAATATCCACATCAAAGTCCCCTCCTGCAACCTTATCAGCAGCCTTTGACAGGGCGATGAGAGGTCTTGTCATACTGTTAGTCAGAAGGAACAGTGCCAGGATATTGACTACCCCTATAAAAAGGAGGATCACAATGGATATGACCTCCATATATCTTAATGAAGATAACAGTATATAGTAGTTATCGGAATTGATCTTGAACTGCTCATTATTAAGGGAGTATATGCAGTTCTGCAGATCAGCATACATCTGCTCGGCTTCTTCATAGCCCGTCCTGTAGCCCTCGACATTCCTTCCTCTTTTGGCCTGAACGGTCTCATCCACCACCTCAAGATATCTGGCTGACTGGTTCTGAATATTCTTCTGCATGATGGTCATTGTACCGGTATAACTGCTTCCGATATTCTCCATACTGCTGCGATATTCCTGATCGGCTCTGTAGTATTCGTTAAGGGCAGTCGTTCCCTTATTCTCCAGATATTCTCTCATGGAATTCTGTACGGCAGTCAGATTCTCAGCCAGCTCACTTAACCTGACATTACTGTCATATACTTCGTTGATCCTGGCGATCATCGTATTGACATTAAGGTACATATATACATTCATGACTAAGATCACGAATATAGGTATGAAGAAAGCCAACATCAGCTTGCTCTGTATAGAGGCTTTATTCCATATTCGCTCAAACACGGTCACTCACCTCCACCTAACTGTCCGGATATCAGCTTAGCCTGATCGTATCCTATTACCTGAGTGCTTACGGGTACATAAGAATTGGTATAGCCCTCTTCCATATATTCCTTCAATGCTTTGACACTGTCTCTGCCCATCTCCTCTGTATCCACGGAGATCGTGGAATATATGATCTGCTTCTCGATGGCTTCAAGTATACTGTTGCCTGCGAAGTATCCGACGACCTGTACATCTCCTACCTTATTGCGGTCTACAAGAGACTGATAGACGCATTGTGTATGTATGCTGCTCAAGCACAGCATCATATCGGATTGCATATCTTCATAGAGGAACAGTCTTCTGATATCATCCTCCACACTGAAGGCATCATCCGAATTGATCCTTATGATATTAAGCTCCGGGATGGGATAATCCGGATAATTCTCGGTGAAATAATCCTCTATGGCAATGGTTATGACATTGGATGCACCCTCTGACATATCCCTGTCTATCAGTACATCCACACTCTTTTTACTGATCTCTTCCTCACCGCTTATGATCTCTGCTATCTGGGAGGCGAACATCTGTCCCAGTTCGTAATTATTCACTCCCACGAAGCATTGTCTGGCAGATGCATCTATATCATTCTGCAGGATAGCTACACCTATCCCTTCTTCCACCGCTCTGTCAATAAGAGCCGCGGCAGTCTCATTGGTGGTTCCGCCATAGATGATACCGTCTACAGATGAGTTAATGGCAACTCTTAAAAGATCCGTATCCGAATAGTTGACGCCCAGGGATTTACTCATATCTTCTATATATATATTATCCTTGGTAGCTTCTTCGCACACGGAAGCATAGACACCTTCCCAGAAGCCTTCATCATCACTGCTTACGATGAAAGCAAAGTGCCCGTCATATTCCTCGGTCACACCCTGTTCGATGTCAGGCATCCTGTTCTTAAGATTATTGAATATCACCGCAGAACCTATGGCGACAAGCATCATGGCCAATATACTTAAGTATATGACCCTGTATGCTCTTTTACTGTATCTGCCGGTGTTCCTTCCTTTATCCATAGTCATCGCTTACTCTTGTACATTAAGGTATATCTCATTCTTCTGATGATACTTGCCTGTTATCACTTCATCCATATTCTCGGCAGTGACCGCTATGGGATCAAGTTTGTCATACGGAACCTCATAAGTTCCGTCATTAATGGTCTCTGTCATATTAAGCGCTTCGCCCTTGGCCATGGCTACCGCATTCTCTGCTGCTGTCCTTGCAAGCTTCTCTACAGGCTTGTATACCGTCATGTACTGTGTACCCTCGACGATCCTCTGACAGGCTTCAAGGTCCGCATCCTGTCCAACGACACAGACCTCTCCGCCGAGCCTGTTTTCTATAAGAGCCTTGATAGCCTGTGCAGCCAGATTGTCATTGCCGCACATTATGGCATCCGGAACCTTGCCGGTAGCCAGATAATTGCTCGTGATACGGAAGGCATTCTCCGCCACCCAGTTATCGGAGTATTCCGCATAGGCTATCCTTATATTGGTAGTATTAAGTACTCTTTCGAATCCTTTCTGTACCATCTGCACATTATAATCGGTCGGAGAGCCCTTGATCTGTATGATGGTCCCGTCATTGCCTATCTTACGCTTGATATACAGTCCCATAAGCTCGCCGACCTTCTCATTGTCTATGGACATATACAGGTCGACATTTGCATTGCGGATAAGTCGGTCGTAGGCTATGATCTTGATGCCCGCCTTTTTGGCCTGAGCTATCACATCCTTAAGAGCCTCATCATCTATGGCTATGACTACGATGACATCCATCTTCTTATCTATGAAGTACTGTATCTGCTTGATCTGCTCATCCACCTCACCGTTGGCGTTCTGGACATTGACCTCAGCGCCAAGCTCCGTGGCCTTGGATACGAAGAGATCTCTCTCCCTCTGCCACCTCTCTATTACCAGAGAGTCTATGGACAGACCTATCTCTATACCATCCTTCTCCTCCGGTACGCTGTCATCTTTGTCCTGAGCAGGAGCGCTGCATCCTGTCATCATGCATATGAGCATCAGCACGCTTATGATGCGTAATATCCTTTTTTTAAGACTGCTATCGTTATTATATGCCACTTCCCATCTTCTCCTTATACTCTGAGGGAGTCATCCCCGTGGATTTTTTGAATATTCTTGAAAAATAATTGGGATCTGAGTATCCGCAGGCCACACCGACTTCCTTGATACTGTGTTCCGGACTCTTAAGAAGCGCCTTGGCCTCATCGACTCTTCGCCTGGTCAGGTATTCCACGAAGCCCTCACCCTTTTCCTCCTTAAAAAGCTTGGAGAAGTAATACGAGCTTATGCCCAGATCTCCTGCCAGTTCATCGAGAGATATATCCTTATGGAAATTACTCTCTATATAATCTATGGCCTTCTTGATGACATGATGGGTGCGGTCCTTACTGCCCGTCTTCAGTTCTCCCACAGCCACACGCATCTTATCCATATACCATGCCTTAAGCGTATCTAAGGACTGTGCACCCATGATCTCCTGCAGGTAATCCTTGCGGCTGTTGAACTCATAGGTGTGACCTCCGCCCTTATACATCTCTGATTCAGCTCTTAAGACGAATTCCAGAGTCTTAAGCCGGATGCTCATGATATCATCGGGATACGCACTTACCATCCAGTCGTAGAACTCTCCGGCTTTAACAAGACATGCATCCTGATCGCCGTCTTCAAGCTTCTCGAAGATGGCATTCTCAAGATCTGCGGGATAACTCTCTTCGTAGGATGCGGTAAGAGGCAGGTCATCTATATGTGCCACGCTTCCGTTGGTGGATACCAGTGCCTTGATCGCTTCCTCATAGGACTCGGATGCGCTCTTGATACGCCTCATTCCTCCTATACCTATCCTGTAGGATATATCGGTGGCCTTAGACATATTCCTGACCAGAGCACGGCACCTCTCAATTATGACACCTCGCTCACTTAGTTCCATCTTAGTCTCTGTAGAGGGGATGTATATGGGTATTCTGTTGGCAGATATGCTTCCGACTATCGCTTCGGGAAAGGAATCCTTGATAAGCTCTCTTACTTTATTATAATAGGTTGTCTGCGCCTTGACCGAGCTTCCCACTACATTGGTCATAAGGTGTCCCTGCTGCATATCACCGAATACCACCACCATGATATATCCGTAGGGAGTGCTTATTTCCAGAAGATCCTTGTAATTGGCTATATCCTCATCAATCTGTTCTTCGAATATGATGGAGTATATGAAGCCGTTCTCGATAATGGGCATGACGGTCTCCATGCGCTCCTTGGTCTGTAAGTCCTCACGACGGCGGCGCTGCCTGTCATCTATCTTCTCCATGGCAGTCTGAAGCACTGCTATAACATCCTTCTGATTAAAGGGTTTGTTCAGATACTCCATGACACCGAGATTGATGGCTTCCTTGGCATAATCGAACTTATCGTATGCAGTGAGCACCACGAATATCACGCTCGGGAGCATGGCCCTTATCTCCTTCATGGCTTCGATACCGTTGATCCCGGGCATCTGTATATCCATGAATATGATATCGGGTCTGAAGTGTTCGGCCATCTCTATGGCAGCCCTGCCCGTCTTGGCTGTCTCGATCTCGAATTTTCCTTCGAAATTCTTCTCTATTAAAAAGGTCATGGAATTTAATACGATTCCCTCATCGTCTGCCAGAAGTATCCTGTACATAGTGCTCGTTCTCCGTGTAATTCCGTATAATAAGGTAGAATTGTCTCCAATCATTCTATAATATTTTCAGAAGCGTAACAACAGAAAAAAGCGGATTTGTGATAATGACAGGACAATTTTGTGCTAGTCAGGACAAAATTGTCCTATTTCTGTTAATAGTCTGTTCACAGTTTGTTAAAATTTTGAAGAATTTGACAAGTTGTTGCTATTTGTTCTGTGTTATAGTACTGAATGTAACAGAGATGACATAGCGTCATTTCAGAGAATAAATAGGGAGGACAAGAAAAATGTCAAAGAAGTTTTTAGGTATTTTACTTGCTACAGCAATGGTTGCCGGAACTTTAGTAGGCTGTGGTTCAACAGCTACTACAGAGACAGCAGCTCCTGCAGCTAGCACAGAGACAGCAGCTCCTGCAGCAGATGCAGCAGCAGACACAGCAGCTCCTGCAGCAGACGCAGTAGGCGCAGGCCAGAAGGTTGGTGTTGCAATGCCTACTAAGGACCTTCAGAGATGGAACCAGGACGGTGCCAACATGGAGTCAGAGCTTAAGGCAGCAGGCTACGAAGTAGACCTTCAGTACGCATCTAACGATGTATCTACTCAGGTTTCACAGATCGAGAACATGATCAACGGTGGTTGCTCAGTACTCGTTATCGCATCTATCGATGGTGATTCACTCGGAACAGTTCTTGCTTCAGCTAAGGAGAAGAACATCCCCGTTATCGCTTATGACCGTCTTATCATGAACACAGATGCAGTTTCTTACTACGCTACATTTGATAACTACATGGTTGGTACTAAGCAGGGTGAGTACATCAGAGATGAGTTAGACCTTGACAATGCAGAAGGACCTTTCAACATCGAACTTACAACAGGTGATCCCGGTGACAACAACGCTAAGTTCTTCTTCAACGGTGCTATGGACGTTCTTAATCCTTACATCGATGCTGGCAAGCTTGTAGTTAAGTCTGGTCAGACAGATTTCGCAACAGTTGCAACAGCTAACTGGGCATCAGACGCAGCTCAGTCAAGAGCAGAGAACATCGTATCTTCTAACTACGCTGATGGATCTAACATCGACGCTTGGATGTGCTCTAACGACTCTACAGCACAGGGTGTTGTAGCAGCACTTGACGCTAACTATTCAGGTGAGTGGCCTATAATCACAGGTCAGGACTGCGACATCGTATCTGTTAAGAACATGATCGCTGGTAAGCAGGCAATGTCTATCTTCAAGGATACACGTACACTTGCTTCACAGGTTGTTAAGATGGTTGGCCAGATACTTGCAGGTCAGGATGTTGAAGTTAACGATACTGCTACATATGACAATGGTACAGGCGTTATCCCTTCATACCTCTGCGAGCCCGTATTCGCTGATATCAACAACTACAAGGAGCTTCTGATCGATTCTGGTTACTACACAGAGGATCAGCTTCAGTAAGATGATCGTCCAAACGATCTAATATAATAGCAGGCGGGTATATTACCCGACTGTTTATTCTAAAAGATATAAAATCCAAAGAAATAATGTTAAAATGCAATAAACTACGATTAATGGACTGGTTAGGAGGGATTTATTTTGGCTAAAGTATTGCTTGAAATGAAAAATATTACCAAAACCTTCCCGGGTGTCAAGGCGCTTGATAATGTCAACTTTCAGGTAGAAGAGGGTGAGATCCACGCTCTTGTAGGAGAGAACGGCGCCGGTAAATCGACACTTATGAATGTACTGAGCGGAATCTATCCCTACGGTACATATGAGGGCGATATCATCTATAACGGTGAGGTGTGTCAGTTTAACAAGATTAAGGATTCCGAGCAGAAGGGAATAGTCATCATTCATCAGGAGCTTGCCTTGATACCTTATCTTACGATAGGTGAGAATATGTTCCTTGGCAATGAGCGAGGCAAGAGCGGAGCTTCCATTGACTGGAACGAGACATATGGAGAGGCTGACAAGTACCTTAAGATGGTTGGTCTTGAGGAATCCTCAAGAACACTGGTTAAGGAGCTTGGTACAGGTAAGCAGCAGCTTGTAGAGATAGCTAAGGCACTTGCCAAGCATGCTAAGCTGCTTATACTTGACGAGCCCACTTCTTCTCTTAATGAGCAGGACTCTAAGGCACTGCTTGATCTGATACTCAGATTCAAAGAAGAAGGCATGACTTCGATAATTATATCTCATAAGCTTAACGAGGTCTCTTACGTGGCTGATAAGATCACGGTTGTCCGTGATGGTGCTACAATAGAGACTCTTGATAAGAAGACTACTGAGATTTCAGAGGATAGGATAATAAAGGGCATGGTCGGCCGTGAGATCACAGACCGATTCCCCAAGAGACATGATGTTAAGATCGGTGATATCAATCTCGAAGTAGATAACTGGACAGTATACCATCCTTTATATTCTGAGCGTAAGGTGGTGGACAATGTATCACTTAACGTGCGTAAGGGTGAAGTGGTAGGTATCTACGGACTTATGGGAGCAGGCAGAACAGAGCTTGCCATGAGTATATTCGGTAAATCATACGGTACGGGCATCACAGGTACACTTAAGCTTAACGGTCAGGTTACAGAGCTTAAGACCATCAAGGATGCCATTAAGCATAAGATAGCCTATGTTACAGAGGACAGAAAGGGTAATGGTCTTGTACTTACCAATCCCATCAAGATCAATACTACTCTGGCTAATCTTGAGGCTGTCAGCAATAAGAGCATAATAGATCAGGATAAGGAATATCAGGTAGCGGTTGAGTATAAGGATAAGCTGCGTACCAAGACTCCTTCCGTTGAACAGAATGTAGGTAACCTCTCCGGCGGTAACCAGCAGAAGGTGCTCCTTGCCAAGTGGATGTTCGCAGATCCCGATGTGCTCATCTTAGATGAGCCCACAAGAGGTATCGATGTAGGTGCCAAGTATGAGATATACTGCATCATCAATGACCTCGTAGCAGCAGGCAAGTCAGTGATCATGATATCTTCGGAGCTTCCCGAGGTGCTTGGCATGAGTGACAGGATATATGTCATGAATGCAGGTAAGTTCGTGGGCGAGCTTGCGGCAGACGGTGCTACACAGGAGTCCGTAATGAGTTATATAGTTAAGACAGGAAGGGGTGAATAGTATGGATAAGACTAATATAAGTGCTGTTCTTAGGAAGTACACCATGCCGATAGCCCTTGTGCTTGTGCTGTTATTCTTCTCATGGCGTACTAACGGGGCCATAATCCTGCCCCAGAATATCAACAACCTTTTATCACAGAACGCCTATGTGTTCGTGCTGGCTGTTGGTATGCTTTTATGTATATTAACAGGTGGTAATATCGACCTTGCGGTTGGTTCCGTAGTCTGCTTCGCAGGTGCCATCGGTGCCAACATACTTGATAAAGATATCAATATGTGGGTTGCCGTAATAGTTATGCTTATAATAGGTACACTCGTGGGTATATGGCAGGGCTTCTGGATCGCATATGTCAATGTTCCGCCATTCATCGCAACTCTGTCAGGTATGTACGCTTTCCGTGGATTATCCAATGTCGTTCTTCAGGGACTTGCGGTATCTATTGACAATAAGTCATTCCTTAATCTCTTCGGTGGCGGAGCTGATTGTTATGTACCGGATATACTCGGTGGCAGCAATATCAATATGCTCTGTATGTTGGTAGGTATCATCGGCGTAGTAGCATACGTGATCTCATTCATAATGAGCCGTGCCAATATCAAGAGGCGCGGATATGAGACCAAGCCGCTTGCGGGTGAGCTCATTAAGCTTATCATCATATGTGCAGTGGTACTTTGGGTTACATATAAGCTTGCAAGCTATAAGGGTATTCCCACATCACTCATATGGATTCTCTTAGTAGTCTTCGTATTCGGATATGTTACAAGCAAGACTCGTATAGGACGTTACCTCTATGCTGTCGGCGGCAACAAGAAGGCGGCACAGTTGTCAGGTGTCAATGTTAAGAATGTATACTTCTTCGCATACACCTGTATGGGTCTTCTGTCAGGTCTTGCAGGTATCCTTACAATAGCCAGAGCAACCCAGTCACAGCCCACATTCGGACAGGGCTATGAGATGGATGCCATCGGTGCCTGCTTCATAGGCGGTGCATCAGCTTACGGCGGAATAGGTACTGTACCCGGAGTTATCGTCGGAGCCCTTCTTATGGGTGTTATCAACCAGGGTATGTCTATCATGGGTATAGACGCTAACTGGCAGAAGGTGGTCAAGGGAGCCGTTCTCCTGATAGCGATCGTCTTCGACGTAGTATCTAAGAAGGAAAAGAAATAATATAAGGATGGAGGATAAGTAGAACATGAAAAATGTTACAAAAGTTTTGAGAGAACATACAATGCAGATTGTCCTGGTCCTTGTAGTTATATTCTTTGCTATAACAACTAAGGGATCAATTCTGACACCTGCTAACTTCAATGCGCTGATAGCGCAGAACGCATATGTTTATGTACTTGCAACAGGTATGATGATGTGTATGCTCATTAAGGGTAATATCGACCTGTCTGTAGGTGCTGTTGTCTGCTTCGTCGATGCGATCGGAGCAAAGCTGATGGTCGAAAAGGGGATGCCGATACCGCTTGCAATGATAGTAATGTTGCTTGTAGGTCTTGTAATAGGAGCTTTCATGGGTTATCTGATAGCCTATGTCAATGTTCCCCCGTGGATAGCTACACTTGCAGGCTACCTCGCATTCAGAGGATGGGGTACTGCGATACTTAACGGCCTTACCATAGGTATCAATAAGCCCGAGCTGGCAGGCTTCACGAATCTCTTCAATGGCTTCATACCGGATGTGTTTGGAGTGCAGGGCTTCAATGTGACCTGTCTCATAGTAGGTATAATTGCCTGCATCATACTCTTCGTGACTCAGTTAAGAGACAGGGCTACCAAGATAAGCAAGGGTTATGAGGCTGATTCAATGACGGCGGTGCTTGTAAGATGTGTGATCGTATCGGCAGTTATCATACTCTTCGCAGTAAAGCTTGCACAGAATAAGGGTATTCCGCTTACACTCGTATGGGTAGCAGTCATTGCTCTTATATATAACTTCATTACATCCAAGACCACTCTCGGAAGATACTTCTATGTGACGGGTGGTAACATGGAAGCAACAAGACTCTCAGGTATAGATACAAGAAAGGTACTCTTCTCTGCATACCTTAATATGCAGTTCCTTACGGTCATCGCTTCGTGGATCACAATGGCTCGTCTTACCGCAGCCAATCCTACGGCAGGTACCAACTTCGAGTTGGATGCCATCTCAGGATGTATCGTCGGCGGTGTATCTGCATACGGCGGTTCAGGCAGCGTCTTCGGTATGATAGTAGGTGCTACGCTCATCGGTGTCATCAACCTTGGTATGTCCATCATGGGTATTGATGCCAACTGGCAGAAGATCGTTAAAGGTCTCGTACTTCTTGCAGCGGTCGTATTCGATATAGTCAACAATAAGGACAAGAACAAGGTCTGAGAATAACATGTTAATCCGGCTTAGGATTTCCTAGCCCCATTAATCGGCAGGGAGATGCATTCGTTAAGAAGCATCTCCCTGTTTTATTATCTATTATTCTTTTTATCAAAAAGCTTATTCAATTACTGCATCAGCTCTTGCATATAGCGTCTTTCTGCCTGCGCCAAGTCTAACTAACGTACCATCATCAACAAGCCTCTTTAACGCTGATTCTACCGAAGAGCTTCCCAGACTTGGACAATCAAATTTTCGCAATGATAAGTTCTCCTTTCTCCCAAGGCGACTATTTATCGCCCATTTTGTTTATAGTTTTGGGAGATATTCTCTGCCTTTGGGAGAAAATCTCTACTCCCAATTATATTCTTCTTTCTCCCAATATTCAATCATAATTGGGATTTATTTACATTTTTCATTTTTATAAAATTTCAAAATTTTTTCGTAAGATTTTGGGTAGATAATGAACCTGTTTTTTGATACTATAAAAAAAATTAACTTATAAAATTTCGGATAAAAATGGGAAGGATAAAGCTATAGATGTATACGATCATAGTTGCGGACGATGAGGAAGAACTTCGTCTTGCCCTGGTAGACACAATTGATTGGGAAGGTATAGGCTTTTCTCTGGTTGGCGTGGCAGAAAACGGAGCGGAAGCTCTGGAGCAGGTGGAGAAATTAAAGCCGGATGTGCTTTTGACTGATATTCAGATGCCTTTTGTCTCAGGAATAGAGCTTGCCAGACAGGTAAGAGAGGTACATCCTTCTACACAGATTGCCTTTTTAAGCGGCCACGATGATTTTTCTTATGCACAGCAGGCTATCCAGTACAATATCATCAGCTATATGTTGAAGCCCATTTCTGCAGCAGAGATTACCGTGGAGCTTTCAAGGATCAAGGATAAAATAGACGAACAGTTTCTTTTTTTCACCACAGGAAGTCTGGCACCAAGGCAGGAAAATGCCATGTCATTTTTTATGACCATGCTTTTGGACGAATTTCAGCAGGAAAATGATCCGGTCAGAGACGCCGAACTTTTTGAAAAGCTGGTAGAGATAGACATGGTAAAAAGTGAGGAGGGTCCCTTTTACTATACAGTTCTGACTGTCAGTATCTTTAATGATAATGGAGAAAATGAAACCAAAGAGGAGAATATTAACGCCGTAAGATCTGTTTTGGACAAATACTTCAAATCAGTCAGCTTCTATATCAATGGCAGGATCACCTCCATATTGATATTCACCAAAAGAGGCTATGAAAAATACCTGCATATTGCCGTAGAGGAAATCTATGAAAAGGTAAAGCGTATCATGGGACGTGAGTCCGTGATAGGAATCGGACGTCTTGAGACAGGTCTTTCCAATATACACAAGGCCTATGTGGAATCTGTAAAAGCCATGGATTATTCATCTGAGCAAAAGAGAGGCATATTCTTCATTGCCGATATGGAACAGGGCAGGAACAGTGGTGAAATGATCAGCCAGAAGGCCTTGGAGATCATCAACACCAACTATATGAACCCGGATATCTCTCTGGTCTCCATCAGCAGTGAAATTGCCATCAGCCCTAATTATCTCAGCGCCATTATCAAGAAATTCACAGGATGCACTTTTATAGATCTTTTAACCAAAAAACGCATTGAGGTGGCCACAGACCTGCTTTTACACACGAATTATAAGATCAGGGAGATAGCGGACCAATGCGGATACAGTGACCAGCATTATTTCAGCTATTGCTTTAAAAAGACTACAGGTGTGTCACCCAATACCTGTAGAAGAGGAACAACAGAGGAAGCCTGAACAATATGATTAAGAAAAAAAAGCGCGAGGGAAGAAAAAGCATTTCCCTTTCTTCTGTAATGACCGGACTGGTGGTGTGCCTGGTAAGTATTGCTTTTATCTGCGGAGTCAGTATTTTTACCAACATCTATTACAACTCTGTGGAACAGAATGCCATTACCAACAGTGAACAGGTGGTATCTCAGATAGAAAATATGATATCCTCCTATATTGACGACATGGGTCAGGCTATGGATATGGTATGCGTCAATATATACAGTTCTGATGAAGACAGAGACGATTTTTTCAATAGTCTTATCCATATCAGAAATGATGTGGAGGCTATAACCGTTCATTCTAAGGATGGAGAGTTGATCAACTATTGGTCAGACGGTTATGAATTAAAAGACAGGGTGGATAATAACCTGTCTTATTATGAATTTTCCAATGCCAGATTGTTTGTGTCCACTCCTCATGTGGAAAATCTTTTCAAAAATTATTATCCATGGGTAGTAACCTTCTCCCGAAAGATGTATGTGAACGAGCGGGAGATGACACAGGTATCCATGGATATTCGATTCTCCAATATTGCAAAATATGTGGATGCGGCAGGAATCGGTACCCATGGATACTGCTATATCGTCGACATTGATGGAAATATCATATATCATCCCCAGCAGCAGCTTATCTATGCAGGATTAAAGGACGAGAATAAGGAGGATATACGAGGATACGAAGACGGTGTCCATGTGTCAAATGGTGTCATATATACCATTCACACTCTTCAGAATTGTGACTGGCGCATTATAGGTGTCAGCTATGTGGACGAGCTGATCGAAGCAAAAGTGTCTGAAATGATCAGATCCATTTTGTACGTGGCTGTTATTGTGGTCCTGATTACAGCTCTGGCAGGAACGGTTTTGGCAAAAATGTTTTCAAAGCCGGTCCAGGAGCTTGCAAATGCTATGCAGAAATTTGTAAAAGAAGCAGAAAGCTTTGAATTTCATCCTGTAAAGGGAACGGAGGAAATAGATACCCTTTCGGATTCCTTCGGGCACATGGTTTTGCAGATACAGGAATTAATGGAAAAGGTTCGAAATGAGGAGATAACTTTGCGAAAGACAGAATTGAATGCTCTGCAGGCTCAGATAAATCCTCATTTTCTTTATAATACCCTGGATTCCATAGCATGGATGTGCGAGGTGGGCAGGACCGGTGAAGCCATAGAGATGGTAAATGCCCTGGCCAGACTATTCAGAATCAGTATAAGCAAAGGTCACGAACTGATTACCATAGATCAGGAGATAAAGCATGCAAAGAGCTATCTGAAAATCCAGAAATTCCGATATAAAAATCAGTTTTCCTATGAGTTCAAAGTGGATGAAGGATGTCTGAAATACTACTGTAACAAGATCACTCTCCAGCCCCTTATAGAGAATGCCATAGTCCACGGCCTTGATATGTCGGAGGATGGAAGGATCGTCATAGAGGTAAAGGAGAAAGAAGACAGTATCATCATGACCGTCAGCGACAACGGTGTGGGAATGACAAGCAGCCAGTGTGAGAATATCCTAAGAAGTGATATCCAGCACGAGGGTGGTATAGGAATCAAAAATGTAAACGACAGGATCAAGATATATTTTGGAGAGGATTATGGGGTAAGCATAACAAGTGAGCTGGATGAGGGCACCAAAGTTGAGATTCGCATGCCTAAAGTATTGGAGGATAACATTGAAACACAGTAAAAAAATTAAGCCGGTAGCATGGATCGTAGTCCTGTGCCTTTTTTCAAATCTTCTTATGTCCTGTGGTACATTAACCGTAGAAAAGCAAAAGGATGCTTCTGTAAAACCATATGTTGCCGTTATCACAAAATCCACAACATCCCAATATTGGAAGACTACCTTTGCCGGGGTTAATGCCGCCGGCTCGGAATACAATCTGAAAGTCACCATTGATGGTCCTGCCAACGAAGAGGATTATAGTCTCCAAAATGAAATGGTTAAGTCCGCAGTGGATAACGGAGCTGATGCCATAGTTTTCTCTGCCGTGGATTACAATGCCAACGCCGAGGCCATAGACGAAGCAGTGGATAAAGGCGTTAAAGTGGTGGTTATTGACAGTGATGTCAATAGTGACAAGGTAAGCTGCAGGATCAGCACCGACAACTACAAAGCAGGACAGATGGTGGGAGAAGCAGTCTTAGCCGGAGACGAGGAAGAACTCAGGGTAGGCATTGTCAACTTTGACAAAAACAGTGACAATGGTCAGCAGAGAGAAAGAGGATTCAGGGATTCTGTGGCGGACAATGAGAGAGTCACCATTGTGTCAGCCGTGAATGTGAATTCCACCACCGAGGAAGCTATGGCGGCAACGGTTGCCATGCTGGAGGAAAATCCTCAGATCAATATTATTGTAACTTTCAATGAATGGACCAGTCTGGGTGTGGGATATGCAGTCCAGAAAATGAATGCAGCAGAGGATGTCAGGGTGGTGGCCTTTGACAGCAATGTGGTATCTGTCGGGATGCTGGAAACCGGAGAAGTGGATGCCTTAATTGTACAGAATCCTTATGCCATGGGATATCTTGGAGTTGAGTATGCATGGATGCTTATCAATGGAGAAAAGCTCAAAGAAACCAATATCGATACTACCACCACCTTAATAACCAGGGAAAACATGTTGGAGCCTGATAATCAGAAAGTACTGTTTCCCTTTCAGTAAGAATTCAAACATTTTTATGTAAGAAATCCCATTTTTTGAAAACTCTCTTTTTGTTAATATACAGTTGTAAGTTACCGGAGGGGTAATAATTGTTTCAAAAGGAGGGTTTTATATGAAAAGGAAACTATTGGGTCTTATGTTGTGTGCGGTTATGACAACTGCTCTGCTTGCAGGTTGCGGCGCAAGCAACGCTCCAAGCACAGATAACTCAGCAAGCGGCGCTTCAAGCACAGATAATGCGTCTAATGCTGCAGATGCAGGTGACAGCGCAGGATCACAAGTTAGTTCCTCAGATACCAAGGTTACGGTATTCTGGTATGAGGAGAGCGATGTATATCTTAGCTCAGTTCGTACAGCTTTGAACAAGGAACTGGATGGTCTGGGAGTTGAATATGACAATCAGTTCGCAGCCAACGACCAGTCAAAGCAGATCGACCAGATCAAGACAGCTATTGCAGGTGGATCGAACCTTTTGGTTGTCAACGTTGTTACATCTGGTGCACCTGATACGGCAGAAGATATTATCGCAGCAGCAGGTGATATTCCTGTTATCTTCTTCAACCGTGCTATCGGTACAGACGGCAGCGACGAGACAGTCCTTGCAGCTAATCCAACATCTTGCTTCATCGGTACGGATGCTCCTGAAGCAGGACATATGCAGGGTAAGATGATCGGCGAATATGTTGTTGCGAATTATGATGATATCGATATCAACGGTGATGGTGTTATCTCATATGCTTTGATGAAGGGTGATGAGGCTAACATCGAGGCTATCTATCGTACACAGTATGGTGTTGAGGATGCCAATGCAGTTCTTACAGCAGCAGGCAAGCCTGAGTTGAAGTACTTTGATGAGAGTAATGCAGACGGATATCAGGTTGACCAGGCCGGCGCTTGGTCTGCACAGGCTGCAAAAGAGTACATGGATACGAACCTTGTTTCATTCAATGAATCAAGCAACAACATGATCGAGCTTGTAATCTGCAACAACGATGGTATGGCAGAAGGTGTTATCGCTTCTCTTCAGGGCAAGGGCTACAACAAAGAGGGCGGCCACACAGTTCCTGTATTTGGTGTTGATGCTACAGAGAATGCCAAGGCTCTTATCGCTGACGGTGCTATGACAGGTACAGTTAAGCAGGATGCAGAAGGTATGGCATCTGCTATTGCACAGTCTGTTAATGGTATTTCGGCAGGAAGCGCACCTGTAGATGCTCTTGCATCATTAAGCGATTCAAGATTCAGCATTGCTCCCGGATGTGCGTCAAAGCTCTTCGTAGCTTATGCTCCTTACACCGGTGAATAATCATTGATTCTATAGGCGGCTGCCACTTGGCTGGCAGCTGCCATTTTTTCTTAATGCTATATGAATGAGTAAAAAGGGAGGAACAGGATATGGCAAATGATGTTCTTCTGAAAATGGAAGGTATTTCAAAATCATTTCCCGGTGTAAAGGCTTTGGATAATGTCTCCCTGGAAGTAAAAGGCGGCACTGTCCACGCTTTAATGGGCGAGAATGGAGCCGGAAAATCAACTTTGATGAAATGTCTCTTTGGTATTTATGCAAAGGACAGCGGACATATTTATTTAGAGGGTCAAGAAGTAGATTTCAAAAGCAGTAAAGAGGCTTTGGATAATGGTGTGGCAATGGTTCATCAGGAGTTGAACCAGGCCTTAAAGCGGAATGTTATGGACAACATCTGGCTTGGGCGTTATCCAAAGATTGCCGGCATTGCGGTCAACGAAACAAAGATGAAAAAAGATACCGAAGCTATTTTCAAACAGCTTGAGATCAATGTGGATGTTCATCGCATTATGAGTACTATGCCGGTATCTCAAAGACAGATGGTAGAGATTGCAAAAGCTGTCTCCTACAATTCAAAGGTAATTGTATTTGATGAGCCTACATCTTCTCTGACAGAAGAAGAGGTAGAGCATTTATTCAAAATCATTAACATGCTCCGTGACAAAGGAGTGGGTATTATATACATCTCCCACAAGATGGCCGAGATCAAGCGCATCTCAGACGAGATCACGATAATGAGAGATGGTCAGTGGGTAGCTACAGAACCTGCAGACAACCTGGAGATGAATGATATTATTCGTCTGATGGTAGGACGTGAACTTACTAATCAGTTCCCGCCAAAGACTAACAAACCGGGCAAGGTATCCCTGAAGGTGGAGAATCTTTCAGGTCAGTATAATCAGCTAAAGGATGTGAGCTTTGAAGCCAGAGAGGGAGAAGTACTGGGTATTGCGGGACTTGATTGCTCCGGACGTACCGAAACATTAGAGAGTATTTTTGGTGTTCGTACCCGCAAGAGCGGAACGATTACATTAGATGGCAAGCGGTGTCTGAACCGCAGTGCAGGAGAATCCATTAAGAATGGTTTTGCGCTGCTGACAGAGGAACGCCGTTCAACCGGAATATTCGGAGTTTTGAGTGTAAAGGAAAATACGGTTATTTCAAGCCTTGACAGGCATAAGCATTTTGGCGTCTATCTCAGTGAGAAATCCCAGAGAGAGGATACCCAGCATTATATTGATGCTATGCACACCAAGACTCCGTCCATTGAAACAAAGATCAGAAGCCTCTCAGGAGGCAACCAGCAGAAGGTTATCATAGGACGCTGGCTTTTGACGGATCCTGAAGTACTTCTACTGGACGAGCCTACACGAGGAATCGATGTAGGTGCCAAATATGAAATTTATCAATTGATACTGGAGTTGGCCAATAATGGAAAAACTGTTCTTATGGTTTCTTCCGAAATGCCTGAGCTGCTTGGCGTATGTGACAGGATCATAGTAATGTCCGGTGGACGTGTAGCAGGAGAAGTAGATGCTAAGAACACTACTCAGGAAGAAATTATGGCTCTGGCGGCTAAATATGTATAAGGAGGAAAGGATTTATGAACAATCCAATTAAAAAAATAAATCAGACCTGTGCTGATTATAGACATATGAATGCCAAAGGAAGACGGACATTCTGGATAGATGGTATCCTTAATAACATGCTGTATATAATCATGGCTGTATTTGTTATATATACCGCAAGCGTAAGACCTGCATTTTTGACACTGGGTTCTTTTGCCAATCTGATCACCCAGGTTGCAGCATATCTTCCTATGGCTTTGGGAATCGGTGGATGTATCGTACTTACAGGTACCGACCTTTCTGCAGGTCGTGTGGCAGGATTGACCGCTGCTGTATCAGCCGTTTTATTACAGGAGGCAGATTTTGCCAATAAAATGTTCAATAATTTTCCTAAGGTGACAGGATGGTGGATACTTCTCAGTATGCTTATCGTAGTCATCATAGGTGCATTTGTGGGTTTTGTAAACGGTTTCTTTGTTGCGAAGTTCAGTCTTCATCCATTTATCGTAACTCTTTCAACCCAGCTTATCACTTATGGAACGATCTTATGGTTCTTTGGACTAAACGGCAACAACGGTCAGCCCATTTCCGGCCTTAGCAAACAATATAAGGAAGTTGTAGGCGGAGAGCTTTTCAGACTTGGTAATGTGGCTGTTCCCAGATATGTGCTTTATGCAGTGATCATTGTGGCTTTAATGTGGTTCATATGGAACAAGACATCCTTTGGTAAGAACATGTTTGCACTTGGTTCTAACATGGATGCCGCAAGAGTATCAGGTGTAAATGTTTTCTGGACTACGATCATGGTTCATACCCTTGCAGGTCTGATGTATGGATATGCAGGTTTTGTTGAGGGTGTTCGAAGCGGTTCTGTTGCAGCAAGTACCGGTCTTAATGCAGAGTGTGATGCCATTGCTGCCTGCGTAATCGGCGGTGTATCCTTCGTAGGTGGTACCGGATCTATCGGCGGTATTATCTTAGGTGTATTCGTCCTTCGTATCATCTTCGTTGCCCTTACCATGTTAGGTGTTGATTCATCATCTCTGTATATTATAAAGGGAGCCATTATCCTTTGCGCCTGCGCCCTTGATATGAGAAAGTACCTTGTAAAGAAATAAAGAGAATCAATTATGGAAGAGAATAAGAATCACGATACAATAGATCAGGATAACAAAGCAGATGAACAGGAAAGCCCTGCCCCTCAGCCCAGACAGCTAAGGGGTCTGTATAAAAATGTTAATATTTCAGTGAGAGCTCTGGATATTATAATTTTCACCTGCATAGCGGTAATAGTACTTGTTGTTATAATAGATTTATTATAATTTTGGTTTTCTTAAGTTCATGAAAGGGACAGCGCATGATACGCTGTCCCTCTTCTTGTTGTAAGCATGGTAATTTCACTTCTTTAAGTGTCATTGATTGATGTGTCTTCGCATGGTATGATAAAGAACGGATTGTCGGGATATGATGTATCTGTAAAAAAGGAAAGTGACATTGAAGATTGATCTGCCAAAGGATGTAAAGTTCATAATAGATAAGTTACAGTCTGCGGGATACGAGGCCTATGCCGTAGGGGGCTGTGTGAGGGATTCAATCCTTGGCAGAGAGCCGGATGACTGGGATATCACCACATCAGCGGACCCGTATGAGGTTAAGAAGCTTTTTAGACCTACCATAGATACCGGACTTCAGCATGGGACGGTGACGGTACTTAGGAATCATGTTGGGTACGAAGTGACAACCTATCGTGTAGACGGGGCATATGAGGATGGCAGACATCCGAAGGAGGTCACTTTTACCCGTAATCTTAAGGAGGATCTCTTAAGGCGCGACTTCACCATCAATGCCATGGCATACAATGATGAGGAAGGACTAATAGATGAATACGGCGGATTAAGCGACATAGAGAATAAGATAATCCGCTGTGTGGGCGATCCGCTGGAGCGCTTCACGGAGGATGCCCTTCGTATGATGAGAGCCGTAAGATTCGCGGCACAGCTAGGCTACGAGATAGAGCCTGAGACCAGGGCAGCCATCACTAAGCTTAATACAAGGCTTAGGATGATATCCGCAGAGAGGATACAGGTAGAATTATGTAAACTAATCCTCTCTCCCAATCCCGCTCACCTGAGGGTAGCATATGAGCTTGGCATCACATCGGTTGTCCTGCCGGAGTTCGATGCCTGCATGAAGCAGGAGCAGAACCATATCCACCATTGCTACAGCGTGGGAGAACACATCCTGCATTCCATGGAGAATATAGAGGCGGACAGGGTACTCAGATACACCATGCTTTTCCATGATATGGCCAAGCCTGCGTGTGTAACTGTGGATGAAGAGGGGCATAACCACTTCCACGGACATGATGTGAAGAGCGCAGAGATGGCTCATGGCATTATGAAGCGGCTTAAGTTCGACAATGATACCCTTAAGCAGGTGGAGCTGCTGATACGTAACCACGACCTTAAGATAGAGGAAAGACCTAAGACCGTAAGGCGGGCCATGAATAAGTTAGGTTCGGGTATGCTGCCTAAGCTGCTTAAGGTTAAGTACGCCGATGTGATGGCCCAGTCGGATTATCTTAGAGAGGAAAAGCTTCGCAGTCTTGATAATCTTAAGATAATATATGATAATATAGTTGCCGAGGGGCAGTGTGTGACCATAGCGGATCTTGCCGTTGACGGGAAGGATATGATTAAGCTTGGAGTTAAGCCGGGGCCTGAGATAGGCAGGATACTTGGCAGGCTGCTTGATGCGGTGATAGATGATCCGGCGCTTAATAAGAAGGATACTCTGACCAAGATAGCAAGAGAACTCATATAAGATAAAAGCACATGAATAATATAAGAAGAGACTTCAAAGCCCTGATAACTTCATATGGCAGAAAAGGTCTGTGGATATCCGTAACCGCAGTCATGACGCTTCTTATAGCCTGTGGCAGCTCTGCATCGCCTTCTGCTGCGATCAATAGCAAGGACACGGGATTTGTCGTGACCAAGGCGGGAATGTATGACAGTGAGGATATCGACGCTCTTATAGTAGGCAGGAACGCACAGAATAAGACCATCACCTTCTATAACAGAGAGGTCAACAGGGAATATACCCTTAATTATGACGGAACAAGCAAGATATACGATAAGTATGGCACAGCCATGTCCATGGAACAGGTGGAGGTGGGTACTATCGTGGATATCACCTTCCTTAAGACCAAGAGGCTGCTTAATTCCATGCAGGGTTCACAGGATGCATGGGAGCTTAGCGAGATTAAGGACTTCGATATCAATGAGCTTGACAACCGTATGTATGCGGCAGGAAGTAACTACTGGTTCGATGGGAGCATTGAGGTCTATGCCGACGGTGCCGAAGCGACCCTTATGGATATCAATCCAGTGGATACCATCACCGTTCGTGGAGTGGACAGAATGGTATACTCGGTATCCATAGACGAAGGACACGGATACCTAAGACTTAAGAATGAGGAATACTTTGTTGGTGGCTGGATAGAGATCACCGGCTCGAAGATAATCAAGACCATAGGCGAGGATATGATCATCGCCGTTCCGGTGGGTACTTATGATGTGCAGTTATCCAATAAGGGAGTGGAAGGGCTTAAGACCGTTAATATCGACAGGAACAGGGAGACAGAGCTTGATGTTGGAGATATTCAGGTCGAAGAGCTTGTTACATACGGCAATATAATTTTCGTAGTGGAGCCCTCTACAGCGGAGGTGTACATAGACGGCGAGACGGTGGATATAAGCAAGCCGGTAAGCGTCGAGTACGGCGTGCATCAGCTCATGGCCAGGGCAGCAGGATATCAGACGCTTACCCAATATATCAAGGTAGGTGCCGAGAATGCCACTTTGGAGATTACTCTTGAAAAACAGGGAGACTATGAGTATACGGCTCCGATAGTGTCACCGACAGTATCCATGGCGGTGCTTCCTTCGCCCTCACCCGTGCCCACATCCTCAGCTTCTACCAATATAGTGACGACAGGTACGACTGTAAGCGGACATAAGATAACCATAAGCGCACCCACGGGTGTGGAGGTGTACTTAGATGGCAGTTACGTGGGGATAGCTCCTGTAAGCTTCACCAAGGTAAGCGGTAAGCATGAGATCATATTAAGGAAAGAGGGCTATGTCACGAGGAGCTATACTATTGCGGTAGATACGGAGGCGCAGGATGAGACATTCTCATTCTCAGACCTTGTACCCAATGCAGGTACGACAGCTATTGTGACACCTACACCGACACCTACATCGGAACCGGTCGAAAGTATAACACCTACGCCCGAGCCCGTAGCTACACCTACAGCCATACCGACACCTACACCTACGCCTGAGCCTGTAGCCACACCGACTCCTATGCCCACACCGGAGCCTGCGGATACGACCCCGGAGCCCATAGCCGTTACCCCATCGCCCACATAGGAAAATAATGAGGTCACTCCGTAACACAGTTTAGATATTGTCAGTATAGATTACGGTTACATAACTAGATATTGTGGTCGGCCAAACATACACATACGGTATAGGGTTTTAAAAAATACGATAAAAAAGCCTAAAAATGGCAATTAATTGTTGACAAAGAATATAAAAAACGCTATATATAGTATAGGCGTTGGAAAACGCAGAATATAAACCGATTTATAGGAGGAGAATTTCCATGAACAAGACAGAATTAGTTGATGCTATCGCTAAGTCAGCAGGTCTTACCAAGAAGGACGCCGAGGCAGCACTCAAGGCTTTCACAGAGACTGTTACAAAGGCTCTTAAGAAGGGTGACAAGGTTCAGTTAGTTGGCTTTGGTACATTCGAGGTTACTAAGAGAGCTGCAAGAGAGGGTAGAAATCCTCAGACAGGTGCTGTTATGAAGATCAAGGCTTCTAAGGCTCCTAAGTTCAAGGCCGGCAAGGCTCTTAAGGACGCTGTTAACTAATATACAGCATAACAGAACGTTAAGTTCAGGGGTAAGTACTGAGGTACTTACCCCTTTTTTGTTGATATGTTATAACACGATGTTATACAATAAATTCCGGATAAAAGCGAGGCAGGGAAGCCGAGCGCCGGAATTTATGTAATAACACGACGTTATACGGTAAATTCCGGATAAAAGCGAGGCAAGGAAGCCGAGCGCCGGAATTTATGTTATAATACGATTGGGTGAGCGATTATGAGACTAGACAAGTATCTTAAGGTATCCAGACTGATCAAGAGAAGAACGGTAGCCAATGAAGCCTGTGACGCGGGAAGAGTCATGGTCAACGGTAATGTTGCCAAGGCAGGCACCAATGTCAAAGTAGGCGATAAGATCACCATTATGTTCGGCAATAAGGAAGTCAATGTTGAGGTTGTTGCCGTGGAAGAGACTGTTAAGAAGGAAGAAGCAGGGGGTCTGTATAAGTATATATGAAGAATAAGTATCTCATAAGAGGTTCCAAGAAGAAGCAGAACCGGGTATCGGTGATCCTCATAACGATAGTCCTTGTAATGCTCATCATAGTTGTATCCGTGGGCAAGTACAATATAAGCAAACGTCAGGCGGAGTATGACAAGAAGGAAGCCAGACTCATGGAGCAGATCGAGGAGGAGAATAAGAGAGCCGAAGAGATAGCAGAATACGAGAAGTACACCAAGACCAAGAAGTATGCGGAAGAGGTGGCCAAGGAGAAATTAGGTCTTGTGAAGGAAGATGAGATCATATTCAAGGAGGAATAGCGGGATTTATGCTTAAGGGGGTCATGTATGCCTTGGATAATTTCCATATGATAGATAAGGGAGACAGCGTCGTTGCGGGAGTGTCCGGCGGCGCTGATTCTGTTGCGCTGCTTTTACAGCTTGCAGAGTATAGGGAGCAGTCAGACTATACACTGCAGGTTTTTCATCTGAACCATATGATAAGGGATGATGCCGACAGGGACGAGATGTTTGTCAAGCAACTGTGTGAAGGACTCGGTATCCCCTTTTTTTCTGCCAGAGAGGATGTGCGGATGCGGGCGGATGAATGGCATATGTCAGTAGAGGAGGCCGGCCGCAGGATAAGATACGAGAAGATGAGGGAGCTTGGAGCGGATAAGATAGCGGTGGGTCATCATGAGGATGATCTGGCGGAGACTGTCCTTATCAATATGTGCAGGGGAACCGGACTGCACGGCATGGTGGGGATAGCACCGGTGCAGGACGATATCATAAGACCGCTCATATATATGACCAGAGGCGAGATAGAGGATTATCTTGCGGATATCGGACAGGAATACTGCATAGATGAGACCAACACTTCGATGGATTATACAAGGAATAAGCTAAGGCTTGACATTATCCCCAGACTTAAGAGCGGCATCAACGAAAGGACTGTCAGGCATATAGCGGCTATGGCAGGGGATATGTATGAGATCGAGGAATATATAGACGAAGAGGTCAGGGAACATTATGACAGATGTGTCATAAGCGAGGAAGATGACAGCATCGTCATATCCCTTGAGAAGCTGTCAGGATCAAATCTGTTCATTAAGAGAGAATTGATGCTTAAGGCTCTGGAGAAGCTTACTCCGAGACGCAAGGATATATCAAGGGTGCATGTGGATATGATACTTGATATATGTAAGCTTAAGGGAGAGAAGAATCTTGACTTGCCCTACGACCTTAAGGTATGTAAGACCTATGACAGACTTAAGATCGCAATTGAGAATAAGACAGAGGATGGCGACAAACAAGAGTCCGAACATATGGACATCAAGGTTCCGATGCTTACCAGAGGAGAGGGCTGGACTGGGGATATAGATAAGAACACACAGATCACGATGCGTGTGATGTCTGCCGCCGGTAAGGATGATATACCCAAATTCACATATACGAAGTGGTTTGATTATGATAAAATAGACTGGTCCGGGCTGTGTATAAGGAACAGACGGCCGGGCGACTATATAACGATCAATGATAAGGGAGATAAGAAGTCCCTTCAGGATTATATGGTGAATGAGAAGATAGAGAGGAGCCTAAGAGACAGCATCCCTCTTCTTGCAGATGGCAGCCATATACTGTGGGTGATCGGGTACAGGATAAGCGAATACTATAAGTTAAGTGAGAAGAGCAAGATGATTCTTGAGGTTGAGATAATCAAAGAAGAGTAAGAAGGAGAATCAAGATGGCAGAACATGTAGAGGTCATGCTGACGGAAGAAGAAGTGGATAGGAAGATCAAGGAACTGGGCGAGAAGATAAGCGCCGACTACGCGGGCAGGCAGGTACACCTTGTATGTGTACTCAAGGGCGGAAGCTTCTTCATGTGTGAGCTCGCCAAGAGGATCACGGTCCCGGTGTCGCTTGATTTTATGAGTGTATCAAGCTACGGTGGCGATACCAAGTCAAGCGGTGTGGTAAGGATAGTCAAGGATCTTGATGAACCCCTTAACGGCAAGGACGTGATCGTAATAGAGGATATCGTGGATTCCGGAAGGACATTAAGCTATCTGCTTGAGATGTTAAGCGACAGGAAGCCCAACAGCCTTAAGCTGTGTACACTTCTTGACAAGCCGGAAAGAAGAGTGGTGGACGTTAAGGTGGATTACACGGGATTCGCCATTCCGGATGAATTCGTAGTAGGATACGGACTTGATTATGACCAGAGATATCGTAATCTGCCCTATATAGGTGTTGTGAAATTTGATTAAAAGGAAATTATAAGGAAAAAGTATTATCAATGAATAAAACCAACAGAGTATTTAATTTTTATTTTGTATTGATCCTAGTTGCTGCGCTTATGATGGTGTGGTTCGCATCCAATAAGGCGGCGGCACAGATGTATACTAAAGGTGTCTTCGAGGCGGATCTTAAGGCAGGTAAGGTCTTAAGCGTGGAGATCAACCCCAATAAGGAAGTACCCACGGGCGTGCTTGATATAGAATTCGCCAACGGTGAGCACAGAGAGCTTAACGTAACGGATGTTAATGAGATACAGGAGCTACTTAAGGGATATGATATCGATCCTGTGGTTCAGGATGTTCCGAGGGAGAGTCTTATCATATCCTACGGTATACCGATCTTATCAATAATCGCTATCGCGGTTCTGCTCTTCTTCATGATGAATGCGGGAGCCGGCGGAGCAGGCGGCGGCAAGATGATGAACTTCGGCAAGAGCAGAGCCAAGCTTGACACCGATACCAAGACCAAGCTTGATGATGTAGCCGGACTTAAGGAGGAGAAGGAGGATCTGGAGGCCATCGCCGCCGACGTGCTGGGCCGGGTGCTGCCGTAAGGGAAAAATGTCGGCTCCACGGTTTTCCTGTTGCTTTTTGCCCCGAGCTTTGCTATATTGACTATAATCCCGCGTTTTCCCGGCGGGATAATATGAGAGTAGGAGGGGTGTCTCCGTGGAGTGGAGCAAAATCAATAACTTCATGCGTATCGCCCTCATCGTTTTTTTGGATGTCGCCATCATCGCCTTCAGCGGCATCCTTGCCCTGCTGGTGCGGTTCGATTTTGAGTTCTCCACCGTGCCTTCTATCTATAGGGAGGCCATGTACCGCTATATCCCGCTGATGGCCGTCATCACGGTGGCGTGCTTCAGCCTCACCCGTATGTACCGCTACGTCTGGCGCACGGTGGGCCTCCAGGATATGCTCCGTATGGCGGTGTCGGTGCTGGTGGATTTCACCCTGTGCGTC
>CAJONG010000006.1 GCA_905235845.1 uncultured Lachnospiraceae bacterium
GTGCGAAGTGTGGCCATGCTCTTTATCCGAGGACTTTCAGTAGCGGGAACAGACTCAGCTGGATATGCAGCGGTGCGAAGCGATTCGGTAAGCAGTTCTGCGATGGCGTAAATGTGCCGGACAGCACTATTCGGGGTTGGACAGTTGATGGGAATATCTACATTTATGAAAAGACCCGGAAACGTGGGATGCCTGAATTTGACTTCTACCGTGAAAGCTACTGGAAAAGAAGCCATACTAAGAAAAAGCCAGAGAAACGTGCGCCTGATATCTCAGAGCATCCTTATAGGGAGTACCTTCACTGCGCAGAGTGCGGACAGCCGTATTAACGGCCGCACGACTTAAGCCTATGCTCTTGCTGGCCTCTTCTCCGGATATGTAATTGCCTCCTGCCCTCATTAAGAGGGCGAGGATTAGATCTTTCGTGGAATATGACAAATTCGACATGCTTTGATTATAGCAGATATATAGATGTCATAGTATGTATTTTTCTTCACAGATATCATTTTATCTGCAAAAGACCGGCCTTCACCAGAATACCGCGAAGCATGGTGCCGAAGATTCCCGACAGGATGATCTTAATTATCGCTGTGGGAATAAAGGGGATGACACAGGCTGTCAGTGCGGCTGAAAGAGTACTTCCGGCAACGACCATGAACCATACTGTGCCGACCGCATAATTGACTATAGCACCGAGTGTAAGCCAGAGCCAGAGAAGGGGGCTTTTAAGACTCTTCTTAACAGCAAGTCCTGCGAGGAATGCCATAATAGGGAAGGAGACGATAAAACCGCCTGTCATACCTAAGACCTTGCCCAGACCTCCTGTGAAGCCGGCGAACACCGGTACACCGACAGCGCCTAAGAGTACATATATCGTTGTGGAGATAGTTCCTCTCTTAGAACCGAGTACCAGGCCTGCCAATGGTACGGCAAAGGTCTGAAGCGTAAGCGGAACACCTCCCGGAAGAGGGATGCTTATCTGTGCCAACACTGCGATAAGTGCGGTGAACAAGGCTATATAGCATATATCCCTGATATTAATAGATGAATTGGTATTGTCTGTTGTCATGATCATTCTGAATGTGAAAATGATTTATCTGCATCATTTATCACACGTCCCTCCGTTCTTATAATTTTTCAAACCAGAAGTAGTGTAATAGGTTTCGGAGGAATTGTCAACCTAAAAATAAATTAGGTTTACAATAGACTCGCGAAATACCATGAATATTTACATATAGAGCATAATATTATATAATAGTGTCAAAATATACGAATAAGTATCAGTTATAGATAGCAAGGTGGGAACTATGACACGGAATATTTCAAAATCAATGGCCGGAATATTGGAGGATATGGAACTCGACCAAAAAGCATATGTCACTTTGGAGGAATTGGCAGAACTAGCGAAGAAACACGATGTATATACGAAGCCTTCTCTTATTGCGTCAAGGCTTAAGAAGTCCGGATGGTTACTTCCGACCAGTCAAAGAGGCGTATGGGAGTTCGCCTCAGCTTCAATTGCAGGACCATATTCGAAAAATGACCCGTTGATGGAGATCAAGGCATTTAGGCTCTTAAATCCAACTTTAGAATGTTATGTATGTCTTCAAACAGCAGCATGGGTAATGGGATTGGCAGACAGGGTTCCTGCACACAAGGAATTGGCTTTTTCACAGATGCCGCGGAAGCGTATCCCGGAGAGCATTTTTGCGTATAAATATAGTCCAACAATTCCAATCAGAGATGTGCGAGGAGTGCCATGCCTTGCACCGGAAAGTATTATTGTTCAGATTGCAACAAAACCGGATCTTATACAAGTGTGGGGAAGCGTTATGGAGTGGTTGCCGGATGTCGTTTATGAATCTGAGATAATGAATATTCTTACTGAAATATCAGATAGGAATGATTCAATAAAGAGGAGGACGGGTTATTTATTACAGGGAATGTATCCGGATGCTTCAGATGCAATTTATGATAGTATCCATAGACCAACTTCGAAGATAAGATTTGGTGCAAGAAAACAGTCTATAAGAAATGACGAAAAGTGGAAAGTTTCTGATACAGTGCTTCCTTTTTCACCAAAAGAAATGGAGAAGGTAAAATGATAGATTTTGAAAAGGTAAGTCTTACAGAAGGGTATATTGCAAGGCATACACCTGTGGGAAGTGGTGCCCCGGGTCGGGAAGCTGCAATTATAGATATCGCACAGGATTTTCTGCTATCTTATTTGGAAGACAGTGGGAAAATGGACCAGGTGTCTCTAAAGGGCGGTACCGCTATACGGAAGTTCTATGCCGGACGGGAGGGCAGATTTTCGCTGGATCTTGATTTCTCAATTGATGATCAGTATTCGGATCACACGGAACGGACACTCAATTTTGTTGGTGAAATAGATGGCTTAGAACTTGGACCGTTTTCATATTCTGTCAGTGAACGCAGAAATAAATGGTACATTGGGCTTTCAAGCCCATATAATGACGGGGATATTTTCAAAACTAAACTCGATTTCGCATCATACCCGTGGTTGGAACCCCTAACAAGATCCATTGTTTCCTTGCCAATACATAAGCAGTATGGATTTAAACTCCCTCAAATACATACGGTAAGGCTGGAAGAGAATATGGCTGAAAAAATAGCACGCTTGAACCGAACCAGCACGGCACGAGATATGTACGATCTTAACTGGCTCTTAGAAACAAAACCCATTTCGACCATGATTGATAAAAAGCTTTTAAAACATCTTGTGGTTTTGAAAATATGGGTTGATTCTTACGGGATGCATTATGGGAACATATTTTGGCACCCGGCACATGAGCCATCAGTTTTTGAACCTGACAGATGGCTTAACGAAAGAAGTCCCAAAGATGTAGATACAGAGGATATCGGAACCCTTGCAGTACCGGCTCCAACACCGGAAGATCTAATAAAGAGACTGAAAACAAATTATGGTTTTCTTACGGAACTGGATGATGTAGAACAGACTATTGCCAAATCAAATCAAAAAGACAGAAGTCTTGTTATACAAACACTAACGAAGCTTCCCGGAAATAGATTAGGTAAGGGTCTTTATTGAAGAGTGCTTCCGGCAACGACCATGAACCATACTGTGCCGACCGCATAATTGACTATGGCACCGAGTGTAAGCCAGAGCCAGAGAATGTAATAGGTTTTGGAGGAATTGTCAACCTAAAAATTAATTAGGTTTACAATTAGGTTTGCTTAACATGAAGTACATAAATGCGTTTATTTGTGGTATAATCTAAAAGTGTGTAAAATATACGGAAGAAGTGCGCAGTAATTACAGACAGTTCGGACTGCGCCGTGCAGAGATCAAGATGCTTAGATTCTATTGTTTGGTCGTTTTTTCGATCTTTTTGATAATCTACTATATCCTTAAAGCGGATTACTATGTGAGGCATGAGGATAAATACGACGAATACGAGAGGTACTCCCTTGCACTCGATATCATACATGATGTGAAGAAGAGGGGGAGGATATCCACGGTATCCTACGGGGAGGAGAAGCTTCCCAAGGACGGTGGCTATGTCATGTATGCCAATCATCAGGGTAAGTACGATGCGTTGGGGATCATGGATTCGCACAAGGAGCCGTGTTCTGTCATCATGGATGCCGAACGCTCGAAGATGCCCTTAGCGGATCAGGTAATGAGCCTTGTGGATGGTGTGAGGCTTGACAGGACCGACTTCCATAAGCAGGTGAAGGCGCTTAAGAAGATGACGGAGGATGTGAAGGGCGGCAGGAGATTCATATATTTCCCGGAGGGAGGCTACAGACGCAACGGCAATAAGCTTCAGGACTTCCTGCCCGGAGCCTTCAAGGTAGCCAAGAATGCAGGTGTACCCATAATCCCGGTGGCGCTGTATGACTCGCATCTGCCCTTTGACTATAATTCCTATCGCAAGGTGACTACACAGGTATGCTTCATGGATCCCATATATTATGAGGAATATGCGGATATGTCCACCAAGGAGATAAGTGAGCTTGTGAAGGCACGTATAGAAGAGAAGCTTGATGAGCTTGAGGAGAACCGCAGGAACAACGGCTGGAATATGTGGGTTCCGAAGTATAAGAACTGCTGATGTGTGGCAGAGTTATGTCAACCACAGCCGGAACGCAATAACGTGTTATGTAAACCGTATGTCAACCACAGCCGGGATAATTGTGTACCACAGCATAGAAGGAGGGTATAGGAATGTCGGAAGAGATAAGAGAACTTGCTGATATACTTAAGGAAAGCGATAATATCGTATTCTTCGGCGGAGCCGGAGTGAGTACGGAATCCGATATACCGGACTTCAGGAGCTCTAACGGTCTGTGGAATGAGAAGCTTAAGATCAATTTCACGCCGGAGCAGCTTGTATCCCATACCTTCTATATGAGATATCCGGAAGAATTCTTCACATTTTATAAGGACAAGCTTATATATCCGGATGCCAAGCCCAATGCCGCACATCTGGCACTGGCTCGCCTTGAGCAGATGGGTAAGCTTAAGGCCATAGTCACACAGAATATAGACGGACTGCATCAGGCAGCAGGCTCTAAGACGGTATATGAGCTTCATGGCTCTGTACTTCGCAATTACTGTGAGGAATGTCAGGCCTTCTATGATGAGAAGTTCATCTTAGCCTCCGAGGGCGTTCCCACATGTCCTAAGTGCGGTGGCAGGGTTAAGCCCGATGTGGTACTATATGAGGAAGGCCTTGACCAGAATATGATCAACCGCTCCGTGGAAGCCATAGAAGCGGCCGATACCCTTATAATAGGCGGAACCTCGCTTGTGGTATATCCGGCAGCGGGACTTATACAGTACTTTAACGGCAGGCATCTTATACTTATCAATAAGAGCGAGACTAATGCCGACAGGAAGGCAGATCTGGTCATTCATGACTCCATCGGCAAGGTTTTTAAGGAAGCTTTGGAGCTTTTGGGAGAGAGTATATAGACACAGGAAGGAAGCATAACATAATATTCAGTCATATCTAAGCTTCATTATCATAACTTTAAGGGGAGTTAGGATATATGAAAGTAAGTGTTAAGCAACATATCTATACGATTGTAGCCATTCTGACAGGATTGCTGTTGGGGGTACTGGCGACTGTCAATCCTTTTTATGCGCTTGATGCTTATCTGACCGATGGACTGTATACCCGATTTACCGGTCCGTCGTCTGATATCATCATCATAGGAGTCGATGAAGAGACTCTTGCCGAATACGGCAATTTCAATCTCTGGTCAAGGGAAAAATCAGCAGCTCTGCTTGAATATCTCTATGAAGATACCGACAACGCCCCGGCGGTCGTCGGCATGGACTTCATGTTCATAAGCGACTATGATGAGCAGACGGATGCAAGACTTGCAGAGGCAGCCGTCGGCAATACCGTCATGGGAACCAATCTGGTATACAGAGGTGCCTTAGAGCGTGATGCTTCCGGAAGACTCATATACAATACGGAGCATATAGCGGATATAGAGGTTCCTTATGATAAGCTGGCTAAGGTCGCCACACTTGGCTTTACCAATGCCTGCATAGCTTCTGACGGTTGTGTCAGGTACGCCATGCTTGATGTGAACGTACCGGAGGAGATAAGAGAGAGCAATTCGGACAATTCCATCGGTAAGGGCAGCCATGACAGTTTCGCCAAGGCAGTACTTGACGCATATACGGAGGTAACTCCCGTAAGAACCGATTCTAAGGGTCAGTTCCAGTTCATGTATTCGGGTAAAACAGGAGAGTTCCAGCATGTATCCATGCGCGCGGTTCTTGCAGGAGAGGTGCCGCATACTGCTTTTAAGGATAAGATAGTACTCGCAGGTGCGTATGCACCGGGCTTTCAGGATGCATATAAGCCGGCGGCAGACCGTGGGAAGAGCATGTACGGTGTGGAGATACACGCCAATATCATTCAGGCTCTTATGGAGCATAAGACCATGGTTCCCATAGGTCGTCCGGTACTTACACTTCTTACGTTCATATTTATCGCAGGCTTCCTTATCTTTGCAAGGAAGAGGAAGCTGTCAGTGATACTCATAGTATCAGCACTCACGGCGGGAGTGTATATACTCCTTGGCAGAATACTTGCAACAGTGGGGATTGGCGGAAGCCATCTGTACATACCCTGTGCCTATGTGCTTATCACCCTTGTCATAGCAGACATATACTTTATCATTGAGAAATACGTGCTTGAAAGGATAAGAAGGAAGCATACCCTCGATGTGTTCAAGAAGTACGTCGCACCCGAGATAGTGGATAATCTCTCTAAGAGCGGAGATTTCGAGCTGCACCTTGGCGGTGAGAAGAGGGATGTAGCGGTACTTTTCGTGGATATAAGAGGTTTCACGCCGCTGTCGGAGGGGTTAGAGCCTGAGAAGGTGGTGGCCATACTTAACGAATACCTTAAGCTTACCACCACTTGTATCCTTAGGCATAAGGGGACTTTGGATAAATTCATCGGGGATGCTACCATGGCGGTATTCAATGCGCCCTTCGACCTGGATGACTACATATACGAAGCCGTGGCAGCGGCATGGGATATCAAGGCAGGCTCAAGGGAGCTTGGAGAGAGACTGTATGAGGAGTTTGGCAAGCAGGTGGGCTTCGGCGTAGGCGTTAATTGCGGTGAGGCGGTAGTCGGGAATATAGGCTGTTACTTCCGTATGGACTATACCGCCATAGGAGATACGGTCAATACCGCTGCGAGGCTTGAAAGCAATGCCAAGGCGGAGCAGATACTCATAAGTGAGGATGTATATGAGAAGCTTCGTGACAGGATAGAGGCCACACCCGTAGGAGAGATACCTCTTAAGGGTAAGAGCAATAAGATAATGGTATACAGTGTGGACAGCATAGAGAGTATGAGCAACAGTGAGTAGCAGTCACAGCACAAGGACAGTGACAGGGAGACGGACATAAGATAAGTGACGGGGTATAAGACATGAAGGCTAACTGGACAGTGATACCTGATCTGAACGAGATAGATAAGTTCATGACACTTGTGTCGGAATATGGAGTGGCATTCGAGTATAATGACTTCTTCGATCCTGCGGTATATGAGGATGAGAGAGAGACAGAGAGAAGGATAGAGGCGTATCTTAAGCTTGACAGGGACAGGTCAAGGGATACTCTGCACGGGGTATTCTATGATATGGCACCCTTAAGTCAGGACAGAGTCATAAGGGAACACAGCAGGAAGCTTATGAGACAGTCCATGGACATAGCAGGCAGGCTTGGCTGTAAGGGCGTGGTGTTCCATACGGGTCTTCTTGCGGGGCTTAATACAGCAGGATATATATCGGGCTGGGTAAACGGCATGAGTGCCTTCTTATCAGAGCTTGCAACGGACTATGCCGACATAGAGATATATATGGAGAATACCTTCGAAACCTATCCTTCCATATTCAATGCGCTTATGGACAGATTAAAGGAGCATAAGAACATAGGGTTGTGTCTTGATTATGCACATGCGTCTCTGACGGATACTCCTACGGATACATGGATGGAGGAGCTGGCACCCCGTATACGCCATATGCACCTTAATGATAATGACCTTATATCCGATCTGCATCTGGCAGCAGGCGACGGCAATATAGATTACATTAAGTATAAGTCGTTAATGGAGAAGTACGGGCTGTGCAGTGATGATACAGACAGCGCAAATGACGGGGAATGTCATACGGGCATGCAGATATTGCTTGAGGTTAACGGTATAGAGAAAGCAAAAAGGTCACTTGAATTCATGACGGGACTGTAGGAGCAGGAACGCTTCGATATAATAAATGATCAGGTTACAGTAGGTTAACATAACACAGAGGGTAACAGATATGGGAGAATATAATGAAGAATTGCAGGCGATACTTGATATAAGCATCGCACTGTCCGCCGAGAAGGACAGGAACAAGCTTTTTAACATGATAATAAGCAAGAGCATGGATATATGTGACTGCGACGCAGGCACATTATATCTGTACGAGGATGATAAGCTTACCTTTAAGATCATGAAGACACTGTCCATGAATGTGGACAAGGGCTCTGACGGTGAAGCGATAGAGCTGCCGCCTGTGGAATTAAAGGAGGGCAATATATGTGCCTACTGTGCCATACACAGGCAGACACTTAATATCCCCGATGTATATGAAAGCGACAGGTTCGATTTCTCAGGACCCAAGAAGTATGACAGCATGACGGGATATCATACGGGCTCGATGATGGCTATCCCCCTTATAGACAGTGAGGATAACGTGGTAGGTGTATTGCAGCTTATCAATTCTTTTGATAAGGAAGGCAATATCGTTCCCTTCGATGTGAGTCATGAGAATGTGGTATATGCGCTTGGTTCGCAGGCAGCCATCGCCATATCCAATGTAAGATATCAGCAGGAGCTTAACGACCAGATGTGGTCCTTCGCACAGGCCATGGCGACCGCCATAGATGAGAGGACACCCTATAATGCCTCTCATACAAGGAAGGTGGCAGAATATAGCGGAATGCTGGCAGATCATATCAATAAGCTCCATGATGAGGGCAAGGAGGAGGAGTACTTCTCCAAGAGCCGCAGAGATCAGCTTGTAATGGGAGCGTGGCTGCATGATATAGGTAAGCTTGTTACACCGCTTGAGGTCATGAATAAGGCTACGAGACTTGGCGGCAGGGAGAAGGATATAGAGAAGAGGCTTGAGAGGATAAGCCTTAAGGCAAGGATAGCGATGCTTGAAGGCAGGTTGTCAGAGGAAGAATATGCCGATGTACTAAGGAAGACCGGGCAGTGCACAGAGCTTATAAGCAGAGCCAACAGTGCGGGCTTTTTGGATGATGAACTGTATGGTTCGTTAAGCGAGGCGTTTAACTACGAATTCGAGGACGAGGGTGAGAGCATACGGTTTTTCACTGACGAGGAGAAGGAGTGCCTGAGTATAAGGAAGGGGACGCTTACAGATAAGGAACGTAAGATAATGGAGGAGCATGTGGCCATTACCGCCAGGATACTTGATAAGGTTCACTTCAATAAGTACTTCAAGGATACGCCGGTCTGGGCTGCGCAGCATCATGAGTGTCTTAACGGCAGGGGATATCCGAACCACCTTAAGGCTGAGGAACTTACGACGGATGCGCGCATCATAGCCGTGGCGGATATCTGCGATGCCCTGCTTGCGACGGACAGACCCTATAAGAAGCCCATCCCCAAGGATAAGGCTATAGATATCATGAGAGATATGGCGTCTGCGGGTAATATAGATGCAAGGCTTGTGGAATATATGGCACAGTGCCTTGGATAATAATTGATATAGGTATTGCATAGTACATATAAAGTGCTATTATGAAAAAGGTTTGATGTGTTAAGTGTTGTAGTGTAAAAGTGTAGTAGTCATGAAAGGGAATTTAGGATGAGTGTAGGGAGTTTTCTTGGCACCACCAAAGGTAAAGCCGTGTCTATAGGCGGCGGAGTGGTGATAGCAGTGGGAATCGCTGTGGCAGTGCTTATGCAGGGCGACGGATACAGGAGTATATCCGTAGAGCAGGTAAGCGGTACAGTAAGCATAGCAGGAGAGAAGAATAACGGACAGGCGTATGTGGGGCAGCACCTCTACAGCGGGGACGATGTAACCGTTGCGGATGCATCGGAGCTTACGATGTGCATGGATAATGACAAATATGTCTATGCGGATGCCAATACCCACTTCTCTTTGCAGGCTTCGGCACCGAATGATGACAGCAAGATCAAGATATATCTGGATGCCGGTTCGGAGCTTAATGTGCTGCAGAGTGCACTTGGTGCTAATGATTCGTATGAGGTGGATACACCTAATTCCACCATGTCGGTAAGAGGTACTACCTTCCGTGTGACGGTATATGTGGCTGCGGACGGCCTTAAGTATACTCTGCTTGAAGTCACGGAGGGACAGGTGCTGTGCAGACTTAAGACAGAGGATGGCACATATAACGGCGTGGAGAGGATATTCACCGCGGGGCAGAGTGCCCTTATAAGAGGTAATTATGAATTCTCCGAGTTCGTCACAAGCGGAATGCTCGATGCGGACGACTTAAATAACGGCGATAAGGATGAGGATGTGCTGATGCTTGCATATAATGCACTTCCTAAGGGTGGCATGGAGCGACTCATCGCCTTACTTGAAAATGGCGGATTCATAGATTCCGGCGATGATAAGGATAACGATACGGACGGGGCGAACACCGAGGTAGGGGCAGTACCTACGCCCACGCCTACACCTACCCCGGAACCTGAAGAGCAGGTAACGGATAACGGTGATACACAGACAGGCGATGAAGGCGACAGACCTGAGCCTGTAAGGAGCCTTAGAGATACCATAAGGCAGGGTGCTATGGCATATGTGGTAAGCACCGATGCCGAGACAGGCATAATGACTCTGACTAACGGTGAGGAATTCGATCCCGCATTCTATGCAAGGGAGAACCCGGACGCAGTAGCGAACTTCGGAAGCGATCCCGAATCTCTTCTGACACATTATCTTATATTCGGACAGAATGAGAACAGACCGCCTTCCCTTAGGGCAGCATTAGAGCAAGAAGAGACATTAAGACAGTTCGCGGCTGCACTTGAAGAGGGCACCGAAGATACATCCGGCACTTCATCCGGCAGCAACTCATCCGGCAGCAGTTCATCGGGCAGTGGTTCTTCAGGCTCAGGCTCCGGTGGCTCAGGTTCCGGTGGCGGCTCGGGAAATGGAGGAAACTTTAATCCGACTACAGGTAAAGTAACACTCCCCGGTGGAGCAGTGGCAGATTATATAGATGGTCGATTGGATTTGCCAAATGGTAGTTCTCTTGATTTGCCATTCATTATTACAGATAGTGATACAGGTGAACAAACAACTATAAGCCATTTGGAGGAGATAGAATGGGGGTCAGAAGATAAAGATATAACTGTGACTGCCGGAGGATACATGGCTAGTACAAGACAAGATCAAGGTCGCACGCGGTATACATTGACAGGTCCGGCTGGTGTAGATGGCTATGAAGGTTATGAAATAGGAGAATTTAAGGAAGCTATTGCAGGGTTATAATAGATAATCCGTAAGAAATTTGAGATTATATCTGATGGAATAGTATGCGATATTCACTTTTCTAGTCAAGATAAGCATGATTATGCGGATTGCAGAGTGATAAGGCTGCGATCAATGCGGAGCTAACAACAGTTGGTTTAGGCACTATATGATAAAATGGTATATTAGTTCGCAAATAAGCCGTGAAAAGTGAATTCCGTATTCAGGGCGTATAAAACGTCGGCACTTATGTCGTGTTCTTTGCGACATTAGTGCCGCTACGTTTTATCCCGAAGCGAGAGCGTTCTGAATCGGAATTGTCACTTTTCACGGCGTAGCGGACTTGTAGTATATGAATAAGTGTTTGACAATCGGAATCATTGCTGTCACAGTAGGAGCGAACAGTATAATTCTGTACGTTATTTCATCCGTGAGTGTTTTGGTTGATGGCAATTTATGTGATTGAGCAAGTCTTACAAAATACGTAAAACCCGTTAGAATAGTCTAACGGGTTTGCTATTTACCACTAAAAAGCATATAATAAAGCCGTAGGATTGGCTTTTAAGCTATTGCAGATTAAAAGGAATGGATAACCACAGCCCTTTCTTATGCTTTGATTATAGATGTTAAGCAAAGAAAGGAGAACGCCATAGTAAGAGGGAAAATGATGAACTATACGGTATTTTTTTCATGGGATGAAGAAGCTGACGTCTGGGTAGCTACAAGCCCTGATATTATAGGTCTTGTTTTGGAATCTGATTCTTTAGATGCCCTGATGGACAGGGTTAAGGATGCTGTTCCTGAGCTTCTTAAGCTTAATTCTCAAAGAACTGCAAATACAGTAAGTTTTGTGTGTAATCGCACACAGTCTATGGCGTATGCATAATGACTTTTCGCAGAGCAGAAAAACCCCTTGCGTTCCACGATTTTCTATGCTAAGATAATGACTCGTGATATATATTCCTTGTCGGGAGAGAGACCCGGCCAGAGACCAAAAGGAGGTAAAAGAGCATGAACAAGTATGAGTTAGCCGTTGTTGTCAATGCTACTATCGAAGACGAAGAGAGAAATGCTACTGTAGATAAGTGCAAGGCTCTTATCGAGAGATTCGGTGGACAGATAACCAATGTTGACGACTGGGGTAAGAAGCGTCTTGCTTATGACATTCAGAAGATGAGAGAGGCTTATTACTACTTCATCCAGTTCGACGCAGAGACAACTGCTCCGGCAGAGATCGAGCAGAGAATGCGGATCATGGACAACGTTCTTCGATATTTATGCGTTAGATGCGACGAGGCATAATAGGAGAAGTATTTTATGAACAGAGTAATTTTAATGGGTCGTTTGACCAGAGATCCCGAAGTCAGATATTCGCAGAATGATACATCCATGGCGATCGCAAGATACACTCTTGCCGTTGACAGAAGAGTATCAAGGAATAATACGGATGGTCAGACAGCAGATTTTATCAACATCGTGGCCTTTGGCAGACTCGGAGAGTTCTCTGAGAAGTATCTGCACAGGGGAACGAAAGTAGCACTTGAGGGACGCATCCAGACAGGCAGTTATACCAATAAGGATGGCGTCAAGGTATACACCACTGAGGTGATCGCTGATAATATAGAGTTCGCAGAGAGTAAGGGCGCATCAGAAGGCCAGGGTGGCGGCCAGAGTTATTCCGCACCTCAGGCATCTGCAGCTCCGGCACCCGCTGATGACGGTTTCATGAACATTCCCGACGGAATAGATGAAGAGTTACCGTTCTCTTAAGTGGTGATACGGTCAGATGCTTAAGCATCATATTTAGATTAGGAGGCATGTAGCATGGCTTATAATAAGACAGAAGGCGCAGATGCAGCTCGTCCGAAGAGACCGGGCGGAATGCGCAGAAGAAAAAAGGTATGTGTGTTCTGTGGTAAGGACAATGTAATAGATTACAAGGATACAGCTAAGCTTAAGAGATACGTCTCAGAGCGCGGCAAGATCCTTCCCCGCAGGATCACAGGTAACTGTGCTAAGCACCAGAGAGCATTGACAGTAGCTATCAAGAGAGCTCGTCACGTTGCACTGATGCCTTATACAGTAGAGTAATTCAACACGTGTACATAAGACGGAGACTTAAGTCTCCGTCTTTTTGTATAGATATCTTTTTGGTATTATAGAAAAAATTACGGCTGAAAAAAGGTTATCTTTATGATAAGATAGGCATAGAGATTTTAATGAAAAGGAAAGATATGCTTAGAACTATAGAATTATTTGCCGGAGCCGGAGGCTTAGCCCTTGGCATTGAAAAAGCAGGATTTGAGACAATTGGATTAATTGAATTTGACCAAGATGCATGTGACACTTTGAAAAAGAACAGACCGGATTGGAATGTTATTTGTGAAGATATAGAGAAGATTTCGTGTTTGGATCTGGAGCAGTACTTTTATATCAAGAAGGGAGAGCTGGATCTTTTATCGGGAGGAGCACCATGTCAGGCTTTTTCCTATGCAGGGAAGAGGTTGGGATTCGAAGATACCAGAGGCACCTTGTTCTTTAATTACGCCCTTTTTCTTAAGAAACTTCAACCCAAAATGTTTCTTTTTGAAAATGTCAGAGGATTATTGACACACGATAATGGAAAAACCTATAGAACAATACTGAATGTTTTTGAAGATGCAGGATATGAAATAAAAAAACAAATAATGAATGCCTGGGATTATGGTGTGGCTCAAAAGAGAGAGCGACTGATGACTATCGGTATCAGGAAAGATCTGACAGAACGTATACACTTCAAATTCCCTTTACCACATGAGTATAAACCTGTTCTAAGGGACATACTGAATAACGTCCCGGATTCACCATATATTCCTTATGGAGAAAAAAAGAGGAAGATTTTTGAAATGGTTCCGCCCGGAGGATACTGGAGAGATATTGATCCGGAGATAGCAAAAGATTACATGAAGAGTTGCTGGTATATGGAGGGTGGAAGAACCGGAATACTTAGAAGACTAAGTATGGATGAGCCTTCATTAACGGTTCTTACTTCTCCATCACAGAAACAGACCGAGCGCTGTCATCCTTTAGAAGCGAGACCTTTTACAATAAGGGAAAATGCAAGATGTCAAAGTTTCCCGGATGATTGGGAATTTTGTGGAAGTTTGATGTCACAGTATAAACAAGTCGGAAATGCTGTTCCGGTAAATTTGGCATATGAAGTTGCAATAGAAATAAAAAAGGCATTGGAGGGAAGTATAAATGGATTGGAATCTTAGTTTCATAAAAAAGGAAGATTTTTTACAGCATGTTAAGGACACAATAAAAAAGTATGGTGATAAGCTTGAGCCATACAATATGAAGAAGTTTAATTCAAATACGGTTGATCCGATTAAAATGATCTTTGATAAAACCGTATATAGAAGTACGTGGGAGGAAATAATAAGCAATGAGATATTCAGACAGCGTGACAAGGCTAATAATAATGATATAGGATATTTTCATCAAAGGATATTCCGTTATATTGATAAATGCCATGTTCCCGAAAACGGATCAGAGGGCGGATGGGATGTAATTGTAAAGAATAAAGATGGAATTGGTCTGCCGGACGGAGATACAGTTCATACTATATATGTTGAAATGAAAAACAAGCATAATACAATGAACTCTTCTGCTGCCGGAAAAACATATATCAAGATGCAGAACCAATTATTAAATGATGATGACTGTGCTTGTTTTTTGGTTGAAGCAGTCGCAAAGCAATCACAAAATATTAAATGGGAAACTACAGTTGATGGTAAGAAGGTATCTCATAAGCGAATCAGAAGAGTGAGTTTAGATCAATTTTATGAATTGGTGACGGGTGAAAAGGATGCTTTTTATAAATTGTGTATGGTTCTACCCGAGGCTATTCAAGAGGTGATTGAAGATAGCAAAGAGGAATTGAGAATACCAAAGGACACAGTTGTAGATGAACTCAAAAATATAGCAAAAAGAACAAAAATTGAATCCGAAGATTTAGCGATGTCTATAGCCATCTATTTACTTGGGTTTAGTTCATATAATGGATTTAACAGATTAATTAAAACCGGTGGAAATGATAAGTTGTTAGATGTGTTGTATGAATATGCAACTAAAATTGACAAGCTGGTTGATTAGTTTAAAGAGCAAGGTTCAGTCCTTGCTCTTTAAACTAAGGGAGAAAACGACGAAATGAGATATGCCATAGCAATAGACATAGGTACGACCAATATAGAGGCGGCGCTGGTTGCGATAGATGAGAATAAGACTGACTGCGGCAATAAGGCTATAGTTATGTCAACCATAATACAGCAGAATGTCAACAGAAGATTCGGTCGTGATGTGATGACAAGGATCACTCAGGCTGGGAGAGGTAATCTGCATGTGATGAGTACGGAGCTTCGTTCTCAACTGTCGGATATGATTAAAGAGCTTGCAGGAGAGGTTGACATAAGTAAGATAGTGATAGCCTGCAACACTACGATGACACATATCCTATTGGAAGAGGATTGCCATAATCTCGGCGTATATCCCTTTAAGCCGGTGCATATAGAACGGACTGATATTATGTCAACCGACATAGATATACTTGATGGCAGAGCACCTGTTCCGGTCACCATCCTGCCGGGATTCTCGGCTTACGTGGGTGGAGATATACTGTCCGGTGTACTTAGCCTAGACCTTTTTAATAAGAGCGGAAGGACGCTGCTCATAGACCTTGGTACTAACGGAGAGATGGTATATCACGATGCTGATTCGGACATGACTCTGGTCACATCTACAGCAGCGGGTCCGGCCTTCGAGCTGGCAGGGAGAGCCAAGGCCACGGAGATAATAGAGGGTATCGCATCACTGCGTAGGATGGGAATAGTGGATGATACCGGACTCTTGGCAGACGAATATTTTGAATACGGATATAAGTATAAGGAAGTTAACATAACACAATCTCTGATCCGTGATGTCCAGACTGCCAAGGCAGCCATTCGTGCAGGGATAGAGATATTGCTCTCTAAAGTATCACAATGTGCATACTTCGGCAGGGGTCATGCGAAGGAGATGGAAGATAGCAACGTTGCCTTGATCGATACGGTCTATATCTCCGGAGCATTCGGCGATAATCTTAATGCTGAGGATGCTATAGCCATAGGCATGATCCCGACATCCTTTAGAGGTCGCATTACTCCGTGTGGTAATACTTCACTTTCAGGAGCTATCAGGTATTGCACGGGCATGGATGAATTATATATCCCTGAATTTGATGAAATCTATCTTTCAACTGAGCAGGATTTCAATGATTTATACATAGAATATATGAATCTGTGATCCGGAGTAGGACCATAACGCAGACAGGGGTGTTTAGTCCTACCGACAATTTGATATTTATAGGATCAAATCGGATAACATATATTATAGTCCTACCACAGCGCAACATCTTAGTAGGACGAAGGTGTAAGAAGATAGAGTTAGTCCTATTTTTTCAGCTTTATAAGTAGGACTGGAAACAAGAAAGAATGAACCAGTCCTAAAACATGGCAAAAAAAATTAGGACAATACAATATAATCATAAAGTCAGTCCTATAAGCTAATGATAGTAGGTAGGACAATACTAACAAACTGATAAATCGGTCCGATCACCTGATCCCCCACGTTATATCTATATATAGCCGTTATGGTCCTCAAACTCACTATATATCGTGTTACTCTAAATGTCAGGAAGTGGTATAATATACCTTATGAAAAATCGAGTTAAGATCAAAGGCACGCTTAAGCTATATCTTCAGGCGTCGCTATATTTGGGAATACTGATGATATTTGTCACCATAGCCGTATGGATGATCGAATATCGGGCAGGCATGCTCATGGCAGGCTTCACTGCACTTTATCTCCTTATAATCGGAATACTGATGTTCAAGAATAAGCCCATCATCATGAATGAGCTTGTAAGCTTTGCCACGGAGTACGGACAGATACAGAGGAAGCTCTTAAGAGAGCTTGAACTGCCTTATGTGCTGCTTGACGACAGCGGCAAGGTGATGTGGACCAATAAGGCTTTCGAGGCCCTTTCGCATAAGAAGAAGGGCTATAATAAGTCGATAAGCACCATTTTCCCGGAGCTTACGCTAGATAAGCTTCCCGGTGAGGCGGATGAGACCACACTTGATATAAGCTTCGAGGAGAGGGAATTCCAGGTCAGGTGTCACAAGGTCTCGCTTAAGGATATGGCAGAGAACAGCGACATCATATCATCGGAGGGGTACAACGGCTACCTGATAGCAGTCTACCTTTTTGACGAGACGGCACTTAAGCTTGCACTTCGTGAGAATGATGACCAGTCTCTTGCGGTTGCGCTGCTTTATATGGACAATTACGATGAGGCACTTGAGAGTGTGGAGGAAGTCAGACGCTCACTTCTTACGGCTTTAATAGAGAGGAAGATCAATAAGTACATCGCTACCTACGATGGGATAGCCAAGAAGATAGAGAAGGACAAGTTCGTTATAATCCTTAGGAAGAAGGCTGTCGAGGCTCTTAAGGAGAACAGGTTCGATATCCTTGAGGAAGTTAAGACCGTCAATATCGGCAATGAGATGGCTGTGACCATCAGTATCGGTGTGGGTCTTGACGGACTGACGTATTCGCAGAATTATGAATTCGCCCGCACCGCCATAGACCTGGCACTGGGCAGAGGCGGAGACCAGGCTGTCGTCAAGACTACCGACCAGATCACATACTATGGCGGTAAGAGCCAGTCTGTAGAGAAGAATACAAGAGTTAAGGCCAGGGTTAAAGCCCATGCTCTGGGTGAGATAATAGCCTCCAAGGACAGAGTCTTAGTCATGGGGCATCGTAACGGAGATGTGGACAGCTTCGGTGCAGCCGTGGGAATATACAGGATAGCCAAGACTCTTGATCGTAAGGCACATATCGTACTTAATGACGTGACTACTTCGATCAAACCCCTTAGAACCATGTTCGAGGGTGAGGAATACGAAGACGATATGATCATAGACGGCGAGCAGGCCATGAATCTGGCAGGTGGAAGCTCGGTGCTCGTGGTAGTGGATGTCAATAAGCCAAGCATCACGGAATGTCCGGAGCTTCTGCGTATGTGTAAGTCCATAGTGGTGCTCGATCACCACAGACAGGGTACGGAGACCATAGAGAATGCGACGCTTTCATATATAGAGCCCTATGCGTCCAGTGCGTGTGAGATGGTTACGGAGATCATGCAGTATATCTCCGATGGTATCAAGATCCGTACGGACGAGGCGGACTGTCTGTATTCCGGTATGATGATAGATACCAATAATTTCATGACCAAGACGGGTGTGCGTACCTTCGAGGCTGCGGCGTATCTAAGACGTGCCGGAGCGGATGTTACCAGAGTACGGAAGCTTTTCAGAGATGATGTATATGAGTATAAAGCTAAGGCGGACTGTGTCAGACGTGCGGAGGTCTACAGAGGCAGTTATGCCATATCCAAGTGTGAGCCGGGACCTGAGGTTGCAAGCCCTACAGTCATCGGTGCGCAGGCAGCCAATGAGATGCTTGGTATCAAGGGTATCAAGGCAAGCTTCGTATTCACCGAGTATCAGGGGCTTATCAACTTAAGCGCCAGATCCATAGACGAAGCCAATGTGCAGGTAGTCATGGAGAGACTCGGAGGCGGCGGACATATGAACGTGGCTGCGTGTCAGTTCGAGGGCGTGTCAGTCGAGGATGCCATGAACAGGCTAAAGGAAGTTATAGATAAGATGATAGAAGAAGGAGAATTGTCATAATGAAGGTCATCCTTTTACAGGACGTTAAGTCGGTTGGAAAAAAGGGAGATATCGTGGATGCCAATGACGGCTATGCGAGGAATTATCTCTTACCCAAGAAATTTGCCGTAGAGGCTAACAATAAGAATCTCAACGATCTTAAGCTGCAGAATGCCAACGAAGAGAAGGTGGCGGCCATGAAGCTTAAGGAAGCGGAGGATTTTGCCGGAGAGCTTGAATCCAAGTCCGTGGTGCTTAAGATCAAGGCAGGAGAAGGCGGCAGAACCTTCGGTTCCGTATCGGCCAAGGAGATAGCAGCGGCTTATAAGGAGCAGTGCGGGATTGAGCTTGATAAGAAGAAGATGCAGATAGAGGAGCCCATAAGGTCTTTCGGTACGTTCAACGTGCCGATCAAGCTGCATCCACAGGTTACGGGTACACTTAAGGTGAAGGTACAGGAGAAGTAGAAGATGGCGGAAGAGGCGATCCTAAGGCGGACTATGCCAAGCAGCATAGAGGCTGAACAGGCCGTTATCGGCTCCATGCTCATAGACCAGGAATCCATTGCCATCGCTTCGGAGATAGTATCACCGGAGGATTTCTACAACAGGCAGTATGGGATCATCTATGAGGCTATGCTTGAACTGAATAATGAGAACAAGCAGGTGGACATCGTGACCCTACAGAATAAGCTTAAGGAGAAGGATGTCCCTGAAGAGCTTCGTAATCTTGATTATATGCGGGATATCATAGCTGCCGTTCCAACCTCTACCCACATCAGATACTATGCAGGTATCGTTGCGGAGAAGTCTACGCTAAGAAGGCTTATCAAGGCGTCGGATGATATAGAGAATAACTGCTATGAGGGCAAGGAAAGCCTTGACTATATCCTTGACGATGCCGAGAAGAAGATATTCGAGATGGTGCAGAGACGTAATTTCGAAGACTTTGTGCCGATAGATAAGGTGGTACTTAATGCGGTCGAGAGGATAGAGGCTGCATACAGGGCAGGCGGCAATGTAACGGGTATCCCTACAGGATTCATAGACCTTGATTATAAGACATCGGGAATGCAGCCGGCGGATCTTATACTCATCGCAGCCAGACCTTCAATGGGTAAGACGGCGTTCGTCCTTAATATAGCACAGCACATGGCCTTCAAGCAGGATAAGTCGGTTGCAATTTTTTCACTCGAAATGAGCAAGGAACAGCTTATCAACAGACTCTTCGCCTTAGAGGGCAATATCGAGGCGACACACCTGCGTAACGGTAAGCTGGATGATTCCGAGTGGGATAAGCTTGCCGAGGCTGCAAGTGTGATAGGTGATTCCAAGCTGATCATAGACGACACGCCGGGGATCACGGTATCGGCGCTGCGCTCTAAGTGCCGTAAGTATAAGCTGGAAAAGGGACTTGACTGCATCATCATAGACTATCTGCAGCTTATGAGCGGCAGCGGACGCATAGAGTCCAGACAGCAGGAGATATCCGAGATATCGAGATCTCTTAAGGGTATCGCCAGGGAGCTTAACGTGCCGGTCATCGCACTGTCACAGCTATCCCGGGCCGTAGAGCAGAGGCCGGATAAGAGGCCGATGATGTCCGACCTAAGAGAGTCCGGAGCCATAGAGCAGGATGCGGATGTGATCATGTTCATATACAGAGATGACTACTATCATGAGGATACGGAGAAGAAGAACATCTCCGAGATCATCATAGGTAAGCAGCGTAACGGCCCTATCGGGACCGTAGAGCTTGCGTGGATGCCGGAGTATACGAGATTCGGCAATCTTGAGAGAAGACGCAGGGAAGAGTAGTAAATTCCTTACACAGGTCAGTGCATATAAAAAAGACGGATGATAATCATCCGTCCTTTTTATTGTTCTTCCTTAATTCTATCGTAGCTTAAGCCTCTGAGATAGCGCCAACGGGGCACTGTCCTGCGCAAGAACCGCAATCGATGCACTTATCAGCGTCAATCTCGAACTTGCCGTCTCCCATAGAGATAGCACCAACGGGGCACTGTCCCTCGCAAGAACCGCAGCTTATGCAAGAATCACCAATACAAAAAGCCATATTCCAATACCTCCTTCTATTATCTTATCGACGTACCTTTGTTAAAAATTTAGCAGTTCAACAATATAATTTTAATACATATGATACTTATTCACAAGAAGAAAACCATGTGATAACAGCGTTATTTCCATAACGTTGTTATCCTGTCATGTTAATCCATCATGCCGAGCCCCTGCATCTTCGATGCTTGTGCGAGGCGGCGAGCCAAATGTCAGGATGTGAGGATTACAGCCTACAGATGCTCGATATCGTGGTGATGGGCTTCGTCGTCCGACCTGCGCCTTCTGATGCCGTTTAATATCACCTGTTTTTTCTCAAGAGCCACGCTTTTCTCAAGGGGCGGTACATCCTTAAGCACATAATCTATGCCGAGATTCTCATATTTGGGCTTGGCCATGTCGTGATATGGCAGTACATCCAGAGCCTTAAGAGACTTAAGTCCTCCGATGAAGTATCCAAGCTTCTCAAGGTACACATCATCATCCGTATATCCGGGAACTACCACATGCCTGATCCAGATGGGGATATTCTTCTCAGACAGAAGCTCGGCGAATGCGAGTATACCGTCATTGGGCTGTGATGTAAGCTCCTTATGCTTATCGGGATCTATATGCTTGATATCAAGCATTACAAGGTCTGTCATGGTAAGCAGCTTATCAAGCTTCTCATTGTACTCCGTATTGCCGGGCCTATAGGTGATACCGGAGGTATCGATGCAGGTATGGATGTTATTCTGTTTACATAACTCAAAAAGTTCCAACAGAAAATCGATCTGCACAAGAGGCTCTCCGCCCGTGACAGTCAATCCGCCTCCGTTATAGAAGCTTTCATTACGCTTATACTGCTCTATGATATATGATGCATCCATCTCTTCACCGGCACCGATGGTCCATGTGTCGGGATTATGACAGTACAGACACCTCATAGGGCATCCCTGTAAGAATACAACATACCTTACGCCCGGTCCGTCCACGGTACCGAAGCTTTGTAGAGAATGAATCTTGCCTTTCATATATACCTCATTTTTGGTAACTGAGCCTGCATATAATACACAAGCAGACAATGTGGAGACGCCGGTGTTTGGGCGCTGTTCTTAAAGCGCCTTATGCACCGCTACGCCGGAACTTTAGCGCAAGCGTGTCTGCGGTGTGTTATATGCGGACTATGGTTATAGAAAAAGGGCCGGTATATAACACCGGCCCTGATCATTTGGTGCAAACTATGAGTTAGATTGACTCATGGAATGTACGAGAGATAACATCTGCCTGCTGCTCGGGTGTAAGCTTAACGAAGTTAACTGCGTAGCCTGACACACGGATAGTAAGCTGGGGATAGTTCTCGGGATGCTGCTGTGCATCTATGAGAGTCTCTCTGTTAAGTACGTTTACATTTAAGTGGTGACCACCCTTTGTTGCATATCCATCAAGTAAAGATACAAGGTTGTCAACCTGTGCTGCTGAAGCTGCCATATTTTTGTCCTCCTTTTTAATAGTGATTGTTATTCGTAATCGTCAAGACCCTGGTGAAGAGTAGGGACGCTGCAGGCAAGCGGTGTACGTGAGCAATCTGTACATCCCATTGTCTCAACCTCTTTTACATCTTCGGCGGTCTCGTCAGTGAAGACATTCACATGTCCCACTCCCTTAGTCATACCTGAGTCAAGTTGATTGATAAGGTCGTCAATCATCTCATTTTCATTCATTGTCTAAGCGCCTCCTTTCTTCATAGGGAATCTTAACAGTGTTATTACTTATTCAGATCTACTTCGATATCGCCTGCGAATACCTTGTCATCCTTACCGAGTGCTCCGGGGATGATAGAGAAGGTATTGGAGATACCGTCCTGTGCATACTCGAACGGAAGCTTAGATACTGATGAAAGTGATGCTACAGCACCATGAGTATCACGTCCGTGCATCGGGTTAGCACCGGGTGCGAAAGGCTGTCCCTTCTTACGTCCGTCAGGTGTGTTACCTGTTGCCTTACCGTATGTTACGTTAGAAGTAATGGTAAGAACTGACATTGTCGGGAAGCTGTCTCTGTAGGTATGATGACGTCTGATCATCTTCATGAAGGTCTCAACAAGGTCGTGAGCGATAGTATCAGCTCTGTCATCATCGTTACCGTACTTAGGGAAGTCGCCTGTTGTCTCGAAGTCAACGATCACGCCGTCCTCATCTCTGATAGCCTTAACCTGTGCATACTTGATAGCGCAGAGAGAGTCTGTTACAACAGAGAGTCCTGCGATACCTGTAGCGAAGTATCTGAGTACGTCCCTGTCATGAAGAGCCATCTGTGCTCTCTCATAGCAGTACTTATCATGCATGTAGTGGATGATGTTAAGAGTATTAACATATACATCGGCAAGCCACTCCATCATGTCTGTGAACTTAGCCATTACATCATCGTAGTCAAGGATGTCACCCTCAACAGGACGATACTTAGGACCTACCTGCTTCTTGGTAACTTCATCTACGCCGCCGTTAAGAGCGTATAACATACACTTAGCGAGGTTAGCTCTAGCTCCGAAGAACTGCATCTGCTTACCGATAACCATTGAAGATACGCAGCAGGCGATACCGTAGTCATCACCGTGTGTAACTCTCATAAGGTCGTCGTTCTCGTACTGGATAGAAGATGTTGTGATAGAGATCTTAGCACAGTACTTCTTGAACGGGATAGGAAGTCTTGTAGACCAGAGAACAGTAAGGTTAGGCTCGGGAGCCGCACCGAGGTTCTCAAGTGTGTGGAGGTAACGGAATGAGCTCTTTGTTACCATAGGTCTGCCGTCAACGCCTACACCACCGATAGACTCTGTTACCCATACCGGATCGCCGGCGAATATCTGGTTGTACTCAGGAGTACGAGCGAACTTAACGCAACGAAGCTTCATGATGAAGTGATCGATGAACTCCTGTATCTGCTCCTCTGTGAATGTTCCGTTCTTAAGGTCTCTCTCTGCGTAGCAGTCGATGAAAGTAGAAGTACGTCCGAGTGACATTGCTGCACCGTTCTGCTCCTTAACTGCTGAGAGATAACCGAAGTATGTAGCCTGGATCGCTTCCTGAACGTTAGTGGCCGGCTTAGAGATATCGCAACCGTAAGAAGCTGCCATCTCCTTCATCATCTTAAGAGCAACCATCTGCTCGGAGATCTCTTCACGAAGACGGATAACATCATCTGTCATAACACGTCCCGTAGACTCCTTCTGAGCTTCCTTATCCTCTATAAGTCTGTCGATACCGTAGAGGGCGATCCTTCTGTAGTCGCCGATGATACGTCCGCGTCCGTATGCATCGGGAAGACCTGTGATAACGTGTGAAGAACGGCAAGCTCTCATCTCAGGGTTGTAAGCATCAAAACATCCTGCGTTATGAGTCTTACGATGTGTTGAGAAGAACTCGCTTATCTCGGGATCAACAGTGTATCCGTTGTCTGAGCATGCCTTCTCTGCCATTCTGATACCGCCGTAAGGCTGCATAGAACGCTTGAAGGGCTTGTCTGTCTGGAAGCCTACGATAGTCTCCTTAGACTTGTCGAGGTATCCGGGACCATGAGAAGTTATAGTAGAGATAACCTTGGTATCCATATCAAGCACACCGCCTGCTTCTCTCTCCTTCTTCGTAAGATCCATAACCATTGCCCACAGATCCTTAGTGTTCTGTGTGGGACCTGCTAAGAAACTCTCATCACCGTCATAGGGTGTGTAGTTCTTCTGGATGAAATCACGCACGTTGATCTCATTCTCCCACTTGCCACCTACAAAATCTTTCCATTCTGGTCTCATTTTGCTAATGCCTCCTGTTAAAAAATTGTTAATAGTTACATAATAGTAAAATAGTTAAAAATTTAACTATATTAGAATTATTTCGTGTAGATACATTATAGAACCCTATATATACAGCGTCAAGAAGTCGGAATGTACTTTTTTAGGAACATAGTTTATAATAGTATAGCCGACAGACGGATACCACAATATCTTGTGATTGAAGTTTGAAAAATTGTGAGATACTATGTCATTGAACACAAAAGATATTTATAGGGAGGAACGGACTATGAATAATATAACAAAAGATATGACGATCGGAGAGCTTCTCGTAAGCAATCCCGATGCGGCACCTATCCTTATGGAAGAGGGTATGCACTGTATCGGCTGTCCTGCATCACAGGGCGAGAGTATCGCAGAGGCTGCAATGGTGCACGGTATGGATATTGATTCTCTTATGAGCAAGCTTCAGGCCATATAAGCCGTATCAGCCGGTTATAATAAGGTTATAATAAGTGTAAAAAGGGTCGGACGTTATCGTCCGACCCTTTGTGTATCATGTTATAAGCGATCGTGTTCATCAGACCTTAGCCAGTGTCTGTAAAGCATTGCCTGTTATGATCGCCTCGAAATGTTCATCAAAGTATGATTCGCTTACGGAAGCAAGGTTCTTAAGCCTACCGTACTCGGATAGGATATTGCAGGTCTTATTGAATGCTTCCTTATTGCCGGTCTTAAGTCCGAGGACTAAGAGGTACTGACCGTCAGAGGTATTCTTATACAGAGAATTCTCATCATCATACAGCTTACTTACGATAGCGGCAGATGTGATGACCTCTCTCATGGAATTGAAAGCGAATATCTTGGTGACAGGCTCAGAAGCCGGATCGTCAGAGCTTCGCTCAGTGATCTCACCGTTCTCCCTGATCTCCGTTACTGATACGGACACATCATCGGGAGTAGCTCCTATTAAATTGGCAGCCTCTTCACGTATCCTGTTGAACAGGTTGAGAAGCTCATTCTTATCGACAATGGCATCGTCATTATGTGGAACATGGTCAAGAGAGGCATTCTCCGGGGTGTCGTCATAGTCATATTCGTAATCATCCTCATCCTCATCATCCATAACGGAAGGAGCGAATCTTGAGAATCTCGTATCAAGCTCCTCGGGGTCCTCCACCTTGGTGATTATGAGAACGATACAGTCGGAATTAAGAGGTATCGCCTCTATCATAAGAGGGATATCCTCAGCATCAAAGCCGAAATTAATGGATGCTTGCCTGATCATATCTCTGAAAAGATTCTTGGCCTTCTCTGTCCCGTAGGCCAGTTCACTTAACTTGAGATGTCTGTCGGCAAGATCGGCTCTGGTCAGAGTACAACGAATCTGATGGTCATTAACTTTTTCTATTTTCATATTCTGTTGTCCTCCTTCTTGATTTGATAGTTGTATTTTAGCAGAATAAGTATCCAAGTCAAGTATTAAGAAATCATTATGTCAAGAATTTATTTTTTTTTTATAAAAAGTTCTTGCATATTGTATTTTCATCATTTATAATGACCGCACGAGAGATCGACAGGATAGTCTGTGCCGAAAGGAGGCAAGCATTCAGTCTGATCACTTCAGATAATCATATCATGTATCGGCCGGTATGTGATATGTCATAGTATATGGCGTTTCAGCCGCTTTTTTCCAATCTAATTAATTTGTAATATGGTACAGGCGTATGCCTTAAGAGTATTTATGACCATATTCGAATGCTATACAGTATTGCTTTTTGTGCTGTTGTTAAACCGATTGCCTCTTATATATTCGACAATTAAAGTCAATCGGGAAAAAGGGTAACATTAGGGAAAGTATATTCTATGTTTTGCACATGTTCTGCAGGTCTCTTGTATTATATATCGGTATCGTTGTTGATTTTCTTGAATAAAATGAGGAATATATATCACACGATCCTTTTGGTCTGCACATGCTGCATGCCACCGGAGCGGAATATATGATAGAATAACGAATGATTGAATGAAAATGAGGTTCCGAAGAAATGACGAGGAAATGACGATGAGAAAATATAATGACGATACCGATAAAAACTGATATAATAGGGCAGTCGTTATTAGTCGAAGGAGATATATAATGAAGAAGATCATTCCGGCGGTCGTGGCGATCGTCCTGATTATCATAATACTTGGAGTAGCAGGAGGTGAAGTCTTTTTTACAAGGTTCGGCTACAGCTCTGAGCACAGGGATCTTAAAGAATATTACGGACTTAACGGGGATAGTGAAGTGGCGGTAGTCCTTAAGGATGACATCATAGATATCAAAGGAAGGCTGATAGAGGGAGTATGCTACCTGTCCTATGAAGATGTATGCTCGCTTTTGACAGACCGCTTCTATGTGGATGACAATGACGGACTGCTCATATATACTACCGCAACCGCTCTTAAGATAAGCGAGATAGGAGATAGCGGATATTATGCCGATGCGCAGATCATACCGGGAGCTGATCCGACTTCTTATGAGATAGGCGGAGAGTATACACAGACACAATATCCCGTCAGTGTATATAAGGATGATACGCTGTATATCGCGCTTGATTATGTTAAGGACTATGCGGACTTCTCTTATGAGCTCTACACATCGCCTGCACGTATACACCTAAGGACCGAGTGGGGAAGCAGGAAGGTTGCCGAGGTGAAGAAGAAGAGCGCGGTCAGGTATCAGGGAGGAGTTAAGAGCGATATCCTTAAGGATGTAAGCAAGGGAGAAGAGCTTACCGTCATAGAAGAGCTTGAGAACTGGGATAAGGTCATGACCTCGGATGCCATCATAGGCTACATAGAGAAGAAGCATCTGACGGATATAAGAGATGAGAGTGAGGATGCTGTTCATACGAAGGCGGAGGATGAGTACACATCCATTAAGAAGGATTACACCATCAATATGGCGTGGCATGCCATATATGCCACAAGCGGCAATGATACCTTCGATGAATACGTGAACGGAACGGGGACTATGAGTATCATTGCGCCCACATGGTTCACCGTAAGTGACAATAACGGCAGCTATCGCAGCTTCGCAAGAGCAGACTATGTTAAGAAGGCCCATGAGCGCAATATGGAGGTCTGGGCGGTGCTTGACAATATCAGCATAAGCGATGTGAGCACATATGAGATCATGTCATATATAGGTAAGAGGCAGAGGCTTATAGACAGTCTCATGGCGGATGTTAAGGAGTATGATATAGACGGTATCAATCTTGACTTTGAGCTCATACCGTCGGAAGCCGTACCTCATTATGTCGAGTTCATAAGGGAGCTGTCCGTTGCATGCAGAAGAGAAGGAATAGTCCTCTCCGTAGACAATTATCCGCCTCAGGGGGGAAGTAACTACGGTCTTAAGGAGCAGGGTATCTGTGTTGATTATGTGATACTCATGTCATATGATGAATATTGGGGCAGCGGCGGAGTTGCGGGAAGCGTGGCTTCTATAGGCTTCGTGGAGCAGTCCATAGAGCTTACCGAGAATTATGTGCCTTCCGAGAAGATCATCAACGCCATTCCCTTCTATACAAGAGTATGGAAGACTAAGGGAAGTGATGTTACAAGTGATGCCATAGGCATGGTGCAGGCAGCCGAGTTCATATCCAAGAACGGTATACAGACAGTCTGGGATGAGGAAGCATGCCAGAACTACGGTGAGAAAGAGATGGGCGGCACGCTCTATCAGGTATGGCTTGAGGATGAGGATTCCATAAGCACCAAGCTTAATATAATGAAGAAACATGATGTTGCAGGTGTGGCCGAATGGCAGCTTGGCATGGAGGATAAGGCGATCTGGAGCACCATTGACAAATACGTGAAGAATAATTGATAAATATAACGGAGAATGATATGAAGTGGACCCGTATAAGGATCAAGACTACAACCGAAGCGGAGGATATCCTGATAAGCGATCTGTACGATATCGGGCTTGAAGGAGCACAGATAGAGGATAAGATACCGTTGACACCGCTTGAGAAGGAGCAGATGTTCGTGGATATACTTCCAGAGAGCGAGCCTGACGACGGAGTAGCCTATCTGTCCTTTTTCATAGAAGAGGATTCTGAGCTTAACAGGGATATAGATGGGACTCTTGACAGGATACATGAGATCATTAAGGATGCAGATGCATATATCGATGTGGGTGATGGGACCGTCACCGTTGATGAGACCGAGGATCTTGACTGGATCAATAACTGGAAGAAGTACTTCCATCAGTTCTATATAGACGATCTTCTGGTGATACCTTCATGGGAGGATGTGAAGAGCGAGGATTCGGGGAGGAAGATACTGCATATAGATCCGGGCACGGCTTTCGGAACGGGAATGCATGAGACCACGAAGCTTTGCATAAGAGCCATGAAGAAGTATCTTAAGGCCGGAGATAAGGTACTGGATGTGGGCACCGGAAGCGGTATCCTCTCTATACTTTCCGTTATGTACGGTGCCGGATATGCACTCGGAACGGATCTTGATCCCTGCACCGTAGAGGCCGTAAGAGAGAATAAGGAGTCTAACGGTATATCGGATGAGAGCTTTGAGCTCATCATAGGTAATATAATAGATGATGCCAAGGTACAGGAGGAAGTGCGCTTACGTCTGGGAGATGAGGGAGCGGATATAGTCATGGCCAATATACTTGCTCCGGTACTCATAGCCCTGTCACCCATAATCCCTTCTTATATGAAGAAGGGAGCTGTACTTATAACCTCCGGTATCATAGATGGCAAAGAAGAGGATGTGGCTGATGCATTCAGGGCAGCAGGTCTTGAGGTGGTCGATATAAGTACCGAGGGCGAATGGAAGAGTGTGGTCGCCGTTAAGGGATAGAGGAGCGGTATAGCTGTAAGATGGATCATGAGAGTCATTTGAGTCATTTTTTCGTCCCACCGATGAACATCACGGATAAGAAAGTAGTCATCACGGGAGAGGATGTCAATCATATAAAAAATGTTCTTCGTATGAAGGTGGGAGATGAGATATCCGTAAGCAACGGGACGGATGATAAGGAATATCGTTGCGGCATAGTAAGCATTGGCGATACCGTGGAATGCGAGCTCAGATTCATTAAGGAAGAGGGAGTCGAGCTGCCGTTAAAGGTATATCTTTTCCAGGGGCTTGCCAAGGGCGATAAGTTCGAGACGGTGATACAGAAAGCCGTAGAGCTGGGCGTATGCGAGATCATACCCGTATCCATGGCAAGATGTGTGGTTAAGCTAGATCCTAAGAAGGCCGGATCAAGGGTTGCAAGATACAGAGGGATAGCCACAGCAGCAGCCAAGCAGAGCAAGCGTGCCATCATACCGGATGTAAGGGATGTGCTTGACATGAAGGAGGCTGTAAGGTATGCGGCTATGCTTGATAAGCTCATAGTACCCTATGAGATGAAGGCCGGGGAGGATTTCTCACATACAAGAGAAGCGATGGAAAGCATTAAGAATGCCGGCTCGGTGGGTATATTCATAGGACCCGAGGGGGGATTTGACGATGAAGAGATAGCGATGCTTAAGGAAGCGGGAGCGGATACCGTATCCTTAGGCAGAAGGATACTTCGTACGGAGACCGCAGGCATGGTGGTGCTGTCATGGCTTGACTACCTGCTTGAGAGTTAAATCAGATCGGAGAATGATGATGGAGATATATCTGGATAACTCTGCGACCACAAGGGCATACCCCGAAGTGGTTGACATAATACGAAAAACAATGCTGGAGGACTACGGTAACCCCAGCAGTATGCATATGAAGGGCGTTGATGCGGAAAAGTACGTCAGGACTGCGAAGGAACTGATAGCGGATACGCTTAAGTGTAAGCCGGATAATATACTTTTTACCTCCGGTGGAACGGAATCGGATAATACGGCTTTAATAGGAGCGGCATCTGCAGCCGCAAGGCGGGGCAAGCATATCATCACGACCCAGATAGAGCATCCGGCGGTACTTGAGACCTGCGAGTATCTGAGTAAGCAAGGATATGAGATAACCTATCTGCCTGTTGACGGTGAGGGCAGATTAAGACTTGATAAGCTTAGAGAAGCCCTAAGGGATGATACGATAATCCTCTCTGTGATGCATACCAATAATGAGATAGGAGCCCTTCAGCCCATAGAGGAGATCGGGCAGATATTACGGGAAGTCAATCCCGATACGCTTTTCCATGTGGATGCCGTACAGGGCTACGGTAAGTACAATATCATTCCAAAGAAGTGCGGTATAGACCTCATGTCTGTAAGCGGACATAAGCTTCACGGGCCTAAGGGTGTGGGCTTCTTATATATGAGTGACAGGGTAAGGCTAAGACCTGTGATATTCGGAGGAGGACAGCAGAAGGGACTTCGCTCCGGTACTGAGAATGTGCCCGGCATAGCGGGTATGGGAGAAGCCATACGTATCACATATGAGCACATAGATGAGGATGTTGACAGACTTAGAGAGCTTAAGGAATATGCCGTCGGAAGACTTAAGCAGATGGACGATATCATTATCAATGGATATAATAACGGAGTTTCGGCACCTCATATAATAAGCATATCCATTAAGGATGTCAGGGCAGAGGTGATGCTTCATGCATTAGAGGCAAGAGGAGTATATGTAAGCTCCGGAAGCGCATGTGCATCCAATAAGCCTGCCATATCGGCCACACTTAAGGCGATAGGACTTGATAAGAGCCTGCTTGACTCGACCATAAGGCTCAGTATGTCCGTGTATACCACAAGGGAAGAGATGGAATATGCCTTAGACAGTATTGAGGAAGAAACAGGTAAGCTTAGAAGGTTTGTCAGAAGATAGACGGATCGGATGGGACGGATAATGGAATTTAAATCTTTTTTGATCAAATACGGAGAGATAGGAGTTAAGGGTAAGAACAGGTATCTCTTCGAGAACGCCCTTATGCAGCAGATCAAGTATGCTCTTAAGAGGTGTGACGGGGAATTTGCCGTGCATAAGGCCGAGGGAAGAGTATATGTGGATGCCTTGAGTGACTTTGACTATGATGAGGTGACGGATAATCTTAAGACGGTATTCGGTATAAGCGGGATATGTCCCATGACCTTTGCCAATGACGAGGGCTTTGATAAGCTTAAGGAATTCGTGGTAGCATATATGAAGAAGGTGTATCCCGATGTAAAGGAGGGAACGACATTCAAGGTATATGCCAGACGTTCCAATAAGAGATATCCGCTTGACAGCATGGAATTGAATGCTAAGCTTGGCGAAGCCATACTTGAAGCTGTTCCCGCGCTTAAGGTGGATGTGCATGCTCCGGATATAACCCTATATGTGGAGGTTCGTGAGAAGATATATGTATATTCCAGGATAATCCCCGGTCCCGGCGGTATGCCCGTGGGAACGGGAGGTAAGGCGATGCTTCTGTTATCGGGAGGTATTGATTCGCCCGTGGCAGGATATATGATAGCCAAGAGAGGCGTGAAGATAGATGCGGTGTATTTTCATGCGCCGCCGTACACATCGGAGAGAGCGAAGCAGAAGGTGGTGGACCTTGCAAGGAAGGTATCAAGGTATGCGGGTCCGGTATATCTGCATGTAGTGAACTTCACGGATATTCAGCTTGCCATATACGATAAGTGTCCGCAGGATGAACTGACCATCATAATGCGCAGATACATGATGAGGATAGCGGAGACAATAGCTAAGGAGACAGGGTGCTTAGGGCTTATCACGGGTGAGAGCATAGGACAGGTCGCAAGTCAGACCCTTGCTTCCCTTGCAGTTACCAATGAGGTATGTACACTGCCCGTATTCAGACCGTGCATCGGCATGGATAAGCTGGAGATAGTGGACATATCAGAGAGGATAGATACATATGAGACTTCCATCCTTCCTTATGAGGACTGCTGTACGATATTCGTAGCCAAGCATCCGGTGACCAAGCCGAGTGCTGAGATAATAAGAAAGCATGAGCACAATCTCGATGAGGTTATAGACGGGCTTGTGGAGACTGCTCTTAAGACAAGGGAGACTATCGTGGTAAGCGTGGATAAATAAAAAGGAGCAGGTATAACCTGCTCCTTCACAGTATACGTGTCGGTTATCAAACCATATAGGGCTTAAGCACGTCCAGAACAGAATCAAGATTGTCTTCTGCATGGATGTTAAGATCAATGGGCTTGGAAAGATCCAGGCTGAAAATACCCATAATGGATTTAGCGTCGATTACGTATCTTCCTGAAACAAGATCGAAGTCATAATCAAACTTAGTGATGTCATTAACGAATGACTTAACCTTATCGATCGAGTTAAGTGAAATCTGTACTGTCTTCATAAGTGAATACCTCCTTAACGCTTCATACCTTCGCTTACTATAGTAAATTGCACCGAGACAAAAGTCAACCAGAAAAACAGACAAAAATATCGGAGAAAAAGATGAAAACTGTGGCATTCCACAATCTTGGCTGTAAGGTCAATTCCTATGAAATGGAAGTTATGCAACAAAAATTCAAGGAATCCGGCTATATCATTGTGCCATTTGACACCGTTGCCGACATATATGTCATAAATACCTGTACCGTTACGGCCATAGCGGACCGTAAGTCAAGGCAGATGCTCCATAAGGCCAAAAAGACCAATCCGGATGCTGTTGTTGTGGCAGCAGGATGCTATGCGCAGACGGACACGGATCATGCGGCGCAGGATACGTCCGTGGATATGGTCATCGGCAATAACAGAAAGGCGGAGATAGTAAAGCTTATCGAGGAATATCTGGACGACAGACATAAGAGAGTCATAGTGGATGATCTTAACAGTCCATGTGCGTATGAAGAGGCCGGGATAGAATATTCCTGCGAAAGGACCAGAGTGGATATCAAGATACAGGATGGCTGCGATCAGTTCTGTACATACTGTATCATACCCAAGGCAAGAGGCAGGGTCAGATCAAGAGATGCAGGTCAGGTCGTAAGGGAGATAGAGAGGCTTTCGGAAGCCGGATTTAAAGAGGTCGTTCTTACAGGGATACATCTAAGCTCATACGGACTTGATCTTCATAAGGATGAAAAAGGCAGGGCGATCCCGTATAACATGGCGGCCTCGGACAGAGACTATACCAATGAAGATCTTATAGATATCATAGATGCGGTATCGCGCATAGAGGGGATCAAGCGTATAAGGTTAGGGTCGTTAGAGCCAAGAGTGATTACCAAGGATTTCCTTAATGCGATAAGCAGAGAACCCAAGATATGTCCGCATTTTCACTTAAGCCTTCAGAGCGGCTGCGATTCCACTCTTAAGAGGATGAACAGAAGATATACCACGGATGAGTACTACGATAAGGTAAGTCTTATAAGAGAATACTTCGATCTTCCTGCGATAACCACCGATATCATAGTGGGATTCCCGGGTGAGGACGATGAAGAATTCGCTGCCACGGTGGAATACGTAAGGAAGGTGGGCTTCTATGAGACGCATGTGTTCAAGTACTCACGCAGAAAGGGAACAATAGCGGCGGATATGCCCGACCAGAATACCGAGAGAGTCAAGGCATTAAGAAGTGATGTGCTGCTTAAGCTGTGCGATGAGAACAGACTTAAGTATAAAAAAGCCCACATCGGCAGAGAATGCGATATCCTCATAGAAGAAGAGAAGACGGTGGGCGGCAGACTCATGGCTGTCGGACACACCGCAGACTATATACCTGCGGCGATACCCGTGGCGGATGGTATTAAGAGCGGTGATATCATAAGAGCTGTTGCAGGGGATATATGTGAGGGATATCTGATCCCTTAAGGTAAAAGGATAAAAGGATTAGGTAAAAGGTTAGGTAAAAGGATTGGCAAGCATTACTTGAATAATAGCGCATCCTGCGGTATTATTAAGGTTGGTGGTTTGTATAACGAACATGATTTTATATCATTATTATATGGTCATATGATTATGTGATCATATGAGATCAATGGAGGCAATATGCAGGATTTGGGCAATACGCAGTTTTTTAAGGTAGCGGCTGATAAGGAGATAAGCGTCAAGGAGGTGCTTAAGGCTGTTTTCGATGCCATGACGCAGAAGGGCTATAACCCGGTCAATCAGATAGTCGGTTATATCATGTCCGGAGATCCCACCTACATCACCAGTCACAACGGCGCCAGAAGCATGATCATGAAGGTGGAGAGAGACGAGCTTGTGGAGGAGCTGCTCAAGGATTACATAGATAATAATAACTGGAGCTAGAGCATTGGAAAAAAGAAGGATACTGGGATTGGACTTCGGCTCGAAGACCTGTGGAGTGGCCGTAAGCGATCCGTTGCTTATCACGGCGCAGAGCCTTACGACCATTAAAAGGGAATCGCCCAATAAGCTTCGAAGGACGCTTGCACAGATAGAGGAGATAGTGGTCGAATATAATGTGGGCGAGATCGTGCTGGGTCTTCCCAAGCATATGAACGATGACGAGGGTGAGAGAGTAAAGCTTACCAAAGAATTCGGTGAGAAGTTGTGCAGAAGAACAGGTCTTAACGTGGTGTACTGGGATGAGAGGCTTACAACTGTATCGGCAGAGCGTATACTACAGGAATCCGGAGTACGCAGGGAAAAGCGTAAGGAACATATAGACAGTATAGCTGCAACCTTCATTCTGCAGGGTTATCTGGATCACCTTAAGAATACAGAGGAGGAAAAATGAAGTTGGAGAAGATCACATTCTGTCCCGATGGTGAAGAGCCTGTTGAATTCTTCGTTCTGGAACAGACGAGGATATCGGGAGTTAATTATATACTTGTGACGGATTTTGAAGAGGGAGACGGAGAGGCTCTTATCCTTAAGGATATGTCTAAGGATGATGAGCCCGACAGCCTGTATGCCATAGTGGATGATGATAATGAGCTTAAGGCAGTAGCGGGGGTTTTTGAGGATCTATTGGAGGACATAAAGTTTGTACAGTGACATTAAGGCAGCATCCAAGCTTAAGATAATCCCGCTTGGCGGCTTGGAGCAGATAGGTATGAATATTACTGCCTTCGAGTATGAAGACAGTATTATTGTTGTAGATTGCGGATTAAGCTTCCCGGATGATGATATGCTCGGTATCGATCTGGTCATACCGGATGTAACATATCTGGAAGAGAATATAGATAAGGTCAAAGGCTTTATCATAACTCACGGTCATGAGGATCACATAGGGGCTCTTCCCTATGTGCTTAAGCGTGTATGTGTGCCCGTGTACGCCACGAGGCTTACCATGGGACTGATAGAGAGAAAGCTTGAGGAGCATGATCTGTCCGAGAGTGTGAGACGTAAGGTCATTAAGTTCGGACAGTCAGTGAACCTTGGAGAATTCAGGGTGGAATTCATCAAGACCAACCACAGCATAGTGGATGCTGCGGCACTGGCCATCTATTCACCCGCAGGTATCGTGGTACATACGGGTGATTTCAAGGTCGATTACACACCGGTATTCGGTGATGCCATAGATCTTCAGCGTTTTGCCGAGATAGGTCATAAGGGAGTGCTCGCACTTATGTGTGACTCCACCAACGCAGAGAGACCCGGTTTTACCCAGTCGGAGAAGACCGTGGGCAAGACCTTCGATACCATATTCAGCGAACATGCGGACAGGAGGATAATAGTTGCGACCTTCGCATCCAATGTGGACAGGGTGCAGCAGATCATCAACTCCGCATATAAGTTCGACCGTAAGGTGGTCATAGAAGGCCGGAGTATGAATAATGTCATAGAGACGGCGCAGAATCTGGAGTGCATAAGCATCCCGGATAATACGCTGATACCCATAGAGCTGCTTAAGGATTACCCGGACGAGAAGACTGTTATCATAACCACAGGTTCTCAGGGTGAGAGCATGGCGGCTCTAAGCCGTATGGCAACGGATACTCACAGGAAGATATCCATTACATCCAAGGATCTGATAATCTTCTCTTCACATCCCATACCGGGTAATGAGAAGCCGGTGACCAAGACCGTGAATACGCTTCTTGCCAAGGGAGCAGAGGTCATCTTCCAGGATGTGCATGTGTCGGGACACGCCTGTCAGGAGGAGATCAAGCTCATATATACCCTTGTAAGGCCCAGGTTCTCCATACCCGTGCACGGAGAATATAAGCATCTGATGGCTCAGGCGAACCTTGTTAAGGAACTGGGTATATCGGATGAGAATATCTTCATATTGAACAGCGGAGATGTGCTTGAGCTTAATGGAGAAGGTGCGGAAGTAACGGGTAAGGTCCAGGTGGGCGATGTGCTTGTGGACGGACTGGGTATAGGTGATATAGGCAATGCCGTATTGCGTGACAGACAGATACTCTCGGAGAACGGTATCATAATGGCTGTTATGGCTATAGACAGTGCAAGCGGTGCCCTTCTGTCGGGACCTGAGCTTGTGACGAGAGGCTTCATATATGTCAAGGAATCCGATGCCATTATGGATGAGATGAGAGAGATCGTCCAGCTTGCCGCAGAGAGGCTGACAGATAAAGGTGTAAGGGACTACAATAAGTTCAGATCGGTGATCCGTGATGAATTGGGAAGCTATATATGGAAGAGTATGAACAGGAGACCGATGATCCTTCCGGTGATCCTGGAGGTGTAAGAGACTGATGGATAAGAGAGTGGACACCAGAGAGATAATCATAACGGTATTCTCTGCGGCATTTAAGATAGTGCTGCTTGTGATCGCAGCTATGCTTATATACAAGTATGCCCTGATCGGATATGACTACGGATACAGGATATTCGGTGAAGAACCCATGACCACAGGCGAGGGACGTAAGGTATCGGTGACTGTAGGAAGTGACATGGGTGTCAAGGATATAGGGCAGGTACTGGAGAATAAAGGTCTTATAAGAGATGCCAAGCTTTTCGTGATACAGGAGAGGCTGTCGGAATACCACGGAACCATAGAGCCGGGTATATATGAGCTGTCCACGGCCATGACTGCCGAACAGATGATAGCGGTCATGTCATCTAAGAAGGATGAAGCTTCGGAGGAAACCGAAGAACCGGTATCAGAGACAGGCTCCGGCTTAGAGAGTGAGGAATACTTTGCGGACGATGATCTCGGGGCAGAGGGTACGGAAGAAGTGATTGAAGGAGCCGGAGAGGTCGCACAATGATCGTCGAAGAGAGGATGACGGTATTCATCAATTCATTGGATAGTGGTCTGCCGGAAGCCCTAAGTGAGCTTGAAAAAGAGGCGCTGTCGGATAATGTTCCCATCATTCGAAAGGATATGCAGGCATATCTTAAGTACGAGATGCTTAGAAGCCGTCCGAAGAATATCTTGGAGGTGGGTACGGCAGTCGGGTTCTCGGCATTGCTTATGAGTGAATACGCACCTGCGGCACATATAACCACCATAGAGAATTATGATAAGCGTATTCCCATAGCAAGGGAGAATATAGCAAGCTTTGGCAAAAGTGAGAGTATCACACTGCTTGAAGGAGATGCCATGGATATTTTGCCCACTCTTACGGACACCTATGACTTCATATTCATGGATGCCGCGAAGGGTCAGTATATCAATTATCTCCCTGATATAATGAGACTGCTTGATAAGGGCGGGATACTGGTATCGGACAATGTCCTGCAGGACGGAGAGATAATAGAGTCCAAATATGCCGTGGTAAGGCGTGATAGAACGATACATATGCGTATGAGGGATTATCTGTATGAACTTAAGCATAATGAGGGATTAAGTACCGTGATCCTTCCGGTGGGAGATGGTATCACGGTGAGTGTGAAGATATAATCAGTCAGGAGGAATATAGAATAGATGGGCACTAATACTAAAGAAGGTCTTGATGAGCATATCGATGTCGAGAAGCTGTTCGGATGCAATGTATTCTCCATGGGAGTGATGAGAGAGAGAGTTCCGGATGAGGCATTCAGAGAGATAGAGTCCGTAATCGAGCATGGCGGAGAGCTGTCTCCAGCAACAGCCGATATCGTGGCCAGAGCCATGAAGGAGTGGGCTGTGGAGAAGGGTGCGACACACTATACGCACTGGTTCCAGCCGCTTACGGGTATCACTGCCGAGAAGCACGATTCCTTCATATCACATCCCGATAAGGATGGAAGGATGCTCATGGAATTCCGCGGTAAGGAGCTGATAAAAGGAGAGCCGGATGCGTCATCTTTCCCTTCGGGAGGACTCAGAGCCACCTTCGAGGCAAGAGGCTATACGGCATGGGATCTTACATCTCCGGCATTCATTAAGGAGACCGCAACAGGCCCCACCCTATGTATCCCCACTGCCTTCTGTTCATATACGGGAGAAGCGTTGGATAAGAAGACACCGCTTCTGCGTTCTTTGGAAGCCCTGAGTACACAGGCACTTAGGATCGTCAGATTATTCGGTAATACTACGGCCACCAGAGTCATCACATCCGTAGGAGCAGAACAGGAATATTTCCTTGTGGATCAGGCCAAGGCAGCCAAGAGAGAGGATCTGATATTCTCGGGTCGTACACTTTTCGGCGCACCTGCACCCAAGGGTCAGGAGATGGATGACCATTACTTCGGTGTCATAAGAGAGAGAGTCGGTGCATTCATGCACGATGTCAATATAGAATTATGGAAGCTAGGAGTGACAGCCAAGACCCAGCATAATGAGGCGGCTCCGGCGCAGCATGAGCTCGCGCCAATATATGAGTCGGCCAATATAGCCGTGGATCATAATCAGCTTGTGATGGAGACTCTTAAGAGGGTAGCCGGCAAGCACGGTCTCAGATGCCTTCTCCATGAGAAGCCCTTCGCCGGAGTTAACGGTTCGGGCAAGCATAATAACTGGTCTATCACAACCGATGACGGCATCAATTTCTTAGAACCGGGTGAGACTCCCAATGAGAATATACAGTTCCTTCTGGTACTTGCATGTATCATGAAGGCTGTGGACACCCATGCGGATCTCTTAAGACAGAGTGCATCCAATGTAGGCAACGATCATCGTCTCGGAGGCTTCGAGGCACCGCCTGCGATCATATCCATGTTCTTGGGAGAGCAGCTTGAGGATGTGGTCAGACAGCTTGTGGAGACGGGCAAGGCATCCAACCTTAAGGAGGGCGGTACCCTGCAGACAGGAGTGTCCACACTTCCGGATCTTAAGATAGACGCTACGGACAGGAATCGTACATCCCCCTTCGCTTTTACCGGTAATAAGTTCGAGTTCCGTATGGTGGGAAGCGAGGATTCCATAGGAAGTCCCAATACCACCCTTAATGCGATCGTGGCTGAGGCTTTCTGTGAGGCTGCTGACAGACTTGAGCAGGCAGAAGACTTCGATACGGCCGTACATGACCTTATCAAGGAATACATGAGTAAGCACCAGCGTATCATATTCAACGGTGACGGGTATTCTCCCGAATGGATAGAGGAAGCGAGAAGAAGAGGTCTTCCCAACATTCCTTCCATGGTGGAAGCGGTGCAGACCCTTACTACGGATAAGTCAATCAAGCTTTTTGAGAAGTTCGGCATTTTCACCAGAGGAGAGCTTGAATCCCGTGCCGAGATACTCTATGAGACATATGCCAAGACTATCAACATAGAGGCCCTGACCATGGTGGACATGGCCAATAAGCAGTTGGTTCCCGCGGTAGTACGCTTCTCCGGCAAACTGGCAGAGACCGTCAATGCAACCAAGGCAGCAGGCGGAGATGCAACTGTAGCATCGGATCTGCTTAAGAGAGTTACGGGACTCCTTACCAGAATGCAGGAAGCAAGAGTCAATCTCTCTATCATCGAGAAGGAAGGATCTGCAATGCCAAGAGGCAGGGAGCAGGCATACTACTATCTTGAGAAGGTTGTTCCTGCCATGGATGAGCTACGTCGTCCGGCGGATGAGCTTGAGCGTATAGTCGACAAGGCGTACTGGCCATTCCCTACATATGCGGATCTTCTCTTCGAGG
>CAJONG010000007.1 GCA_905235845.1 uncultured Lachnospiraceae bacterium
GACCTTCGAACTTCTTACACAGGCTGCAGGGAGGGCAGGCCGCGGTACACATCCCGGAGAGGTTGTGATACAGACCTATCAGCCGGATAATTACAGTATAGTTAAGGCGGCAGGTCAGGACTACGAAGCGTTCTATGAAGAGGAGATACTCTACAGAGAGATATCCGGATACCCTCCGGTGCTTAATATAATGGCTGTTCTTATAAGCGGCAGGGATAACGATGAGACCTGTATGCAGGCAATGAAGCTGTCAGCCATATGCAGGGCAGGCGGTGAGGATATCATACTCGTAGGTCCGGGCAAAGCGGGAATAGGGAAGGTCAATGATTATTACAGATATGTATTCTATGTTAAGAGTGGGGACAGGGATGCACTTATAAGACTTAAGGATGCAATGGAGGATCGGATCGACATGGAGAAGGATTCAGGAGCCTTAAAAAGGGTTCTTATCACATTCGATCTTAACCCCATGAGTCCTTTTTGACAGGGAGATTCAAATGGCACTTAGACAGATCAGAATTCAGGGAGATCCGGTACTGGAAAAGGTATGCAAGGAAGTTAAGGAGGTAACTCCGAGGACGCTTGAACTTATCGGAGATATGCTTGATACCATGTATGAAGCTAACGGTGTGGGACTGGCTGCTCCTCAGGTGGGTATACTTAAGAGGATAGTGGTCATAGACGTGACGGGAGAGGATCCCATAGTCATGATCAATCCAAAGCTGGTGGAAAGCAGCGGTGAACAGACAGGATATGAAGGCTGCCTGTCGGTACCGGGTGTAAGCGGTAAGGTGACAAGACCTGACTATGTCAAGGCGGTATACTGCAACGAGCAGATGGAGCTTAAGGAGATCGAGGGTACGGAGCTTCTGGCAAGAGCCATATGCCATGAGCTTGAACATCTCGACGGACATATGTATACCGAGAAGGTTATAGGCGAGCTTGTGGACAATTCCGAGCTCAAGGAGGAATCCGAACCGGAATAAGCCGGATGCGAGGTGGATATGGATATAGTATATATGGGGACTCCCGACTTCGCGGTGGGTGCCCTTAAGTCTGTTATAGAGGCAGGACATAATGTAAAGCTTGTGGTCACACAGCCGGATAAGGTAAGAGGCAGGGGTAAGGAAGTCTCTTACTGCCCTGTTAAGGAAGAAGCCATTGCACATGGCATAGAGGTGTTCCAGCCTGTCAGGATAAGGGATGCACAGAATGTGGAAAGGCTTAAGAGCATAGCTGCGGATGTGTATGTGGTGGCTGCATTCGGTCAGATCCTGTCACAGGAGATACTTGATATTCCAAGATACGGATGCATCAATATCCATGCATCGCTTCTGCCCAAGTACAGAGGAGCTGCGCCTATCCAGTGGTGTATATTAAACGGTGAGAAGGAGACGGGGATCACCATAATGCAGATGGATAAAGGGGTGGATACAGGAGATATCCTCCTGCAAAAAAAGCTTGATATAGATCCTAAGGAGACGGGAGCAAGTCTTTTTGACAAGCTTGCCGTACTTGGAGGCGAGACAATAGTTGAGGCGCTGGATGCAATTGAGAAGGGGAAGATAACGCCTGTTAAGCAGGATGAGAGCAAGGCGACCCATGTGGGGATGCTGTCAAAGGATATGGGCAGGATCGTATGGAGTGATGCTGCGGATAAGATAGAGAGATACGTCAGAGGCCTTAATTCATGGCCGTGTACATATACATATACAGGCGGCAAGCTGCTTAAGATATGGGAAGCCGATACAGATAGCTGTGATGAAGGTGAAGCTCCGGGGAGAGTACTTAGGGCGGATAAGACCGGTATATATGTAGCTACGGGCAAGGGCTGTCTGGTCATCAAGTCACTTCAGCTTGAAGGTAAAAAGAGGATGGAGTCCGGTGCGTTCCTCTTAGGATATTCCATAAAGCCCGGAGATATACTGGGATAAGGCTTAAGATACAGGCATATATGATGGATACGGGAAGATCGGATAAGAATAAGACAAGAGACAATAACGTGATCAATGTAAGAGAGCTTGCGCTTGATGTGCTGCTTGACATGTCTAAGGGAGATGAAAAGAGCAGTAAGCTTCTTAAATCCGTGCTGGATAAGTATGATTATCTGCCTGACAGGGATAAAAGCTTCTTAAAAAGGCTCGTAAACGGAAGTATAGAATACAGGATAAGGCTTGATCATATAATAGACATGTATTCAAGGACTCCTGTGTCAAAGATGAAGCCGCTTATAAGAGAGCTTATCAGAATGAGCGCATATCAGATCCTGTATATGGACAGAGTGCCGGATAGCGCAGCCTGCAATGAGGCAGTGAAGCTTGCAAGGAAAAGAGGCATGGAAGGTCTGTCGGGCTTCGTCAATGGTGTGTTAAGGGCTATCGCGGGTAATAAGGACTCGGTTCCTAAGCTTACAGAGGGTAAGGATGGGGACTATATCAGGGTAAGCAGCATAACCTGGTCATGTCCGGAGATCATCGTAGGGGAACTGGTAAAGGATTACGGCAGGGAGAGGACTGAGGATATTCTTAGGGCATCCCTTAAAGCTGACAGGGGAGTATGGGTAAGGATAGATGAAAGTCTTGATAAGGATACCATAGATAAGATAAAAGCCGATATCGAAGGAGATGCCGGAGGCTATGATATCAGTACCCATGAAGATATTCCGGATATAAGCTATGCCGTAATAAGCAGGGAACCCGACAGAGTGACACGCATGTCACATTTTACCGAGGGGCATATCACCATACAGGACATAAGCAGTATGATGGTATGTGAGATGGCAGGCTTAGGTAAATATGCCGGTGGGAAGATAAGGCTGCTTGATATGTGTGCGGCTCCGGGAGGCAAGACCATGCATGCCGTGTCCAAAAGCATAAGATACGGTATAGATGTTAAGATAAGAAGCCTTGATGTGAGTGCGGGCAAAGCAGCGCTCATAGATGATAATGTACGCCGGATGGGATATGAAGGCTATGTAAGCACGGGTGTATGGGATGCGACGGTATATGATGAAGGCTCAGAGCAGGCATATGACGTAGTTATCGCGGATGTTCCCTGCTCGGGACTCGGAGTTATGGGACGTAAGCCCGATATCAAATACAATATCACGGCAGACGGATATAAAAGCCTTGAAGTACTCCAAAGAAGCATACTTGATAATGCGGTCAGATATGTTAAGAAGGGAGGGAGGCTCATATTCTCCACCTGTACTATGAGGAAGGCCGAGAATGATGCCAATACACGGTATATCCTTGATAAGGGAGAGTATGAACTGATAAGCGAGAAACAACTGTACTTATCGGATGATCATGACGGCTTCTATATAGCGGTTCTTGACAGAAGATAGTGTGAACGGCATAGTAGGATAATATGTCGCATAAGACGGAATGTGATTATGGATATTAAATCTCTTGATCATGATGAACTTAAGAAGCTTCTTAGTGACTATGGGGAGCCGGCATACAGGGAGAAGCAGCTTTTTGAATGGATGCATGCAAGGCATGTATCGGATTATGATAAGATGACGGATCTGTCCAAGAAGTTTAGGGAGAGACTGAAGCAGGAACAGCCTCTGACGGTTCTTAATGCCGTTGAGAGATATATATCCGATTTAGACGGCACCAGAAAGTACCTTTTTGCCCTGTCTGATGATAATCTTGTGGAGAGCGTGCTTATGAAGTATAAGCACGGTAACAGCGTGTGCATATCTTCACAGGTGGGATGCAGGATGGGCTGCAGATTCTGTGCTTCGACTCTTGACGGGCTTGTAAGAAACCTTAAGCCATCCGAGATGCTTGAGCAGATATATGCCATCGAAAGGGATACCGGCGAAAGAGTATCCAATGTGGTGGTGATGGGTACGGGAGAGCCTCTTGATAATTATGATAATCTCATACGCTTCTATAAGCTCCTGACAGACAAAAAGGGACTTAACATATCGGGCAGGAATGTGACCGTATCAACCTGCGGTATTGTGCCGGAGATATACAGGCTTGCGGATGAACATCTGACACTTACGCTGGCATTATCACTCCATGCCGTGACGGATGAGAAGAGAAGGACTATAATGCCGATAGCCAATGAATATACCATAGATGAGCTTAAGAAGGCCTGCATATACTATGGAGAGCAGACGGGCAGAAGGATAAGTCTTGAATACAGCCTGATAGCCGGAGTCAACGATTCCGCCTTGGATGCCGATAAGCTTGGCAGGATCGCACACGAGATAGGCGCACATATCAACCTGATACCTGTCAATCCGGTCAAGGAAAGGGACTACAGGCGGGGCAATCGCGCCAGTATCGAGGCCTTCAAAAATAAACTTGAAAAAAACGCAAATAATGTTACTATTAGAAGAGAAATGGGGCAGGATATCAATGCATCCTGCGGACAGTTGCGTCACAGGCGCCTAAGTAAGACTGATTATGATTAAGACCTTTTCTATAACAGACATCGGTAAGAAGAGAAAGATGAACCAGGACTATGTATATACGTCCGAGATGCCGGTAGGACCTCTGCCCAATCTTTTTCTGGTAGCTGATGGAATGGGAGGCCATAAGGCCGGTGACTATGCATCAAAGTGTGCAATAGAGACAATAGTGGAGACTGTTGAGTCTTCTTCGGATACGGAAGCGGTTCCGGTACTGGAGAAGGCTATTCGTCGTGCCAATGAGGTGGTAAGGAGACGATCAAAAGAGGATGAGGCTCTGAACGGCATGGGAACCACCGTGGTGGCTGCCACGCTTGAAGGAGATACCATGTATGTGGCTAATGTGGGAGACAGCAGACTCTATGTAGTGAGCCCGAGAGAGATCAGGCAGATAACAAGAGACCACTCACTTGTGGAAGAGATGGTAAGGATGGGCGGACTTAAGCGCGAGCAGGCCAGGTCGCATCCCGATAAGAATATAATCACCAGAGCAATAGGAGCGGAGGATGAGATCGAGGTCGACTTCTTTCAGGTGCAGCTTAAGCATGGAGACATAGTGCTTATGTGTTCGGACGGGCTGACCAATATGATCGAGGACGAAGAGATCCGCATGATACTCCACGGACAGAGAGATCTGGTGGAGAAAGCAGAAAGCCTTGTCAATGCAGCCAACAATAACGGCGGCAAGGACAATATAGCCGTGGTGCTCATACAACCGCAGGCTTAAGAGGAATATAGATGATAAAGATTGGAATGATGTTGGGGGATCGATATGAGATCCTGGAAAAAATCGGCACCGGCGGTATGTCGGACGTATATAAGGCAAAAGACCACAAGCTTAACAGGCCTGTGGCTGTTAAGGTACTGAAGCAGGAGTTCTCGGAGAACGCTAATTTTGTATCAAAATTCCGTGCGGAGGCGCAGGCGGCAGCAGGCATGATGCATCCCAATATCGTCAATGTATATGACGTAGGCGAAGAGGGTGGCACACAGTATATAGTGATGGAGCTTGTGGAGGGCATCACTCTTAAGAAGTATATAGAGAAAAAGTCCAGACTCTCAGTTAAGGAAGCTACAAGTATAGCCATACAGGTATCCATGGGTATCGAAGCGGCACATAACAACCATATCATCCACAGGGATATCAAACCTCAGAATATCATGATAAGCAAGGATGGTAAGGTGAAGGTTACAGACTTCGGTATAGCCAAGGCAGTAAGCAGCAATACGATCACCTCCAATGTCATGGGAAGTGTGCACTATACATCTCCCGAACAGGCAAGGGGCGGGTACTCGGATGAGAAGAGTGATATATATTCGCTGGGTATTACCTTTTTTGAGATGCTTACAGGGCGAGTGCCCTTTAACGGTGAGACCACTGTGGCAATAGCCATCAAGCATATACAGGAGCCTATGCCAAGCCCAAGGAATTATGTGGGTGATGTACCCATAAGTGTAGAGCAGATAGTGCTTAAATGTACCCAGAAGAGCCCTGACAGAAGATATCAGAACATGCAGGAGCTCATAGATGACCTTAAGAGATCGCTCATGACTCCGGATATAGACTTTGTTAAGTTAGGTGATCCCGATGAGGAGGCTACTACAAGAACCATATCGGAAGATGAACTTGATGAGGTAAAGAACAGAGTAAGGGTAAGGGAAGAGTACGAGGATGAGTACTCTGTCAGGGTGAACAAGGATGCATCGGAGCGAAGCCGGGGAGAGAGGACTTCGTCCAAGAAGAGCAGATCATCTTCCGGTTCCGGTAATAAGGGTAAGAATAAGAACGGCAGTCAGAGTAAGAAGAAGGGAAGCGGTAAGCGCCCGGATTATATAGATGATAAGAGGAATCAAAAGGGCAGTTCATCGTCTAAGAACAATAAGATAAGCAATAAGGGCGACAGGATCACGACGATAATGGCGGTGATCGCAGCGATCATCATAGGACTCGTGATCATAGCCATAGTCGGAAGAGCATTCGGGATATTTGATTTTAATAAGAGTAAAGGAGAGGGTGATACCGTAGCTGTCACTGATATAACAAATGCAGTATCACAGGATACGGGTGCGATCACGGAGAGTCAGGTAGCCGTGCCGGAAGTGATAGGGATGTCATATGCCGAGGCTGTGGCTACACTTAACAAGGAAGGACTTGAGGTGGAGAAGGCCGAGGTTGCGAGTGATACCGTAACTAAGGGTAATGTGGTGGATCAGGTGCCTGCGGCAGGAGTTGTCATTGAACGTAACAGCACCGTGATACTGAGTGTAAGCACCGGAGCAAGTGCATCTAAGGTGCATGTGCCTAATCTTATCGGACTTGATCCCATGGATGCCACGGCACTTCTTATTGAGAACGGCCTGCAGGCAGGAGCCATAGAAGAGACTACCAATCCGGACGAGAATCTGACAGGCAAGATCTGTTATCAGAGCTATACGGAGAATTCCGCAGTGGATGCCGGAACCATAATAGACATGAAGTTAAGTATAGGTGTAGGTACTGTTACATACAGCTATATAGGCAATATCGAGAGCCCGGCCGTAGAGGATGGGGATTATTCAAGCGGTACAGAGGCTACCGTGATACTGACCACAACGGAGGGCGTGGAGCTTAAGAGAGAGACCACATCCAATTTCCCGGTGTCCATGAACATATCAGGGATAGCTGACAGCAGCTCCGGTATCGTGAGCATCATATATAAGGTTACCATACCCGGTTCAACCACTACGGATGAGAACGGTAATGTTATAGATATACCGTCCATCATGGAGGAGAGAGCCATAACACGCACCGTTGATTTCACTAAGGAGTAAGGCTTAAGATCATACGGATTTATGAGGGATTAATGCAAGGTAAGATCATCAGAGGTATAGGCGGCTTCTATTATGTACATAATGGAAGCCATATTTATCAGTGTAAGGCAAAAGGAATCTTCAGAAAGCAGGGTATCAAGCCCCTTGTGGGAGACGATGTGGATATGGAGGTCCTTGATGAAGAGGCATATGAGGGGAATATTATCGACATACTTCCCAGAAGAAGTGAGATCATCCGCCCCAATGTGGCTAATGTGGATCAGGCGATGATCATATTCGCCATAGCCAGGCCTGACCCGAATTTTAACCTGTTGGACAGATTCCTCATCATGATGAGACAGAAGGAGCTCCCCTGTGTGATCGTATTCAATAAGCAGGATATTGCAGGAGAAGAAGAGAAGACGGAGATAAAAAGCGCATATGAGGGCTGCGGATGCAGGGTACTGTTCGTAAGCGCTACAGAGGGTGAGGGTATGGATGATATAAGGAAGGTGCTGGCGCATAAGACCACAACTGTTGCCGGACCGAGCGGTGTTGGCAAGTCAAGTATCATCAACAGGCTTCAGGATGGTATCGTCATGGAAACCGGTGCCATAAGTGTCAAGATAGACAGAGGAAGGCATACCACGAGACATTCCGAGATGATCGCCATAGATACGGATACATATATACTGGATACGCCGGGATTCAGCTCTCTCAGACTTTTTGATATGGAAAAAGAAGAGCTTAAGGATTATTATCCCGAATTCGACGAATACAGGGACGGCTGCAGATTCCTTAATTGTATGCACACGGACGAGCCTGACTGCATGGTTAAGGATGCCGTCAAAGAGGGGAAGATAAGCAGGCTAAGATATGATAATTATGCTGTACTCTATAATGAACTTACGGCACAGAAGAGATACTGATATGGTGATGCAGGAGTATCTTAGGGCATGGCAGAAACAGACGGAGACGGAGAGATATGTCAGGAAGGAAAGGAAGAAGGCACGGTAAAAAAAGCAGATTCAATATAGGTAATATGCTTCATGCGTATACGGACACGGTATTGGGTCTTGGAGAATGGCGTATGCTAAGCTATGAATGCAAGGTGGCATATGTGGTAAGGGCGATATCCGTTCTCTTATCCTCGGCAGCGACGGTCATATTCTTCAGATACTGTTTCATGGCTGCCGGTGAGTCCGTTGCGCTTTCTTATGTGCTTTTTAACTTCTATCTTTTTCCCATGATATTCATAGTATGTATGTATGGACTGTCAGGTGGGCTTGTAAGCTTCTCCATCATGTTCGTGGCAGGTCTTTTCATAGCAAGGACCGATGCATATATGTTCTCATATAATCTCTTTGCACTCTTCATTGTAGCGGCCATGAAAGAACCTAAGAGGACAGGCACACCCAAAAAGGCCTTGCTTTTCGGCGCAGTGATGGCAATAGTGATGTCTTGTATCTATACTTTCATATTCTTGATCGTAGGTCAGGAGTCATTCTCGACACTCAGACTTTCCATAGCTCTTGTTCACATGGGTATGGTAGTCCCGCAGACTTTTCTAAGTGTATTATGGATATACTTTTTGCAGAACAGATTTCCCAAGGGACTTCGCCCGTTTTTTGCCAGATTCGAGCATGAGCATCGTTCCGGACTGTCCTTTATGCCGAAGGAAAATGAGGGCGGAAGGACTACATCCATATCGAGGAAGCTTTTTATAATACTGGGTACTGAGGCTGTCATGCTGGGTATATTCGCAGCCGCATTCGCTAACAGCCTGATACCCAATCTGACACAGGTGATCCAAAGGGAGGATGCCATTGGGAAGACAATAGCGAATGCTCCGATTGTGCCGGAACAGACTGCCGCAGCAGATATTGCTGTCACGGCGGAAAGTGATGATACAGCATCTTCAGAGGAAGAGGCAGCGGATGATGAGGTAACTAATGAGCCTTTTGCTCTGCCCACAGCACCTATGGGAGGACTGGGAGCTTTCGCTGACAGGATGGGTATAGATGATACCTTCAACGTGGCGAGACGTATGGAGGAGATGGAGAGGTTCAGATACAATGACGAGGGTATAGCATTTGATATCAAGCTGGTATTACTTATCATAGATATCATCGCACCTATAGTACTCATTGCGAATTACATCGGGCAGAGGCTGTTAGCCAGACCCATCATAATGATAACCGACGCAATGAATGAGTTCACCAGAAGTGCCGGTGATGATAAGAAAAGGATGGCCTCTGCAAGGCACATCTCTAATATGTATATAAGAACCGGAGATGAGATAGAGAGTCTGTATGACAGTCTTGTCAAGACTACAACGGAGGTCAGTGACTATATAGACCATATGCAGGAGGAACAGCAGCTTAAGGAGGATCTTAGAGTAGCCAAGGCATCAAGCGAAGCCAAGAGTAATTTCTTATCCAATGTATCACATGAGATCAGGACTCCCATTAATGCGGTTCTGGGACTTGATGAGATGATACTCAGGGAATCCGATGATAAGACTATACTTAAGTATGCTATGGATATCAAGAATTCCGGCAAGTCACTGCTTGGACTTGTGAATGATCTGCTTGACTTCTCCAAGATAGAAGCGGGCAAGATGGAGATAATCCCGGTAGAGTATGAGCTTAGCTCCGTCATCAACGATCTTATCAATATGGTGGCTGTCAAGGCAGCGGATAAGGGGCTGAAGCTTGATATAGACGTGGATAAGACCATTCCCCACATACTTTTCGGTGATGAGATAAGGATAAAGCAGTGTGTCCTTAATATACTCAATAATGCGGTCAAGTATACAGAAGAAGGTTCGGTGACATTAAGCATCAACCATGTCGATATGGAGAAAGCTGCTTACGAAGGTGACGATGAGATAGGCTTAACCTTCAGAGTGGTGGATACGGGTATAGGTATTAAGGAAGAGGATATTGAGAAGTTATACGCTCCCTTCGAGCGGATCGAGGAGTCCCGTAACCGTACCATTGAAGGTACAGGGCTTGGAATGAGCATAGTAAAGCAGTTGCTTGAGCTTATGGACAGCAGACTTATTGTCAAGAGTGAATACGGCAAGGGGAGCGACTTCTCATTTACAGTGGTACAGAAGGTTATAAGCAGGGAAGAGATAGGAGATTTTAACGAGACATACGAAAGATCGCTTAATGAGGCAGAAGACTACAAGGTATCCTTCGTAGCACCGGATGCAAGGATACTTGTCGTGGACGATACGCCAATGAACCTGACCGTAGTGAAGGGACTACTTAAGGAGACGATGCTTAAGGTAGATACCGCAACCAGCGGATTCGATGCGCTTGATAAAGTGGCTGATACAGAGTACGATATGATATTCTTAGATCAGCGCATGCCAAAGATGGATGGAACCCAGACGCTTGCAGCCATGAGGGAGCTTAAGGATAACAGATCGGCAGGGGCACCTGTCATAGCACTTACAGCCAATGCGGTATCCGGTTCAAGAGAGAACTTCATAGCCGCAGGCTTCAATGATTACATAAGCAAGCCCATAGATGCGGTAAGACTTGAAAAACTGATAGCTTCATTGCTGCCATGGGAGAAGGTATATATGAGAGGCAGTGCGGACTATGAGAGTCTGACATCGAAGAAAGCCGGTCAGACATCGGTGACAGGCGGCATAAGTAATGACACGGATGTCAGCAATTCATCGGACGGGTCAGGCGACAGAACGCGAATGCTAAAGAGCATAGAGGGTATTGATTATGATGCCGGTGTATCCAATTGCGGCAACGAGGATATACTGTATGAGGCCATAGGAGACTTTAGGATGTCCCTTAAGACAGGTCCGGATGAGATAGAAGGGTACAGATCAGCCGGGGATGTAAGGAATTATACCGTTAAGGTTCATGCCCTTAAAAGCTCGGCCAGACTCATAGGCGCCATGGAACTCAGTAAGCAGGCGGAGTATCTTGAAAAATGCGGTGATGATAACAATATAGAAGATATAGATAAGCTGACACCGGATCTTCTTGCACTCTATCGAAGCTATGAGGACAGATTCAAGGCTCTTGATGTCTTAGAAAGTAAGGATGAATCGGATAAGCCGCTTATCGACGGTTTGCGGCTTGAAGAGGGATATGCAGCGCTTAAGGAAGCGGCAGAGGCTTTTGATTTTGACACGGCAGATGCTATAATAGAGATGCTTAATGAGTATACACTTCCCATGAAAGAAAGGGGAGTGTATGATATGATAAAGGATAAGGTACGAATGGTTGACAGGGACGGAGTGCTGGAACTGCTTGATGGCAGACAGGCATAGGAATGTACCATGTATGGATACTGACATATTACATATGGAGGTAGTGTGAAAAAATGACGGATAAAAGGATACTTATGCTCGGTGAGACCAGCGGATTCATGGTCAATGCCATCATTAACGGGCTTAAAAAGGAAGACTTTAAGGTCGAGACGTCTGCTGTATCGATAGGGAGCCTCTCAAAGCTAAGTGATATTCCCAAGATTATCATTCTGTATCTTGACGATCATATAGTCGAAGAGGCGGAGGCACTTACATACCTTAAGGATCAGGTATTCGAAAAGGAACTGACGCTTTATCTTGTGGGAAGTAAGGAAGAGATTGAGAAGGCTCTTAAGATAATCCCTGAGGGAATCGTGGGTAAGATACTTGAGAGACCTCTTAATGTAAAGGATCTTCTGGCTGTTCTTGATAAGGAGATGGAGAAGGAAGCTCTGTCGGCTGCCAAGAAGAAGATACTTGTGGTGGATGATGATCCTACCATGCTCCGTACCATCAAAACCCTGCTGTCATCAAAGTACAATGTATATATGGCCAATTCGGGTATGAACGCCATCACTTTCCTTGCCAAGACGGAGGTGGATCTTATACTGCTTGATTATGAGATGCCTGTCATAACGGGTGCCAAGGTGCTTGAGATGATAAGGAGTGAAGCATCCACTGCGGACATCCCCGTGATGTTCCTCACATCCAAGAGCGACAAGGAAAGCGTTATGGAGGTGCTGGCTCTTAAGCCCGTCAAATACCTGCTTAAGACCATGCCCCCTGAGGAATGGATAAGGAATATAGATGAGTTTTTTGATAGTGTAAGATAGGAAAATAAAAACGAATTAGGGACTTGAAAAAGAGTCCCTTTTTTTGTATAGTAAAATAGGTTAATCGCTTAATGTAACGTTTTTGACGCATTTACAAGGAGCGATGATGTATGAAGCATGTTAATACTTTTTTTGCCGCAGGGATTTTACTTGCGTTAACTGTCCTTTGCGCAGGCTGTTCTTCGTCGAAGACCCAGGAGATCCCTACGGAAACCGAGGCGCCGGAGTGGACGAAGAGTGCGGTTCTTTACGAGGTTAACCTCAGGCAATATACGCAATCGGGAACCATTAACGAATTTTCCGAACACCTCGGTACTTTAAAAGACATGGGCATCAACACCCTTTGGTTTATGCCCATTCATCCAATCTCTGTTACCAACAGATCCGGTAAGCTTGGTTCATACTATTCTGTCAGTGATTACCGGGATGTCAACCCCGAATTCGGAACAAAAGAAGATTTCAAGGCACTTGTGGATAAGGCCCATGATGTGGGATTTCATGTGATGCTTGACTGGGTTGCCAACCACACCGGATGGGATAATGCATGGATCACGGAACATCCCGACTGGTACACACATAAGGATGGCAGTATCATCTCGCCGGAGGGCATGGGATGGCCGGATGTAGCCGATCTTAACTACGACAACGCAGACATGCGAAAAGAGATGATAGAGTGCATGAAGTACTGGGTCACTGAGTATGATGTGGACGGTTTCAGATGCGATTATGCGGCCGGCGTTCCGGAGGATTTCTGGAGAGAAGCAAGAATTGAGCTTGATAAGGTAAAAGACATCTACATGTTGGAAGAGGATCTGGGAGGTCAGGCGACGGCTAACCTTGAGTACGGTTTTGATTCCAACTATGCTGCAAAGGTCTATGAGACTCTTCTGGCTGTGGCTAAGGATGGCAAGACGGCTGATAAGTTAAAGCTCTATCTGCCGGCTACGGATAACAATACATTTCCCATGTATTATCTTGATAACCACGACATTAACTCATGGGACAGGACCATAGATGAAGCTTTTTCGGAGGATGTGCTTCCGTCCATGTACAGTCTGATCTTCACACTTCCCGGAATTCCCATGATCTATTCGGGTGACGAGATAGCGTATAACAAAAATATTGCCTTTATGGAAAAGGACACCATAGACTGGAACAGAACCGGCAGGGATTACAGAGGTCTGATAAAGGAACTCTCACTTATAAAGGCTTCGCACCCGGCTTTATACAGTGATAATACCGATGGATTTGAGATCATTAAGCTTGAGAATAAGAATGTATTTGCATTTAAGAGAGTGGCTGAAGGCGATGAGCTTATCTGCATCTTCAATATGTCAAAGAGAGAGCAGGACAATATTGATCTAAGCGGCATGATCACAGGAAAAGAGGAGGTTATCTTTTCCGGCAAAACGGACGACTACAATGTCGGGGGAGAGCTCCCTACAGGAACATACAGCTTCTTACCATGGGAGTTTTATATAATTGCAGCCAAGTGACAGTCATATCTCCGGTGGAGGGAAAAATGAATTTAAAGACGATTGCCCAAAGAGCAGGGGTTAGTACTGCTACAGTTTCAAATGTCATTAACGGCAATAACCATAAGGTTTCCGAGGAGACAAGGAGAAGGGTCAACGAGATCATTAAGGAGACTAATTATCAACCCAATGCCTTTGCAAGGTCCCTTGCCAAAAAGGAAAGCCGCATCATAGGTCTTGTCATTCCATATCTGGGTGAGGATGAGGACTTTTTTACCAATCCTTATAATGCACATATAATCGCAACTATTGAGAGATGTGTCAGGAACGAAGACTACTATCTTATGTTAAGGTGTGTGCATGACCCGAAGGAGATAATCCCTCTATTATCGTCATGGAATGTGGATGGAGCTTTCTTTTTGGGGATATATCCGGATGAGGTTAAAGAGATCAAGAGGCTAATAGACGCACCTGTGGTATTTATTGATACCTATGCTCCGGGTGAAAAGATAGTCAACGTAGGAATTGAGGATTACAGAGGCGGTTATCTTTCTGCCAGATATCTTATCGGAAAAGGGCACAAAAAACTGGCTCTTGTTACCCCTGTCGTAGACGGAGAGGGGGTAATTAAAGAGAGGTATAAAGGCTTTGCTGCGGCATGTAAGGAAAGCGGGATACCCTTCGGGGAGAGCAATATCTTCTACACGGATACCGTCTATATCAATGCGGTTGAAGCCGGGCAGAACATCGGATTCTCAAACGGCGGTTACACAGCCGTTGCCTGTATGTCGGATATAGTCGCTTTGGGAGTTATTGAGGGACTTACCCAGTGTGGGGTCAGAGTACCATATGATGTTTCCGTTATAGGATTCGACAATCTGCCTAATTGTGAGTACACAACACCTAAGCTCACTTCGGTGGCACAGAACTTTGATGTCAAGGCTGACAAGGCATGGGAATATCTCTCCAGAATGATCAACGGAGAAAAGGATCTTGTAGCGGATGAAAGGCTTCCGATCAGGGTTGCGGAGAGGTTCTCGGTTCGCAATCTGCATGAGCAGTAAAAAGTGTTAACCTTTTGTTAACCTGATTTTTTGTGCAAAACATAGAAAAGGCCGTAGGGGGATTGACCCGGGGCAGTTTTTGGACTATACTTCCCGTAAAGCGATTAACCAACACAGAAACACCGTAGTTTAGGAAAAAGTTAATTAGGAGGATTACGCAAATGAAAATGAAAAAGTTAAGCGCACTACTTATAAGCGGGGCATTGGCAGCATCTGTACTTGCAGGATGCGGCGAGAGCGCGCAGAGTGGAGCCGCAACACAGACTGACAGCACTGCAGCTACAGAAACTGCCAAGGCAGAGGCTGCACCTGTTGAGACACAGGATGTAACACTTAAGATCTGGGTTCCCGAAGAGGCGGTTGAGGACACAGATGCGGCAGTTCAGGCATTTGATGCTCTTCACGACGAGTTCAACATCACTTACGAGATCGCTGTTGTAGGTATTGATGAAGCTCCTCAGCAGCTTCAGACAGACCCTGATACGGCAGGGGATATCTTCTATACTCCTTCGGGCGGAATCGCAGACCTTGTTAACAAGGGACTTCTTCTTCCCATTACAAAGGATTTTGAGACGATCGCGTCAGACCTTCCCGAGAGTGCTCTTACAGCAGTAACAGTAGATGGTCTTACATATGCGGCACCGTTCTCTCCCAACACTTACTTCATGTACTACAACAAGGATCTTCTCTCCGAGGACGATGTAAAGAGCCTTGAGAAGATCATGGCAGCCGATACCGGCGCTAAATACAACTTCAGCACAAATATTACCAACTCATGGTATATCGAGAGCTTCTTCCTAGGTGCAGGATGCACACTTTTCGGACCTGACGGTAAAGATCCTTCCGAGTGCTCATGGAATGATGCTACAGGCCTTACAGCGGCAGAGTATGTCATCGATCTTGCTAATAACCCCAAGTACCTTGAAAATAAGGACGGTGTAGGCGGAGCAGAGTTTAAGGACGGCAATCTTGCAGCTATTACAGATGGTGCATGGAGTGCTCCTTCCTACAGAGAGGCTCTTGGCGATAAGCTTGGTGCGGTAGCACTTCCTACAGCCAATATCGGCGGCAAGGATGTACAGCTTTCCAACTTCGTTGACTTCAAGACGATAACTGTTAAGTCATCTACAGCTTATCCTCTTGCAGCTCAGCAGCTTGCAGTATACCTTGCTAATCCTGAGAACAGCCTTATCAGATACCAGAATCAGGGTGATGTACCTGTACTTAACTCACTTGCATCTTCTGCAGAGATCGTAAACGATGAGGTAGCAGCAGCACTTAACGCACAGGCTTCCAAGGCAACAAACCAGCCTTCGATCTCCAAGATGGGTGATTACTGGACTCCTGCTCAGGCATTTGGTGAGGGCGTTGCATCAGGCGAGATCACAAAGGCCAACGCTCAGGAGAAGCTTGATGCCCTTGTAGACAGCATAACAGGAACACTTACAGAGTAACAGCCTTAAGTAGTTTCTTTATCGGGGTTGCTTCTGCGACCCCGATAATATTATATTAGGGAGTTTAATTATGGATAGAGAGTACAAGCGCAGAAATTTCATCACGACTTTTACAAAGGGAGACATTTTCTCCAAACTAAGTTTTCTCTTTTGCGGACTTGCAAATATAAGATACGGTCAGGTTGTAAAGGGACTTCTGTTTTTCCTGCTTGAAGTAAGTTACTTTGTTTTTCTGTTCACCACAGGAATCGATCTTTTGCATGACCTTGCGACCCTGGGGGGACATGAGCAGGGCATGGCCTTCAATGAGGCTCTTGGCATATATGAGATGCAGGCAGGGGACAATTCCATGATCATTCTCCTTACCGGAGTGGTGGCCATTGTTGTCACGATCTGCTTTATCGCAGTATGGCTGTTCTCTATTTCTTCCGGAGAGAATGCCAGATTTAACCACGATCAGGGACATCACGTTAACAGCTTTATTGAAGATGTTAAGTCCTTGACTAATGAGAATATTCGTTTCCTGCTTCTTGCAATACCTGTAGTGGGAATTCTGATATTTACTTTTACACCATTAATCTACATGATCCTCATGGCATTTACCAGCTATGACAATGAACATCAGCCTCCGGGACATCTCTTTGACTGGGTTGCACTGGATAACTTCAAGACACTTCTTCTTTCAAGTGAAAAGCTTTCACAGACATTCTGGCCTGTGCTGGGCTGGACCTTTATATGGGGAATCTGTGCGACCTTCAGTTGCTACTTTGGAGGAATGATACTTGCTATGATCATCAATTCAAAGGGCATTAGGTTAAAGAAGTTCTGGAGAACGATCTTTGTTGTTACCATGGGAATCCCTGCATTTATTTCACTTAAGGTTGTCGGAACCATGCTGGGCGAGAAGGGCATATTTAATGTGCTCATCCAGAAATGGGGCTGGACGGCATCTGCCGTACCGTTCCTTACACAGGCAAGCTATGCCAGGGTTTCGGTCATTCTGGTCAACTTCTGGATCGGTGTTCCGGTTACCATGCTGATGGTCAGCGGTATTTTGATGAATATCCCTACAGAATTCTATGAGAGCGCTAAGATCGACGGGGCAAGTCCCTTTGTTATCTTTAGGAAGATCACCTTCCCCTATATGCTTTTTATAACAACACCATACCTGATCGCTAATCTGATCGGTAACTTCAATAACTTCAGCGCTATCTATTTCATTAATAGCGGTGGTCCAATGACTCTTGATTATTACAAGGGCGCCGGCAAGACGGACCTTCTTGTAACATGGCTCTACAAGCTCACCGCGGATAGCAATGACTACAACCTTGCAGCGACGATCGGTATCCTTATCTTTATCATTTCAGCTACATTTACGCTGATAACATTCCAAAGGTCGGGATCAATGAAGAATGAGGAGGGATTCCAATGATGAAGAATAAAACAGTTATAGGACTTAGGCTGGAGTACTTTCTTAGAGCACTTGTGGCGATAATAGTTGGCTTCGTTTCTTTGATACTTCCTTTTACCAGCAAAGAAGCGGGCAGAAAGAGCATGGTAAGTACTGCGCTTTCTCTTTTATCGGCGGACAATACTGCAGGAGTTACCTTTTTCCTTTATCTTGCACTTATATTTACCATAGTTTCCCTGGCCTTGGGAGTTATCTCTTACTTTAAGGTCGGCATTAAGATCGTAAAAGCATGGATGTTTGTTCAGATATTTGCAACATTTTTTTGGACAACACTACTATTTGCATTAAAGCTGATCCTTGAAGAGGCCGGGATTGAGGACAATTTCCTTCTAAAGAGCGCCGGGATCGGCTTCTGGATCGGTCTTCTCAGCGCTTATATAAGCCTTGTATTTATCATGAAGCTTGCAGAGGTCAATACGGGTTATATAATACTAACGATCTTAGGCGTGATGTGGATGTTCCCTGTTTTCTGGATACTTTTAACATCACTTCGTGCAGAGCAGGGCTACTACGTGGGATACTTCTTCCCCAAGCATCTGACACTTAAGAACTTCTATGATCTGTTCCATAACCCTACCGTGCCCTTCGGAAGATGGTGGTTGAACACCCTGATCGTTGCGGTATGCGGATGTATTCTGAACACTCTGATCGTGCTTGGTACGGCATTCGTCTTAAGCCGTACAAGATTCACCGGAAGAAAGCAGTTTATGAACATCCTTATGATCATAGGTATGTTCCCGGGCTTTATGTCCATGATAGCTTTGTATAACATCCTAAAGGGTCTTGGCCTTAACCAGAGTATCGGAGCGTTGATCGTTGTCGGTGCCGCAGGCGCAGCAATGGGATATCACATAACAAAGGGCTATTTTGACACTATCCCCAAGGCTATCGATGAAGCAGCCATTATAGATGGTGCATCAAGACTTCAGATATTTACAAGGATCACCATTCCGTTATCCAAGTCCATCATCGTATATCAGGTACTTGGCACATTCTTAGGAGCATGGTCTGACTACATCTTCCCAAGACTGCTCTTTGGCGACAGACAGAGCTCTTACACTGTTGCCGTAGGTCTTTTCTGGATGACTGACTTCAGAAGAATTGATGCCTACTATACTCAGTTCGCAGCAGGAGCCGTTGTTATCGCCGTGCCTATCGTGATACTGTTCATCTGGCTTCAGAGGTTCTATGTTGAAGGCCTGTCAGGTTCAGTTAAGGGCTAGATTAGGTTTTTACGAGGTTTTCAATGAGAGATTGGACTAAAAGTATATACAGCGACGGAACAGAGGGGTATGTAAGCAACCCTTCTCCGAGGCTTGGCGATGAGATAACGATATCCTTAAGCTTTCTAAGCGAAGCGCCGGTAAACGATGTTTTACTCTGGAGAATAGTTAACGGCGCAGAGACCTATGTTCCCATGATCAGGAAAAAAAGCTGTGACGGCCTTGACTATTACAGTACAAAAACCACGCTCAACGAACCCGTACTCAAATACCACTTCGTGCTGGTAACGGAAGATGCAGCGTACTTTTATACACAGGAGGGTGTACAGACTGTTGTTCCGGATTACAGGCATGATTTCATAATCCGAACAGACTATGTCAAACCCGACTGGGTTGACGGAGCGGTCTTTTACCAGATATTTCCTGAGAGATTCTGTAACGGAGATACTTCAAATGATGTAAAGGACGGAGAATACGAGTATTGCGGTCACAAATGCATTAAGATGCCGAGGTGGAATATGGCTCCGCTTCCCGTTGAGGAGGCATGTGGTATGGATTTCTTCGGGGGAGATCTTAAGGGGGTCAAAGATAGGGTCCCGTATCTTAAGGAACTCGGAGTCAATGTCATATACTTAAACCCTATATTTAGCGCATTTTCAACTCACAAATACGACTGTATAGATTATTTTCATGTTGATCCGCACTTTGGCGGAGATGAAGCCCTGGCCAAGCTGTCAGATGAGCTTCACAAAAACGGCATGAAGCTTATTCTTGATATTTCCGTCAATCATACAGGTATCGAGCATGAGTGGACCAGAACTAAGAGAGAGTTCTACTTTAAGGATGAAGACGGCAATCTCAAGGGATGGTGCGGGGTAAAGAGCCTTCCCTTCATGGATTATCGTAATGAAGAGCTAAGGGATCTAATCTATCGTAAAGAGGACAGTGTTTTAAGGAAGTGGCTTCGTCCTCCATATGATATTGACGGATGGCGCTTTGATGTGGCAGATGTACTTGGTAAGAATGATGATGTCCAGGTGGCTGATGAAGTCTGGAGGGAGATCTGTGAGGCGATAAGGCAGGAGAAGCGCGATGCTTTCATAATCGGTGAGCACTGGGGCGACTGCTATGAGTACCTTAGGGGAGACCTTTGGAACACACCTATGAACTACTACGGATATGGGCGTGTTATCAGACAGTTCGCCGGACTTCCGGATCTCTTTTTACAGAGAAACGAAGCTATCATGAAGGCAAAATATGTCATGACGGCCAAGGATGCGGTGAAGAGGAGTGAAGATCATTACAGCCTACTGCCTCAGGCGGTTGCTGACTGTCAGATGAATCTCTTTGATTCGCACGATGTCTCCAGAGTTCATAACTATGAGGAGATCACTTATGAAAGGTACAGGGGCGTGGTTCTTTCATACCTTCTTTTTACCGGAATTCCCTGTGTATACTACGGTGATGAGCTGGGGATAGAAGGTCATACCGTAAGCGATGCCGGATGCAGATATCCCATGCCATGGGAGCGTTCAGGGGATGCAGATAATGCGTATTATGCATTGTATAAGAGGATGATCGAGCTTAGAAGGACGGTTCCTGCCTTTGCTAGGGGCGGAAGGAAGGTGCTTCTTGCCGATGGCAGGATACTTGCCATTGCCAGGTTCCTTAACGGTGAAAGATATCTGGGGATCATCTCCATGGAAGAAGAGGCAAGGACGGTTACTGTTCCTTTGTGGGAGATCGGTGCGACTAAGGCTTCGGGAGATATGGATGAATTCGGCAGGTCTTTTGAGGCAAGGAGTGATAACGCAGATATGGAGATCAACGTTCCCGCATGCGGAGCATACATCATAAAGCTTGACTGAGATTTAGGAGAAAACATAATGGACTATATGGTTTGCGGCGATAAGTACAGGATATCTGTGCTGACAGACAGGCTGCTAAGACTTGAATACAGTGAAAACGGACAATTTGAAGACCGCCCTACAATGATGGTGGAAAACAGGGCTTTAAAGCATGACATAAAGAGTGTAAGGCGTGAGGGAGGACTTCTTTATGTGGAAACCGAGGAGTTGCTGTTAACTTATAATGAGAAAGAGTTTACTTCAAACGGTCTTTTTGTGGAGCTTAAGAAATTCGGCACCTGCTGGCACTATAGCCACGAGTATGTAAGCAGCGGTCGTAACTTAAGAGGAACAGCCCGAACCTTGGATAACAAGGACGGCGGATGCGAGCTTGAGGGCGGCATCTTCGGACAAGACGGATATGCCATAATAAATGATTCCGCAAGCCCTGTTATTGTCTATGATGAGGATAATAGGGACGGGAAATTCATTCAGAGAGAAAATGATGCTTTGGACCTCTATTTCTTTGGATACGGCAGGGATTATTACGGTGCGCTTAAGGACTTCTATGCGCTTTGCGGAAAGACACCGATGATTCCGAGATATGCGTTGGGAAACTGGTGGAGCAGGTATTACAGATATACCGAGGAAAGCTACAATGAGGTTCTTGCTGATTTTGAGAGGGAGCAGATCCCTCTTTCAGTGGCAGTTATTGATATGGACTGGCACGTAACTAAGGTTGATCCCAAGTATGGCAGCGGATGGACCGGTTATACATGGGATAAGAAGCTGTTCCCTGACTATAAGAGATTCTTAAAGCATCTGCATGAGAGGGGACTTTCGGTGACTCTTAATCTTCACCCTGCCGACGGAGTAAGGGCTTTTGAGGATATGTATAAAGAGGTGGCTTCTTCCATGGGTATTGACCCGGCTACAGAAGAAGCTGTCACGTTTGATTTTGAGGATCCGGCTTTCAGAGCTGCCTATTTTGACAAGATAATGCATCCCTATGAGAAGGATGGAGTTGATTTCTGGTGGATCGACTGGCAACAGGGAACCGGCTTAAAGGCAGGGGATGTGGACCCGTTAATCTTACTTAACCACTACCACTACAAGGATCAAGAGGGCAGAAACATAAGACCCATGATCTTCTCCAGATACGCAGGTCCCGGAAGTCACAGATATCCGATAGGTTTTTCGGGAGATACGGTCTGCACATGGAAGAGCCTTAAATTCCAGCCCTTTTTCACCAGCACGGCCAGCAATATAGGTTATGGCTGGTGGAGTCACGATATTGGCGGACATATGATGGGGGATAAGAGTAACGAGAGGCTTATAAGGTGGATACAGTTTGGCGTATTCTCGCCGATCATGAGGCTTCACAGTACCAGCAGTCCCTTCTTTAACAAGGAACCATGGACTGTTGAAGAGCCATATCACACAGTAATGCAGGAGTTTTTGAGGTTAAGGCACAGACTGGTGCCATATCTTTATACAGAGAATTACAGGGCTTATAAAGAGGACAAGCCTCTTGTAAGGCCTATGTATTACGATAATCCGGACAATGCAGACGCATATTCGGTTGAAAATGAGTATGGCTTTGGTGAGCAGCTTATAGTCGGTGCGATCACTGATCCTGTGGATGCCGACCTGAGGCTTGGTTACGTGAACATGCTTATTCCTGGGGGGAGATATGCGGATATCTTCACGGGAATGGTGTATAATGGCGGTAAGAGAAGGAAGCTTTACAGAGATATCAATACAATACCGGTTCTGTTAAGAGAGGGTGGGATCCTGCCTCTTGCCGGGGATGATCGCAGCAACACTACTGCCAATCCTACAGAGATGGAGATCATCGTTGTAGCCGGTGCTGATGGCAGATATGAGCTCTACGAGGATGACGGAAGCAGTATGGAATACCTTGATGGCAGGTTCGCTACAACCTGCTTGGAGGTTCAAAGCAGCGGAGATGATCTGAAGTTTATCGTAAGCCCTGCCAAGGGCGATCTGTCCCTCATTCCGGCCATCAGGAATATAAAGGTACATGTGCTTGGCGCTGTTTCCCAAAAGGGAGAAAAGATCGTGATGGAGCTTAGGGATGTTGATGTTTCCAAGGGCTCTTTTGCCGAAGTTAAGAACATACGCCTCTGTGGAAATGACCACAGGGAGGAGGTATTTAAGCTGCTTGACAGGGCATGGATAAGTAATAACGTCAAGGATATGGTTTACGGCGCAGTAAGTGCTATGGATGATGCCGACTTCCTTGCATGGCTCTCCGGCGCCGATGTGTCAGAAGCTTTGAAGGATGCGATAGAAGAGATATTTGAAGATCGATAGGCAATAATAATTGCCATTTGATCTTTTATGTGCTGACATATCTAATCGGCATATTCCCGGTCTTCATTTGTGCGTGTAATCTGCTTCGGTATGAAGCAGATTTTTTTGTGCGAGCGATAAACCCAAGTCCGGTTGCAAGCCTGCCTACAGAAAAGGGCCGGTAGTAATAATAGTGGACTCTTAGCGGTATAAGCAGACCGTCGGAGTCCTTTTTCTTTTATCGGGGAGTTGCACTGGATAATTATTAGATTCGGTCAGAAAACACGTCTATGAAAATGAGGTACCAAAATACAAAACTGACGGTATCGACACAGATCAACAAGAAAATTTCATCACCATATTGATTTTATTCCAAAATTGGAGTATAATAAATTAATATCTCTCAATATGTTTTTTGAAAGGCATTTACTCAATGGAAAATATGAAGGAATACATGACGATAAAGGAGGCCTCGGAGAAATGGGGCATCGGAATCAGGCGCATTAACACACTTTGCAATGAGGGGAGAATCGACGGTTGCGTCATGTTTGGTGCCTCTTGGGCGATTCCGGCTGATGCAACAAAGCCCGGTGACAGGCGCATCAAGAGTGGAAAATATATCAGGGGCAAACAAGAAGGCTGCCCTGTCGATACCAAATAATGGAGGATTGATCATGTCCGAAGTAATTCAGCGACCTTCCCCGGTGTGAAACAGAATATCTAATGAAGAAGAACTTAATGATGTAGCGTAAGGTGCAGAAAGGAGATCATCATGACAATAAATATTGATAATAGCAATGCAAAAGTAACCAAAGTTTCCGTAATGGGAAGAGTAGATTCCAATACTTACAGTGAATTTCAAGATGCAATCAATAAAGTAGAATACGCCAAGGATGCACTTGTTATTGATCTTAAGGATGTCGAGTATATATCTTCAGCGGGACTTCGGGTGCTCTTGTCCGCCAGAAAGAAAAAAACAGAGGGAGAGTTTAAGATTATCAACGTATCCGATGAGGTATATGAGATATTCGAGATGACCGGTTTTAGCAGCATCTTAGACATCGAAAGGGGAAAAGAGGGAATCGCAACCTTCATCAGTCGTTCCTTCAAGGAGAGTCTTAGGGCAAGGGTGGAAAAGAGCCCGGATACCGTTTTCGTCTCCCATTTAGGAGAGGATTATACATGGCAGGATATCGAGAAATGCGCACAGATCGCAGCGCACGACCTTTTCAAGTTGGGCGTAAAAAAAGGCACGCATGTCGGCATTTGCTCCGCAAACTCAGCGAACTGGATCATAACTTTCTTAGCCGTACAGAAGCTTGGTGCTATCGCTTGTCTTTTAAATTTTAACTATAACGAAAAGGAGATTGCCGATGTTTCGGAGGTCGGCGATATTACCCACCTTTGCTATGGCGAGATTGCAACGATGAAAGACGAGGAGGCATTTCTGTCCCATATTACTACGGCACCGGGCAGTAAGATAATCAAGCTTTACGATATCAGGAGCAACATTGATTACAGGACCAGGTTTGGTGAATACCCTGATGTGGAGGGATTGTTTGATGTAAAGGTTGAGGCGGACGATGCCTGTGTCATGATCTATACTTCCGGCTCTACGGGAAAGCCTAAGGGTGTTCTGCTTTCATCGTATAACATTTTAAATGCTTCCGCTACTATGGCAAAAGCTATTCGCATCGAGGAAAGAGATAAGCTCTGTCTGATTTTGCCTTTGTTCCATATCTTTGGTATGACGGCCGGACTTTTTTGTAATGCCCTGCGCGGTGCTTCTATCGTAATTCCGGACAATATGAAGACGGCAACCATTTTATCGACGATTGAGAAGTATGGCTGTACGTTGTTCCATTCCGTGCCTACCATGGTGATCGCCATTATGAACAACAAGGAATTTTCTGCGGATAAGGTAAAGCAGTTAAGGTGTACCATTCTTGCAGGTGCACCGGCGACAGAGCCTCAGCTTCGGAAGATGGATGAGACATTTACAGGTACCCATTTTGTCGGGGCATACGGGTTAAGTGAGATGGCGCCGGTAAGTATGACAGGATATGATGACCCGATTGACCGTGTTGTGGAGACAGTAGGAAAGCCGGTAGAGAATATAAAGATCAAGATCACAAATATGGAAACAGGCGAAGATTGTCCGACGGGAGAGGTTGGCGAGATCAATGTGGAAGGCTATAACCTGATGTCCTGCTATTATAAGGCGGCGCTCGATGCCCAGTCCATTGATGATAGCGGCTGGCTGCATACCGGAGATCTGGGCATGGTGGATACGGACGGTTATTTGCACCTTACAGGGCGTGCCAAGGAACTTATTATTCGCGGAGGAGAAAATATCATGCCCAGCGAGGTGGCTGAGGCTATTGCCTTATTTGACGGGGTGTCCGATGTGAAGGTTCAGGGCGTGCCGGACGATTTCTTTGGAGAAGTAGTAGGTGCGAGCGTAGTGATGAAGGATGGAAAGACGCTTAATGTGGATGCGCTTAAGGAATTTCTTGCAGATAGGCTTGCGAAGTATAAGATTCCTGCATACATTTTTCAGTATGATGAATTTCCGGTGCTCTCGAATGGCAAGATTGACGCTGTGAGCCTTAAAAAGGATATGAACGAAAAAGCGGCTGCGTTAAAGGAGTAAAGAGATGGCATTTGAGGCGAAAAATGCAGTGTATAACGGTGGACCTTTTCAATCCTACTGGTGGGCAGATGAGCATGAGCCCATACATCTGGCGATACGGGTGAGCCTTAAGGATCTGATCGATGAAAGCTTAATCAAAGAAGCATGGGAAGAACTAAAAAGGTACTATCCTTTGATCGACTGCATACCGGATGACTATGATGAGGAAATTCTCTTTTTTAAGGGGGAGGGAGAAAGCGTTCCCATAAAGACTGAGCGCATACCGAGGATAGCAGGCGGAGCCGTAAAAAATAGAGGCTTTGTACTTACTTTCTATGAAAATACGCTGACTTTAAGTGCATATCATTCTCTTGCGGATGAAATCGGATTGATGCGGTTGGCATCGAAGTTGCTTACAGTGTATTTTGCAAAGAAAAACGGGGATGATACAGATTGCTTGACGAAGAAAGGAATCAGGAGACCGGAAGAATATTTTGTGCAGAATACAATGCTAAATCCCACAGATTTTAGCCCCCAGGCTCCGGTGCTATATCATGACATTGCAGATGTATTTATGGATTCTGGAACTGGAAACGATGAAAACGGGATTACCACGGGGCTGCTGGTATTTTCATCCGGATTATTTGAAAATATATGCGACAAATATAATATCAGCGCCGATGAGATGATGATTCTTGTGATGGCAAGGGCGATATATCGTCTCTTTCCGGAAGAGAGACGGGCATTAAGTTTCGGTGTTATGACAGACTTCCGTGATACTTTTGATGTGAAAGAGACGATTGCACCCTGTTCAAAACGGATGCCGCTTGTACTTGACTATGAGGATGTGATACAACGGGAGGAGTTGCTGGCGAAACAGATCTCAAGCAAGCGTTCTATGCAGAAAATTGATGATTATATCAAATCTCACGTTGCGTTGGAAAATACCTACGCTGTGCTTAATATCCGTAATGCCTGCACCTGTATAAATTATGCGGGATGTCTTGAAGTCGGAGAGTATACATCAGAGATTTGTGGTGTCACAGTGAGTGATTATTCTGCGAACGCCCTGTTTTTGGTGCAGACAGGTGAAAAGACATATGTCAGTATGCAGTACGGAAAAGAGACAGACAGATATATGACTGCGGTAAAGGATGTGCTTACAGGGCTGGGGATCCACGATATTTCCTCAAAAAAAGCATATCGTATTGAGGGAGAGGTTTAGAATATGAAGAAGAGAGAAATAGAGAGGTAGAAAAGCATGAGCAGAACGGAAGCCTTTGACGGAGGACCATTTTCTCCTTTCTGGTGGCATGATAAGGAAACCTTATACCATAACAAATTTCGTGTAACCCTTGACCATAAGGTGAATCCCAAGATTTTACGAGAGGCTTGGGATAAAACGAAGAAAGTCTATCCGTTGATTGACTGGGTACCCGATATTAAAGAAGGTAGCATGATTTTCTATCACGAGGATGGAAAGAATGACCCAATTGAAAGCAGGGTACCAATACTCCCCGGAGGAGAGCTTACAGCACACAGAGTGTTTGCCCTGACCTACTATGAGGATACGGTGACGATGAGTGCCTATCACTGTATTGTGGACGGTGGTGGAATTAATGCGATTTTCTCGACAATGATTTATTTTTATCTGGAGGCTTACACAGGTAAAGGTGAAGAGACACCACCTGTTATGACAAAAGAAGATCGGCCACCTAAGGACTATTTTATTCCCTTATCATCGGTGGACAGAGGTGATTTCGAGCGTCAGCCGCTAATCACTTATCCAAAACGCAAGGGAATGTTTATTGATCTAGATATGTGTCCGGATGAGGATGGTGAGATTAGCATCGCACGCATAAAGGTGCCTGTAGGGGCATTCATTGGTGCATGTAAGAAAATCGGAGCCAATCCGTCCGCTATGCTTGCCATTTTAATGGCAAAGGCGGCATATGCGCTTCATCCGGATAGATTCGGTGACCTTGCCTTTGTGCTTACTATGAGTACAAGAGCAGCATTCGGGATAGAAGAATCCATCGCAAACTGCTCGGCAAATCTTTTGATACCTGTTCAGTATCAGGATATCACAGGGGATGAAATGAGTAAGGCAGCATCAAAGATACGGAGTGTCATTGATTACCAGCGCAGGCAGGATTTTTTGAAGACGTTAACGGAGTTTTATGAGACATATGACTGGATTCTTGCGAAGCGGTATGCCTTTTTAACCTATATCGGGAAGCTTGATGTGGGCGAAAATACAAAGCACATCAAGGCATTTGAGATGACGGATGATTCCACCGACAGTATGTATATGATGGAGTTAAACGGCGAATTTGTCATATCCTTCCAGTTCGGGAAAGTAACGGAGAAGTATATGGGCATCATTCGGGAAATATTGTTATCCTTCGGGGTAGAATCGGAGGTTGAAACTGAGACATATCACATTGTAAAGGATTCTGCGGAAGCGGTCTGCTAAGATACAGGGGGTACTAAATGGATAATACAGAAAACTATTATATTGCTTATGGTCCGCGCAACCTTCTTTGGCTGATGGATCATTACAACGACATACATATCCGTTTTTCTGCAGAACTTGATGCAGAAATAGACGGTGAGCTTATGCAAAAAGCGTGGGAGAAAACTATAAATGTTTATCCATGTATCGGCTGCGTGATCGAAATGGAGGGCAAGGAACTGTTTTTCTATAAGGCAGACGGCGAGAACAAGGCGATAAAAAGCAAAGCTCCTATAAATCCCGGAAGTGACCTTGTATCAAACTGTGTCATAACGGCGACTTATTATGGCAATAGAGTTTCGGTAAGTGCATATCACACAATGGTAGACGGCGGAGGACTTAACGAGATATTCAAAACACTACTATACTTTTACATCTCGTCATATACCGGTGTCTATGATGAGCCTGTGACAGTTCAGACAAAAGAAGGAAGAGCACCGGAGGGGTATTACAAAACGGTTTCAAAAGGTGAACTGGGTGAGTTTACACCTGTACCGCTTCATACTATGCCATATTTGAAAGAATACGCCGAAGATCCCGACATGGCTGCCGATGAGAATGACAGTAAGTATTTTGCGTCCATAAAGTTTCCGGCAGATGCCTTTATAGTTGAATGCAAGAAGATTGGGGCAAACCCGACTGCCATGCTTGCTCTTTTGACATCAAAAGCATTTTACGCGCTTAATCCAAAAGAACAGAAGGATCTTCTCTTTGAGATAACTACAAGCGTAAGAAAAATATTCGGTGCTGAGGGTTGCATCTCGAACTGCACCTCAGACGTTATTGCTGAGATGTGTTACAAGGACATTGTGAATGATGATGAAGCAGAGCTTGTAAAAAAATTTCGTGCAGAAATGGACAGTCAGCGTTCGGACGATTATGTGAAAACAAAAAGACAGCTTTCGAGTACGTATGAACTCAATTATGTAAGTAAAAAGATCACTCTTACTTATATCGGGGAAATTGATATAGGTGGAAACACAAAGCATATCAGTAGCTTTGAAATGGCTACAAACGCCACGCAGCTTGTGATGCTCATGCAGATAGGAGATGAATTTGTGCTGATGCTTGAGTTTGGGAAAGCAACTGGTAGGTACATAAATAAGTTTGCGGAGCTTTTGACCCAAATGGGTATTGAAGCAAAGAAGGTATCTGGGCCACACAAAGTAATAGTTGATTCGGACAAACAGATATTATGATAAGGGGGAGCAAGCCGATGGACAATGACATAGTTATCGCTGATCTTGGGCTTATAACAGAGACTACCTTGGGTCAGGATCTCTTTAATCCTGTGCATATAAACTATACGGCGGTATTAGACCACGAAATAGACGAAAAATTGCTTAAAAGAGCATGGGACAGGGTTAAAAAGGTCTATCCTGTTTTGGACACAGTATTAAAGCTTGAAAGTGGGAGTGTGGAATTCTATATGGATCCGGAGGTGAGAGCCGCTCATGCAAACGATCATGCGTATCTAATAGCTGCTGAAAACGGCAACAATGTTCCTATAAAGAGCAAGGTACCGATTGAACCTGGATGTGAACTTGTAGGAAAACGTTTGATTAGTGTCAGTTATTATGACAATAGCGTAACACTGAGTGCATATCATGCACTTTTAGATGGTGGTGGGTTGAATATTGTATTTACATCAATGCTTTATGTATATCTTGCATTGTATACGGGGCATGAGGATAAAGAGCCGGTAGTTGATCTGACAGAAGGAAGAACCGTGAGAGATTACTATCAAGGCGCAACGCTTGAGTATGTTTTTTCACAGGGATATACACCGGTACCATTGTATACGCTGCCGCTTGGTTGCATTGGGTTCCGTGACAGTGACATGGTAAGAGACCATGATAGTATAGCAGCCGGTACTTTGAATATACCTGTTAAAAATTTTATAAATTTTTGTAAGGATAATGGCGCAAGCCCTTCATCAATGATGTGCGCACTTCTCGCAAAAGCCGCATATTCACTCAATCCCGATGTAAGGGATGACATAGTGTTTGACGTTACCGTATCGGTAAGAAAGATACTGGGACTGGACAATACCATCGCAAATTCAGTAGGTCTTGCAGTAGCCTACACAACGTATGAAGATATTATGAATAAGTCTTTGTCCGAGATTTCACAAAAAATACGCAGTGATGTTGATCTGCAGCGCACCAGAGATTATTATTTATCCTTTCGAAGAGTGTTTTGTACATACAAACATTCTCCTATGTATAAGTCAAGAACGGTGACATATATAGGCAAACTTGATGTTGGTGATAATAATCACCATATTATCGATTTCGATTTAGGGACGAACAGTTTATATAACCTTTTTATGATGCAGCTGAATGATAAGTTCATCCTTTCGCTATATCATGGGAAAGCTACCGAAAAATATATGAATGAACTTGTAAAGCTTTTTGATGAGTTCGGAATAAAAGCAGAGGTCAAAACACCTGTCCATAATATTCCGACAGATTCAAAAACACCGGTATTGTAATAGCAGTACGAGAAAAATCTATCTGAATGACAGGAAGGAGATTCTATATTATGGATAATAGTAAGGTACTTGTTGATTTAGGGAATGTAAGTATAGATTCCCTGAAGCATGATCTGGACAATCCTGTACATATGAGGTACACAGCTACTTTTGATCATGATATTAATGACGAGCTTATCATTCAGGCGTGGACTAGGACGAAACGGGTTTATCCCATTATTGACAGCGTACTTGAGTATGATAAGGAACTGATAGAATACTACGGTTCTGATAAGAAAGCAAGCGGCGGTAAAACCAGGGTTTTACTCGTAAAGACTGAGGAGGGGGTTAATGACCCCATAAAATCAAAGGTAACGGTTGCTCCGGGTACAGACGCAGCTGCTAAACGTACTATATGTATCAGTTACTATGAGAGAAAGGTGACTATCAGCGGATATCATATCGTTACCGATGGTTCGGGATTGAATATGATATTTAATACATTCCTTTTTTCCTATCTTGCATTATACACCGGCCATGAGGACGAAAAACCAACGGTGGAATTGAGGGAGGGCAGAAAACCTGATGAGTACTATACTTCTGATATAAAAGGATATATATATGCGCAGGAGTATAATCCGGTACCGTTGTATTCTTTGCCATCGTATTGTAAGACCTTTAATGACAAGGGGCTTGTGTTTGATGGAAATACCTACTCCGGCTCACTAAGTATTCCTGTTTCGGAGTTTATGAAGCTTTGTAAAGATAATGGTTCAAATCCCTCGTCAATGCTTTGTGTGCTTACAGCTAAGGCTTCTTATGGTGTGAATAAAGGGGAAACCGATGATGTGGTATTTGTTACAACATTATCTTTGAAGAAGGTTTTGGGGCTTAATGATGATATTGCAAATGCTTCTAGCTTCATGGTAACTTATGCGTCTTATGATGATGCTATGAAAAAATCCCTTGCGGATGTGACCCAAAGAATCCGTAAGGATTTGGATATGCAGCGTACAAAGGACTACTGTATAACACATAAAAGAATGGAGGAATCATACTCCCTTGTTCCGAAGTTCATTCCGAAGATTGTAACCTATCTGGGAACTGTCAGTATAGGCGATAACATGAAGCATATTGTGGATTTCTCCATGGAGAATGACGGACACTATGTAGTTTATATGATGCAGTTGAATGACAGATTCATTATTACATTTCAGTACGATAATCTTACAGGAAAATACCTGAGCGAAATGCAAAAGGTATTGGGAGAGTTGGGTATTGAGGCAGAAATTACGCATCCTGTCAGTCGGATAACCAATGATTCAAAGGTAGCAGTACTTTAAGGAGTGAAGTAAACTACATGAAGAAAATTATATCATACATGAGGGGACTGGAATGGCTGTATTTTGTTGTTTTTATACTTCTGGTATATGTACAGGTATTATTATCACTGAAAATACCTGAATATATGCAGAATATTACAGACCTTATGCAGAATAATACAAATAAACTTGCGGTACTTACGGCACCTGCGATTAAAATGCTCCTTTGTTCCGTGGGTTCAATAGGAAGTGCTGTGGTTTCCGGCTTTTGCCTGTCATATACTTCCGCAACGGTCATAACAAGAATGCGTGAGGAGCTTTTTGGCAAAATTCTGTCGTTCAATCTTGCCGAGATGAAAAGGTTTTCCTCTTCAAGCCTTATAACACGGTGTACCAATGACATGGAGCAGGTAAAGCTGTTTATAAGCGTAGGTGTCCAGGCGTTAGTGCAGTGTCCGCTTACCGTAATAATTGCAGTCACAAAGATGAAGGGTAATTCGACATGGATGACCGCGATTGTGATCACGGCTGTTTTGGTTACGGTTATAACAATCCTTTTGTTTTTGTTATCTGTGAAAAAGACCGCCATGGTGCAGAAGCTAATCGATGATATTAACAGACTTACAAAAGAGCACCTTACCGGTATGCGTGTTGTTCACGCATACAACGGATATGAGTATCAGCAGACTCAGTTCAAAAATGCAAATGATAAACTTATGAGGACTAATGTTTCGGCAACACGATACATAGGAAGTATACTTCCGTTTTTTAATATAAGCCAAAGTGCGCTTACGCTTGCAATCTATATTCTTGGAAGCAGTATGATATTTGGACTTGGAACGATTGCTGAAAAGCAGCAGACATTTTCGCAAATGGTTGTTTTTGCATCTTACGCATTACAGGCGTTCAGTGCATTTGCGATGATAATTATTGTTATGACCGCACTTCCAAGGCTTATCATCTCCCTTAGGAGAATAGTCGAAGTGATTGATACTGATATAGAGATAAAGGACGGTATGGCATCAGGCGGAATAAACGGAAAAATCGGAACAATAGAATTCAGAAATGTTTCGTTTACTTATCCCGGCTCATCCCGAAAGGCTTTGTCTGATATTTCGTTTACTGTTGAAAGAGGTCAGACGCTTGCCGTTATCGGAGCGACAGGTTCGGGGAAAACAACACTTATGAATCTCATTCCGCGATTTTATGATGCAACAGAGGGTGCAGTATTTGTGGACGGACAAAATGTTAGGGACTATAACCTTTGGTCGCTCAGGAATTTGATGGGATATGTGCCGCAAAAGAGCTTTTTGTTTACGGGTACTATCGGTTCAAATATTAATTACGGGCAAAAGAGTGGACTTGAAAATACGCTTGCAGAAATAGAGAGGGCGGCCGAGATCGGACAGTCTAAGGATTTTATTGAGAAAAAACAGGGACAGTATGAGGCAAGGGTTGAAGAGGGAGGATCGAATTTTTCTGGAGGTCAGCGTCAGCGCTTGACGATTTCGAGAGCTATCTGCAGAGATCCGGAATTTTATCTGTTTGATGACTCTTTTTCTGCCTTGGACTTCAAAACGGATTCCATACTGAGAAAAAAACTTCGTGAAAATGCCAAGGATTCTACGCAAATAGTAGTCGGACAGCGTATAGGCAGTATCATGAATGCGGATATTATTATTGTCCTTGACAAGGGAAAGATAGTGGGAAAAGGCAAGCATGAGGAGCTTATTGAAAATTGCGGTGTCTATCGTGAGATTGCAATGTCACAGCTTATGTCTGGGGAGGTAGAGTGAAATGAAGAATAGTAGTGCTCATCGGAAAAAGACAGATGGTGTGTTCGGGAAGCTCCTTAAGTATATAAAACCGTTTTGGGGAATACTCTTTGTGATAGTTCTTATGTCGCTTTCCGGTTCTATCTTATGCGTTTTGGCTCCGAACTTCATGAAAAATATCGTGAACGAGATACAAATCGGTATTACAGGGGAATATGATGAGGGGGCTGTATTACGATATGCTGCTGTTACAATCATAATTCTTCTGGCATCTTTTGTATGTAATTTTATACAGACTTATTTTGCGCCGCTTCTCTCACAGAAGACGGCGCATAAGCTTAGGGAACAGGTGAATATCAAAGCAAACAGAATACCACTTAATTACTTTGATACAAATCCCGAAGGTGATACGCTTTCAACTATGACGAATGATATAGATATACTGTCAACATCATTCAGCAGTACATTACCTACGCTCGTAACAGCGATTGCAACAATCATTGCCTGCCTTATACTTATGTTCCTTACCAATTGGATACTTGCAGTTACTACTATAATAGGCTGTGTTGTAGGGCTTGTAATATCTATGAAGGTACTCGGGAAAGGAGCTCCTTATTTCAAAAAAAACCAGGATGTACTTGGAAAGCTTAATGCTCACATCAATGAAGATATAAAGGGACATTTGATAATAAAGTCATTTAATGCTGAAAATGAAGTCTTTGAAGACTTTAAGAGGACAAATAATGAATTATTTGAATCAACGTGGAAAACTCAGCTTGTGTCTTATATGATGTCTCCGCTTGCCGTTTTTGCAAACAATTTCAGTTACATATTGGTTTGTGTTGTAGGTGCTTCTCTTGTCTTTACCGGTCATGCTATGATAGGTACGATCGTGGCATTTATCCAGTATGCTCAAATATTCGCGGGGCCTATCTCTCAGATCTCTCAGGCAGCAGGCAATATACAACCGGCGCTTGCAGCAGGAAGCAGGATATTTGCGATGTTGGAACAGGAGGAGATGGAGGATGACGGCAGGACACAGGTAGACACGGGGAAGGTCGAAGGCGAGGTTGATTTTAGTCACGTAAGATTTGGCTATACACCGGAGAATATCATCGTGCATGACTTTTCCTGCCATGTTGATGCGGGACAAAAGGTGGCAATCGTTGGTCCCACAGGAGCAGGTAAATCCACACTTATAAATCTGCTTACACGTTTTTATGAGGTTAACGGTGGTGATATTAAGATTGACGGTACCTCTATATATGAGATGTCCCGCGAGACACTGCACAGTATGATCAGTATGGTGCTTCAGGAAACATGGACATTTCAAGGTACCATTCGTGACAATATCGTGTACTCAAAAAAGAATGTCAGTGATGAATTGCTTGATAAGGTCATAAAGGACTGTGGGCTGGATGACTTTATAAGCAAGTGTCCTGACAGAGCCAGCACGATTATTGCAGAGGAGGCAGACATCTCGGCAGGGCAAAAACAGCTTATTAATATTGCAAGGGCAATGATTGATGATGCACCGATTCTTATCCTTGATGAGGCAACCTCCTCTGTAGATACGAGAACGGAAAAGGTCATCTCTGAAGCGATAGATAAGTTGATGGAGGGTAGAACAAGTTTTGTGATTGCCCATAGGCTATCAACGATCAGAAATGCGAACCTGATTCTGGTTTTAAAAGACGGAGACATTATAGAAACAGGAATACACGATGAGCTTATGGCAAAGAAAGGTTTTTATGCTGATTTGTATATGAGCCAGTTTGATAATCAGTAGGAGTAGAGAAAATGAAGAGAGTAGATCAATTTCCAAGTCATGAGCTAAACGGGATTAAGTACAGAGCAGGAAAGACTATGCCGTTCGGAGCAACAGTTTTAGATGATAATACGGTAAACTTTTCCATTTATTCAAAGCATTCTACAAGGTGCAATCTTGTGCTTTATCATTTGGGAGAGGCAAAGCCCTTTGTCGAGATTTCCATTCCGGATGAGTTTCGGATAGGAAGTGTTTATGCGGTAATGGTTTTTGGACTTGACTGGGAAAATACGGAATATGGTTATCGCTTTGACGGACCTTATAATTTAAGTGAGGGCCATTGCTTTGACAAGACGAAGATTGTCCTTGACCCATACGCAAAAATGGTCTCAGGGCGTGATGAATGGCATACCCGTACATATAAGAAAAAATCCTATCAGTTCAGAGGACGTATCATTCGGGATGATTACGACTGGGACGGTGACAGACCGCTGGGCACACCTATGAAAGACCTTGTAATTTATGAGCTCCATGTCAGAGGTTTTACGAAAGACAAGTCAAGCAAGGTAAAGCATAAAGGAACCTTTGCGGGGGTAATCGAAAAGATTCCGTACCTAAAGGAGCTTGGCATCAATTGTATCGAGTTCATGCCGCTGTTTGAGTTTGAGGAGTTTTTTCCGGCACTCGATGATGTTCCCACGAATTATTGGGGATACTCTACCGTCAACTATTTCTCGCCCAAGACGGCCTATGCTTCTTATGGGAAAATGGGTCTGGCTGTGGATGAGATGAAAAATATGGTAAAGCAGCTTCATAAAAACGGGATCGAGGTCATTCTTGATATAGTCTTTAACCATACGGCAGAGTATGGTGATGGGGGAGAATACTTATCCTTCCGTGGCGTAGATAATAAAACCTATTATCTGATGAATGATGACGGGACATACTCCAATTATTCTGCCTGTGGCAATACCATGAACTGCAATAATCCAATCGTGCGGAGTTTCATTGTAGACTCTCTGCGCTATTGGGTGTCGGAATTTCATATTGATGGGTTTCGGATTGATGAGGCTCCGATATTTGCTCGTGGGCAGGACGGTCAGCCAATGGTAAGTCCTCCGCTTGTGGAATCTCTAAAAAACGATCCCGTCCTTAGTGATACGAAGCTGATTTCAGAGGGATGGGATGCGGCAGGCTTTTCCACCATAGGACAGTTTCCGACCGGCTGGGCGGATTGGAATCCCAGGATGAGGGATACATTAAAGCGATTTGCAAAGGGGATGGCGGAGGCTGGACCTGAGCTGATTACATCCCTTGAGGGATCGCCGGATATGTTCGGAGTAAGCGGACCCGCTTCATCGGTCAACTATGTAAATTCACACGATGGCTTTACTCTTTACGATACTGTGGCATACAATCATGCGCACAACGAAGGAAATGCGTTTACCTCGCCGATGGATCATGAGTTTGATAACTGTTCATGGAATTGCGGCGTTGAGGGAGAAACGGATGATCTGGAGGTAATTACTCTTAGAAGAAGGCAGATCAAGAACATTATGACGCTTTTAATGCTATCAAGAGGTGTGCCGATGTTCTGGGCGGGAGATGAGTTCGGTAACACCCAATATGGAAATAACAATGCTTTTTCTTCTGACAGTACCGTTTCATGGCTGGATTGGAATCGGCTCAAGGAATATGAGGATGTGTTTCATTATGTAAAGAGTCTGATTGCTTTTAGAAAAGCACATCCTGTGATTCGCAAGGGAGATTATTTTAACGGGCATAATTCCATGAATTATCCGGAGGTATCCTGGCATGGGACAAGTGCGTGGGAGTTCGACCGCTTTTCGCCGTTTTTAACCTTTGGATTTATGTACAGCGAGCCGGTAAAGGAATTTGAGACGGAGGAAGACTGCTTTATCTATTGTGCTTACAACTCACACTGGGAGGAGCATAGCTTTGAACTTCCAATCATACCGGAAGGAATGAATTGGCGTATAGATATGTATTCTGCAGATGAGAAATTTAAGAGCAAGGGAAAGGAAACAAAGGGCACCGTCACATTGATGCCGAGGAGCAGCATGATACTTATTGGTAAAAGATAAGCCGTTAGAGGAGGAAAAATGTCGCTTTTAACTACTGAATTTGAAGAGGATACTCTGACCATACATATGTGCGGCAGGGTAGATACTAACAATATAGGTGGAATACAGAACGAGATAAACGAGGCACTGGAAAGCAACGATGTATCTTCAGTTATTGTGGACGCTAAGGAACTTGAATATATCTCAAGCATAGGACTCAGAACTATGTTGGGTATAAAGAAAAGAATAAATACTTTTAAGATTATCAATGTTTCTGACGGCGTATATGATGTATTTGAGGTTACAAGATTTACTGACATAATGGATGTAAAGAGAGCGCACCGTAAAATCGCCGTTGATAACTGTGCCATACTTGGAAAAGGTGCCTGCGGTACGGTGTATAAGCTTGACGATGAAAGGATCGTAAAGGTCTTTGTTGATGGTTATGAATTGGAAAAGGTAGAAAAGGAGAGAGATAATTCTCAAAATGCTTTTACTCACGGCATAGATACAGCCATACCTTTTGATATTGTTGAAGTAGGCCGGGGCTATGGTCTTATTTATGAGATCATAAATGCCGATACGCTCAAAAATGTGATGCAAAAAGACCGAGGCAGGTTAGGCTATTATATTGAAATATATGCAGCTTATGTAAAAAATATGCATCACATTGTTTTTGAGAAGGATTGTTACCCTGATATGAAAGAGGTGTGGATTAAGAAGGTAGAAAACTCAGAGGGAGATTTTTCTGATGAGGAAAAAAGGGCAGCAAGAAAGCTGATTTCTCTTATCCCGGACAGAAAGAATTTTAATCACGGCGATATTAACCTCGGTAATTTAATGGTTGAAAAAGGAAAAGCGGTTATCATAGATATGGAAGATGCCGTGTTAGGTCATCCTGTTTTTGATCTGGCTTTTATCTACTATCTTTTTAAATTGCTGCCGGGATTTTTGCCGGATGAGTTCTGTGAGCTGATTGTCGGGTTTTCTAAGGAGGAAAATATGTTCCTCTGGAACAGGTTCTGCGAGATATATTTTGATTGTAAGACTTGCGATGAACGTGAAGTATATGAAAGAGAACTACATCCTTACGGCATAATCAAACTGCTCGACGTACTACCCTTGTACTACAAGGTGTTTGATGCTGCCGAGGGAGAAAATAAGAAGATTGTTCCGGCTTTATATGCAGCGTTCAAGCCTGCTGTGGCAGAATTCAGGCAAGAACTTTGCAAAGCTGCTGAAGCAGGAACGACAGTCCTGGATTTTTAAATCTGACAGGTAAAATGTATGCAGCTTACATTTGCCTTTCTATATGCAGAGGATCATATCAAATATGGGACAAAAACGGACGCCTTTATCTATGTGGCGGTGAACGCACATTGGGAAGAGCACTTTGAACTGCCGATCGTGCCGAAGGGTATGAAGTGGCACCTGGCGGCAGAAGCCTATGGCAAGGCGTATACGGCCGGTCGTGAGCCTGTGGCCAAAGATCAGCATAGGATTACCCTTGGTTCGAGATCGACGGCGATATTGATCACACGATAAAAGTGGATAAAAACCATAAACAAAAGGAGGATATGACAATGTTAAACATCACGAAAAATGCAAATGGCAGCAACCTTACGATAGGACTGGAAGGGCGGCTTGATACGACTACCGCACCGGAACTTGAGGGAGAGGTCAAGGAACTTCTGCCTGAGGTGACAGATCTTGTGCTTGATCTTGAAAAACTGGAGTATATTTCATCCGCAGGACTTCGCGTGCTTCTTTCCACCCAGAAGGTCATGAATACAAAGGGGACTATGTTGGTCAAAAATTCCAGGGAGGAATTGAAAGAAATCTTTAAGGTGACAGGCTTTGCAGATATTCTGACGATTGAATGAGTGCATATATGGGAAGAACACGCTTCCGGGAAAAAGTGCGTGCATTCAGGATGGCTTTCTCTATGAAGCGGTGTTGTAGCTCCGCTCTATTTGTTGTACCCACAAATCAACTGTGAATCAATGTCATTTAGTTAAGGAGAAAGTAAATACGTTGTTGAAGATGAATTAAGGTGTTTCTTGGAGTTTCATTGCTAAAATGAGGATGAAGCATGATGATTGAGTAAAGAAGGGCATACAAGGGCATACAAATACGCAACAAAAATTGACAGGATCGAACCCAAAATGTATGCTTTAATTGGTAGACAGATGATGGTCAAACGATTATTCTGATGTTAAGAATAATTGCAAAGGTGGGAACAGTATGAGAAAATATTATTTGGACAATATCAGATGGATCACTGTTGTAATCGTTGTGGTCTACCATGTTTTTTATATGTATAATGGGGAAGGTATTCCGGGAGTGGCGGGGAATATATCCGGATTTGAAGTACAATACTGGGATATTTTCCAATATCTGACATTTCCGTGGTTTATGTTCCTTTTGTTCGTGGTGTCAGGTATAAGTTCAAAGCTCTACCTTAAAACCCATACCGATAAAGAGTTTTTTAAAAGCAGAACAACTAAGCTGCTTGTACCTTCCACAATCGGGCTTTTTGCGTTCCAGTTTATACAGGGGTATTATAATACAAGACTATCCAATGCCATGAATATGCTGAAGACCGTGCCTGTACCGGTAGCTTTTCTTATCATGGCGGTAAGCGGTATCGGAGTACTGTGGTATATTCAGCTTCTTTGGGTATTCAGTGTGGTTCTGATTCCAATTCGCAGATTGGAGAAGGATAGGCTGTGGAAGCTTGCAAAGAGAACGAATATTATCGTTATAATTCTTATGGCTGTTCCGGTCTTTGGAGCAGCACAGATTCTTAATACCCCTATTATCTGCGTTTACCGGTTCGGGTATTATGGGCTTGCCTTTTTGCTTGGATATTTTGTCTTTTCACATGATGAAGTTGTAGATATTTTAAAGAGAAATGCCCTTTGGCTGACGATTGTGGCTGTGATTTTGGCTATTACGTTTTCTATAGTATACCTTGGAGATAACTATGCCGATGCACCGGTATTTAAGACGCCTTTGTTTACATTATTTGGATGGTTTGCTTCGATCGCATTTCTTGGTATGGGTGCCAGATATCTTGATTTTACAAACAGTATAACATCTGTAATGACAAGGTATAGCTGGGGATTATACATATTCCATTATCTTGGGATTTCGATTATAGCTGCTTACATAGCACCGAAGGATATATTGCCGTTTCCGGTGGTTTATCTTATAAGTCTTATAAGCGCAGTTGTTATAGCATATCTTTTGTATGAATTGATATCAAGACTCCCCTTTTTTAGATGGGCGGTTTTGGGAATCAAAAAAGCAAGGAGATCAGATGTTTAAGGATAATCTGACACGTTTAAGAAAACTGAATCATATGACGCAGGAGAATATTGCGGAAAAGCTTGGGGTGACAAGACAGGCTGTTGCAAAATGGGAATCGGGGGAAACGATACCGGACATTGAAAAATCAAGACAGCTTGCTGAGATTTTTGGAGTATCCCTTGATGATATGGTCAATTATGAACCGGGGGAGAATCTTGGACTGGAATTACCGCCAAAGGGGAAGCATCTTTTTGGTATGGTAACGGTTGGGGATAAAGGGCAGATAGTTATCCCTGCAAAGGCCAGAAAACTATTTAATATCTCTTCCGGAGATGAACTTGTCGTGCTCGGTGATGAAGCACAGGGGATTGCGATAATTAAAGCAAAGGATTTCCTTGCTATGGCTGATGCTGTCAGATTGGGAATAAATATCTAGGGTGCTGTCATATGAGAAAAACATGTTGGAATCTGAGGCTTATGTTCATTTTTTAAGGAAAAAAGGTACTATATAATACAGGTCTTTGGAGTGATATGGTTATGGTAAGAAACTTGATGACAATGTATTGGAAAGGAGCTTGCCATGAAAAAAAATATTCGTATCGTGTTACTTGGAGAACTGTGTCTTTTTATTGCCGTCTTTGCTATTAACATCTTGTTAGGGGGCTGGGGCGTTTCGGTAATCTTTTGGTTTCTTGATTTACCGTCGCTTATAATCATAGCACTGGTTTTGATTCCGGGACTTTTCATCATGGGAGAATGGAGTGACTTTGTCAAAGCATTTTCCGTTGGTATCAAACAGTATAGTCTTTTAGAGCTAAAGAATATCACTCAGGCAGTAGGAGCAGCACAAAAACTGACCATTCATGGCGCTCTTTTTGCGATCATAATATCCGGAGTCTTTCTGCTTGGCAGACTTGATGATCCTACAACCATCGGTCCTAATCTGGCTATGTGCTTTTTGTCAGGATTTTATGCCGTAATAATAGAGTTTTTACTTCTGCCACTCAGACTTAATACCGAACGTAAAATGAATGAAGAAATGGATTTTGGCGATGAATGAGCCTGGGATAACAAAGGAACGATATCTCGAAGTTGCAGAGGGACTTGGCCTCACCAAACGTGAATTGGAGCTTGGATATCTGAAAGTGTGCGGATTTTCTAATCGGAGGATCGCATACATGTTTGGTATTTCAGAACAGACAGTGAAGAATCATTTTAGCCATATTTATGAAAAGGCATGGGTTCCGGGAAGAAAGGAATTCAGAAAATTATTCCTGAAGAAAGAATGAAAGAACTGCTTATCACATCGGCGCATTCGAATTCTAATTTGGGATCGATGAAAACTGCTCTGAAATGTGGCTTTGTTCTCTGTTTTGCCTATGACACAGACTTTGACATAGAGAAACTAAATGCATTTTCCTTCCAGCATTTTCCTGAGCGTGTTGCGATCCATTCTGTATTGCGACATCAGGCCTTCGGCATAACTGTGGAATGCCCGGCACATGAGGGGGTGGCTGACTCCAAAAGAAAGCTCCGGCCGCATGGTATGGATCATACGGATCACATCATCGGCGATCAGAAGCCTCATGTTCGGGAAGGGTGTCTGAGGAAGCGCATAGAATCGGTAGCCGGGATAGGTCTCTGACAGCCGGATGATATTCCGAAGGTGCAACGCATACTGTTCAGGCGTATAGAAAAGCTCCCGGATCCCGTTTTGCTGTTCGATCCGGACTTTCCCGGAAAAGAGGTCTTCATCATCACTCAGGGTGACACACTCGTTCACCCTGGCTTTTTTAAGCCGGGACAGAAACGCATCCCGAATCATTGTCCATTCTTTATACAATGCGGGTTCATCAAAGGAACGAACCAGTTCTTCCGGCATGGTCGCTACGGATAGGCCGTTCTGAATGATCGTGATATCTGAATCGTCATCATTCACGGAAGGAGCCGGGACTTTCATTAACAGTCCGGCAGACGCCAGCATGCTTTCGTAGCCGGAGTGGCATACTTTGAGAATCTGTGGGTCCGTATAGTAGTGGTAGATGCCGGAGGCCTCCGTGCCGACAGGATGGAAGGCTTCGATGCAAGCCATCTCCGGGCAGAGGAAAATGGTATGGGAAAAACGCGGATCCCGTTTTTTTGTGCTGTACCAGGATTCTACCATCCCGGACATATAGAGAGGCAGCCAGCTTTTAATCGCATCGTTCATTTCCGTAAGGTCCCGGTCTACGTTGTGGATGATACGGATCCTTGTCCCGTTCTTGACGCAGGCGCTCATGAGGGTGGCCCAGCGCATGAAAAAGTCTGTGTCATCGGTCAGCCATTCCTGATCCTCATCGGAATACAACAAAAGCAGTCCGGCATTTCGTTTCCAGGCGTCAAAGAGGAACCGAAGGACGGCACTTCGTATCCCGTCTTTCCCGTAATACTCCGTCTGCTTTGACTGCGAGATATCATCCGTTACCGATTCTTCCGGTGCCGGAAGGGGAAGTCTGGTCTCGGCAGAAAAAGAATCAAAGATTTCTAACAGGTTCTCCGCAATGCCTGCCTCCCGCTCCGGAATCGTTCCTTCATCAAACAGCCATGCGTGGAGAGCTTCTTCGTCAAGCATGTCTGCGGGAATATCCATGAGCTTCGCAAGACCATTAAGCTTTCCACTGATCTCTGCCCGTTCGAAAAGGATTGAGGAGATCCTTCCCGGCACATCGCTTCCGGGGACGGGAGTGCGCACGCCGGTGCGAAAGCGGCTGATCATGGAGATATCCATATGAATCGCATGACTTAAGCGGGTGTTGGACAGATCCGTCAGCTTCATCACCGCGTCCAGGCGTTCACCGAAGAAACGATAGACCATCTTCGGCTTTCTCTTACCCCCGGGACGAGTCCCCGTTTCTGTGGTCTTTCTCCCTTCTTCCGGTTCTCCCTCATAGAGCCAGTTCCTGAGCTGGTCCATAATCTCCTCCGCGGCTCCATCCGGATTGGCGCCGATATATCCGCATAGTTTTCCCAGTTCATTCCGCTCATCCGCATACAGATAGAGTCCCGTGACAAGCTTCCTAATCGTCGGGCTGTTCTTTCCAGGCGTCCGGCTAAAGCTGCGCAGGCGGCTGATATTGGTCCGGTCAAATCCGGCCAGCTTTGCCACCTGCCTGTTATTTGCGCCTGTGTATTGAAACAGTTCATTGAGCCTGGATGCAAACATGGAAGTCACCTCCTTTGCTTAAGCATATCACAGAATCGGGTGTGACAAAAGATATGTGCATTGCAGGATACTTAGTCACACCTTCAAAAGAGATAATGGGAAAGTTAAAATCAAAAAAGAGAGAATTATTTCATCAGTTGTCAGTCGTCAGAAAGAAAGGAGTCGCAGTATGTTTTGCCCGAATTGCGGAGCACAAATACCGGATGACAGCATCTTTTGTGATAAATGTGGTTGCCGGATCGAAGGTGAGTCTTTCAAACAGCAGGATGCCTTTTTTTCGGATGAGATAAAAAGCGGCGGCTCCGGGACCATGAGCTTTATCGTGATCGGATTGATCATTGCCGCTGTGGCCGGCGCGGGTGTTTTCTATTTATGGAAGACAGGTGTGTTGGGTGACGGGGCAGTACACGAAGTGGTTGAGAGCACAGCGGAGCTTGTGGCAGAATCCGGGACGCTGCCGGAAATAACGACAGAGCCCACGGAAGAAGCGCATGATCCTGAGAACGATACAGTTACGGAACAGGCGGCAGATCCGGAAATCGAATCTGAGACGCAGTCTTCCGAAGAGCTGATGGAAGAACCTGTCTCGCTTCCTTATTCCGATACCCTTGGCGTTCCTGAAGCGACGGACTTTGCGTGGATCCCCGATGTGCAGACAGGCGACCTAACAGGGAGATTCCTTGGCAACGATGAGCTTGTCGGGAAATGGAAGGG